>DASPGI010000096.1:0-3450 GCA_035620695.1 Alphaproteobacteria bacterium
AGCTTGAAAGTCTTGAGTGTCACCTCATGCTGCCTCTTGCCCTCGACGCCGGGATGCAACGGATTACCCGAGCAGTTCAGCGCCGAAATCCCAAGCCTGCGGTCGGCAAGTTTCGCCGCGAACTCGCGTCGCTCGGATTCGCTTTCCAGCATCACGTCCAGTCGGATATGCGGCGCGGTCGACCAATTGCCGCATCCGAACTCCAAGCACTCAATGCCATAGTCGGCGGACAGGTCGAGCATCGAATCGAAATCCAGGTCGGCGAGGCTGTCCGTGAGCATGCCGATCTTCATGCCGTCCTGCTCTCGATCTCCAAGACCACCCGATCTAACGAAGCGCCTTTGTCGCCGAAGCAGGTCGCCTATGGCGCGGCCATCGCTACCCCGGTTCGACGTGACAGTTCATTCATTCTATTGTGCGTTCAGCATAGAACATTCATTTAGCTCTCGCAACTACCGCCAAGCGGCGTTTGCGCGCCGTCTGCGAGCGAGAACCGGTAGTGGCCTTGCTCTGCCCGATCGACTGCTCCAGCCGCTGACCCAGGGCAACGACAAGCGATACCGCCACGCAATTCACCGCGGCCACCGAGCGGATACCCCGGATTTGGGCCTCCCTGATCTCGAAATGGACATCGGCCCTCGAGACCAGGGGGCTTAGCGTGTTGTCGGTAATGGCTATGATTTGCGCTCCTTGAACGCGGGCTAGATCGACAACTGCTAAGGTTTCCGGCGCGTAGGGCGAGAAACTGACCGCAATGAGAGCACTACCCGCTCCGACCAGGCGGGCCTGCTCCGCGGCCAGACCGCCGACGCCATCGATAAGCACCGCGCGACGTTCGAGATGGCTCAGGGCATAGGCCATGTAGGCGGCGATTGGGAACGACCGGCGCTGCGCGACCAGCCCGATAACGTGCGCCTCCGCCAACAAATCGACCGCCGCCTCCAGATCCGCCTGGCGCACATCCTGGCGCAGTTCCTGCAATGATGCCGTAATGGCGCCGATCAGCTCGTTCATAATTCCCAACGGCGAGCTGCCGTCATCGCGGCCGGACCCAGCCTCGCGTATGCGTTCGGAGTAGCTGCCGGTCCGATCGACCAGGCGCAACCGAAAGATCCGCTGCATGTCGCTGAAACCAGCAAAGCCGAAATGCTTGGCGAAACGAACCAGGCTCGATGGCTGGACCTTCGCGCGGCGCGATATCTCGGCGACTGTCTCTAGCGCCATTTCGTTCGGAAAGGCGATGGCGAACTCGGCAATCTGGCGCAGCCGCTTTGGCAGCCGCGCGTGCTGTACGGCGATGGCCAGCTTCAAGCCGTCGTAATCCGTGTGTCTGGTCATGCACCTGATGCTTTCGGCGATCTTGCGCTGGGTCTCATAATCGTGTGGAATACACATTCCCGCAAGGGGAATAAATGGACCGTCTATTGCGGATCGTAGCTGGCGCAGCCGTTCGACCGCCTGCGTTCCCGAGGGCGGCCAACAGTATCGCGATTGGCATCGAGGTTGCTTCTGCATGGTCGTCCGCCTTGGTATCAACCCGATCGTCTGGAGCAACGACGATCTGCCAGAACTGGGCGGGGACATCCCGCTCGAAATCTGCTTGGCCGAGGCTCGGCTGGCAGGCTTTTCAGGTATCGAGATGGGTGGGAAGTTTCCTCGCTCTGCCGATGAGCTGCGGCTAATCTTGGCCCGACACCATCTCGACCTGGTGTCCGGCTGGTACGACGGGCATCTGCTCGATCTCGGCCTCGAAAGGGAGTGGCAGGCCGTTCATGCGCATCTGGCATTGTTGCGTGACATGGGCTGTTGCCACATCATCTATGCCGATACGTCGCGGCGGTCGGAGGGCGATCTTTTCGCCCCTATTTCGCGGCGCCCCAAGCTCTCGGCAGCCGACTGGCCACGCTACGGCGAGGACTTGACCAAGCTCGCCCAGCGGATGCATTCGTTCGGCGTGGCCATGGCCTTTCATCACCATATGGGAACGATCGTCGAGACCGACGAGGAGATCGATCGCCTGATGGCGGAAACGGGACCCGATGTGGGTCTCCTTTTCGATAGCGGCCACTGCGCCTTTGCCGGAGGTGATCCGGTGGCGCTGGCGCGTCGGCATGCCAAGCGCGTAGTCCATGTCCATTGCAAGGACGCGCGCCGTTCGATCCTCGATGCCGCGCGGCGTAACGACGCCAGCTTCATGCAGGCGGTTCTCGATGGCGTCTTTACCGTTCCCGGCGATGGCTCGCTGGATTTCCCCGCCATATTCTCCCTCCTGCGGCAGGCCGACTATGCCGGTTGGCTGATCGTCGAGGCGGAGCAAGATCCCAAGAAGGCACACCCGCTCACCTATGCCCGCTTGGGGTTCAGTAATCTAGCCCGCATGGCGTTGCAGGCGGGCCACTGCATCGCTCCTTGAGGAAACGTACCTTGCTCGTTTGGCGCAAAGGACATGTCGGCGGCCTCGACCTCGACGGCGGTATTCCGCTACCGAGCTCGATATGACGGTCGACCTCGATGTCGTAACCATCGGCCGAGCTTCGGTTGACCTTTATGGCCAGCAGATCGGCGGCGGGCTCGAGGATATGGCGAGCTTCGCCAAGTCGGTCGGCGGATGTCCGGCGAACATCGCCATCGGCGCCGCTAGGCTCGGCCTCAAGAGCGCCATCATCACGCGGGTCGGCAACGAACCCATGGGGCGTTTCATTCGCGAACAAATGCGCCGCGAGGGCGTCGATGTGTCGGGCGTCGGCACCGATCCCGATCGCCTAACCGCGTTGGTTCTCCTTGGCGTTCGCGACGAGCACACCTTTCCCCTGATCTTCTACCGCGAGCGCTGCGCTGATATGGCCTTGGGCGAGGAGGACATCGATCCCACGCTCGTCGCCCGCGCGAAAGCCATCGTCGTGACCGGCACCCATTTCTCGCGCCCGAAGCCCGCGGCCGCTCAGCGCAAGGCCATCGGATTGGCTCAGGCGGCCGGGACCAAGATCGTCTTCGACATCGATTACCGCCCAAACCTGTGGGATCTAGCCGGGCACGATGCCGGGGGCGAGCGCTATATTGCCTCCGAACGCGTCACCGCCACCCTGCAGGATGTCCTGCCGCTCTGCGATCTGATTGTCGGCACCGAGGAGGAGATGCGCATCGCCGCCGGCCAGAACGACCCGCTGCAAGCACTCCAACGCGTGCGTGATCTGTCGAAGGCTGTTCTGGTGCTGAAGCGGGGGCCGATGGGCTGCGCCGTCTTTGCCGGTCCCATTCCGGAGCGGATCGAGGATGGCGTGTCCGGCCCAGGGTTCCCTGTCGAGATCTACAACGTCCTAGGCGCGGGCGACGCTTTCATGGCCGGCTTCCTGCGCGGTTATCTCACCGGGGAGACGCTGGAAACGAGTGCTCGCCTCGGCAACGCATGTGGTGCCATCGCCGTGTCGCGCCTGTTGTGCTCATCCGAGT
>DASPGI010000097.1:0-16932 GCA_035620695.1 Alphaproteobacteria bacterium
TGGTCACCTCGCGCATCCCGAACAACGAGCTGTACCTGGCGTTGACGGCGGTCGATGACAGGCTGAGCGCGGCAGGCATCGCGTCGGTTCGGGCGATCGGCGACTGCGACGTGCCTGCGACGATCGCGGCGGCGGTCTACGACGGCCACCGGGCGGCGCGGGAACTGGATGCCCCGCCGGCCGATCCAGACCTACCATTCCGGCGCGAGCACATCGCGCTCGACGCCTAGGCCGGGGGATATGGAAGTAGATCAAGGAGGTGGGAATGACTAAGGCGTCTGTCATAAGATTGAACAGCGAAGGTCCCGAGGGCGCGGGCCTACAGTTCTGGGGCCATCTGGAAAACGAAAACGTCATCGAAGGCAAGCCCACCGAAATTGGCCACACCTACTTCACCGACGATACCGGACAACTTACGGCTGGTGTGTGGGAGTGCACGCCCTGCACATCGAAGATCGACAGCTATCCGGTCGATGAGTTCTCCTTCATCCTAAGCGGAGTGGTGGTCGTCACTGATGACACCGGCCATTCCGAAACCTTCAAACCCGGTGACAGCTTTGTAATCCCCAAGGGACTGAAGTGCACCTGGCACATGCCCGAAACCACACGCAAGTATTACGTCATCTTTAATGCAAAGGCCGCGGCGGCCTAGGCTCCATGTCACGCGATCCACGCTACGACATCCTGTTCGAGCCGGTGAAGATCGGCCCGGTCACGGCGAAGAACCGCTTCTATCAGGTGCCGCACTGCACCGGGCTCGGCTGGCTCCGACCCCGGATGCTGGCGGGACTGCGCGGCATGAAGGCGGAGGGCGGCTGGGCCGTGGTCTGCACCGAGTACTGCTCGATCCACCCGACCTCCGACGACTTGCCTTTCCCCTATGCGAGCCTCTGGGACCAGGCCGACGTCAAGGCGCACGCGCTGATGACCGAAAAGGTGCATGAGCACGGCGCGCTGGCCGGGGCCGAACTTTGGTTTGGCGGCGCCCGTAGCGCCAACCTCTTCACTCGCGAAGTTCCACTGGGTGTGAACTCCGTGCCCAACCATGCGGGCAATCCCTACCAGACCCGGGCCATGGACAAGGCGGACATCCGGTCTCTGAGAAAGTGGCATCGCGAAGCGGCCCTGCGGGCCAAGACGGCGGGCTTCGACATCGTCTATGTCTATGCGACCCACGGCTACCTGCTGGCCCATTTCCTCTCGCCGGAATTCAATACCCGGAACGACGAATACGGCGGCAGTCTGGTGAACCGGGTCCGCCTGGTCCGCGAGCTGATCGAGGAGACCAAAGATGCCGTCGGCGATCGCTGCGCCGTCGCCGTCCGATTCGCGGCAGACGACGCCGTCGGTGAAGACGGCGCGCCGATCCAGGGTGAGCGACGCGAGATCTTTGAAATGCTGGCCGAGCTGCCGGACCTCTGGGACATCAACATCGCCGATTATTCGTACGAGATGGGCGTTTCTCGCTTCGTCAAGGAAGGCGCGCTCGAGCCCTACATGGCTTTCGTGAAGTCGGTGACCTCGAAACCCGTGGTGACGGTCGGTCGTTTTACCTCGCCGGACACCATGGTCAGTCAGGTGATGCGCGGCATCGTCGATTTCATCGGCGCGGCCCGACCCTCGATTGCCGATCCATTCCTGCCGAAGAAGATCGAGGAGGGTCGCCTCGAAGACATCCGCGAGTGCATCGGCTGCAACATTTGCTATTCGGGAGACGGTCAGAGCGTGCCCATCCGGTGCACACAGAACCCGACCATGAACGAGGAATGGCGACGCGGCTGGCATCCCGAGAAGATCGAAACCAAGGGCTCGGATGCGAAGGTGCTGATCATCGGCGCCGGGCCCGCCGGTCTGGAATGCGCGCGTGCCTTGGGCCAGCGGGGCTATCGGGTCATGCTCGCCGAGGCCGGTCACGAGCTCGGCGGCCGGGTCACGCTGGAGGCGCGCTTGCCGGGCCTGAGCGAATGGGCGCGCGTTCGCGACTACCGGTTGCAGCAGATCGAACGTATGACCAGCGTCGAGGTTTACCGGGAAAGTGAGCTCGGCGTGGACGACGTGCTCGCGGTCGGGGCCGATCACGTGGTAATCGCGACCGGTGCCACATGGCGGCGCGACGGGTTCGGCCGCTTCCATCCGGCAGGAATCGCCGATCCCGGACCGGCGGAGCGGATCTTTACCCCCGACGATGTGATGGCCGGGCGGTTGCCCGAGGGCCGGGTGGTCGTGTTCGACGACGACCACTACTATATGGCCTCTGTCATCGCGGAACGGATCCACGCCGTGGCGGCGCCGGTGACCCTGGTTACGCCCGAGAACAAGACCGGTGCCTGGAGCAGCTACACGGCCGAACAGGTTCGCAGCCAGCGGCGACTTCTGGATCTCGGGGTCGAGATCATCACGGCCCACGGACTTGGAGGCTTCGACGGCCGCGAGGCGCTGCTGGCCTGCGCCTACACGGGACGAACTCGGCGGATCGCGGCGGAGTCCCTGGTGCTGGTTACGGCCCGGCAGCCCAATGACGGGCTCTATTGGACGGTGTTCGAGCGATTGGCGGCTGGTGCCGAGGGCGCCCCCAAGTCCTTGCGGCGGATAGGCGACTGCGAGGCGCCGGCGATCATCGCCGCCGCGGTCTATGCGGGGCACCGTTACGCCCGCGAGCTCGATACCCCGGAGAGTAGCCGCGCTCGGGTTCCGCACGACCGGGAGTTTGACGAATGATATAATCAGCACTCGGGAGTGGTACGTCATCCACCACACCGTGGGATGGAGCTGTTCACCGATCAGATGAGGGGTGGCCGCTTTCACCGGATCGCCCGCATCGTCGGCAACCAGGCGCACGCACACGGTCGTCACCGGGCTTCCACAGAACACCCTTGAGGGTTGAATAGATGCCGCGCGATCCCCGCTACGATATCCTGTTCGAGCCGGTCCGTATTGGCCCCGTCACCGCCAAGAACCGGTTCTTCCAAGTCCCTCATTGCAACGGCATGGGCATGAGCTACCCAAGCACTATGGCCGCCATGCGCCGCATGAAGGCCGAGGGCGGTTGGGCAGTCGTTTGCACGGAGGAAACCGACATTCACCCCTCGGGTGATATGTCTCCGCTCATCGAAGGACGGTTGTGGGACGACCGCGACATCCCGGTCTTCGCGCGCATGAACGAGGGCATTCATGAACAGGGCGCATTGGCCGGCATCGAGCTGGTTCACGTCGGCCCTCGGGATGCTTGCCTCTACAGCCGCGAGATCCCGATTGCCGTGTCCCACCAGCCGGTCCATGCGGGCGACTACCCGGCGCAGGCGCGCGCCATGGACAGGTCCGACATCAAGGCCTATCGCCGATGGCATCGGGACGCTGCCTTACGGGCGAAACGGGCCGGCTTCGACATCATCTACGTCTATTGCCGCGCCGGGACCTCGCTCAACGGCGACTTTCTCTCGCGAACCCTCAACCGGCGCACGGACGAGTATGGCGGCAGCCTGCAGAACCGGGTGCGGTTGCTGCGCGAGGTTTTGGAGGATACGCGCGAGGCCGTGGGCGCATCCTGCGCGGTGGCACTACGCTTTACGGTGGACGATCCAATCGGACCTGACGGTGAAGCTGACATGGAGGAATCGCGTGCGGTCATCGAGATGCTGTCCGATCTGCCGGATGTCTGGGATGTGAACCTCAGGGAATGGCGACGGGATTCCATGCCATCGCGCTTCGGCGAGGAAGGATCGCAGGAGCAATTCGTCTCGTTCGTGAAGACCGTCACCAAGAAACCGGTCGTGGGCGTCGGCAGATTCACTTCGCCCGACACGATGGTCTCTCAGATCAGGCGCGGCGTGTTGGATTTCGTCGGCGCCGCGCGGCCGTCGATCGCCGATCCCTTTCTGCCACGAAAAATCGAGGAAGGACGGATCGACGACATCCGGGAATGCATCGGATGCAATATTTGCGTCTCCTCCGATTTCACGATCGTGCCCATGCGTTGCACGCAGAATCCGACTATCGGCGAGGAATGGCGGAAGGGATGGCATCCCGAGATGATTCCAACGCGGGCCTCGGACGACAGGATTTTGGTCGTCGGCGCGGGTCCTGCCGGGCTCGAATGCGCAAGAGCGTTGGGACAGCGCGGGTACGAGGTCACGCTGGCCGAAGCACGGAATGTTCTTGGCGGGCGTGTCGCGGATGAGAGCCGGCTACCCGGATTGGCGACCTGGGGCCGCGTGCGCGACTACCGCGTGCAACAGATTCAACGCATGACCAACGTTCAAATCTATCTCGAGAGTGACCTCAACGCGAGCCAAGTGCTGGAGTTCGGATTTCCCAAGATTGTACTGGCGACGGGCGGAACTTGGCGTCGTGACGGCGTCGGTCGGTGGCGCGGCGAGCCGGTACCGGGGTTGGCCGAGGCGAACATCTACACACCGGAGGATATCTTTGCCGGAAAACGGTTGGACGGCCCGGTCGTGATCTATGACGACGACCGCTACTATATGGGCGGTGTGCTCGCGGAAAAGTTACGACTCGATGGGTTGGAAGTGACGCTGGTGACGCCGAGTTCGGATGTTTCGAAATGGAGCTATGCGACCCTGGAGCAGGAATTTATCGAGCAGCGCCTATACCAGATCGGCGTCAAGATCATCGAAAAGCATGGCCTCGTGTCTGCGGCGCCGGGCGAGGTGCGCATTCACCACGTTCATAGCGGTCGCGAGCGCATATTGCCCTGCTCCGCCCTGCTTATGGTGACCATGCGGCTTCCCAATGATGCCCTGTTTCACGAACTTGCCTCCGATCCCGACCGGACCCAGGCGGCGGGAATTCGCCTGGTGACGCGCATCGGCGATTGCTTGGCGCCCTCGACGATCGCGGCGGCCGTCTATGCCGGCCACAGGTCGGCCCGGGAGATGGATGCGCCTCCTTCCGAGGGCGTTCCGTTCAAGAGGGAAATGATCCATTTGGAATAGACGATCAACGCGGTTCCCAGCGCGTCACGATCTTCATGGGGTTGTGCTTCGCGCGCTCAGGCGGTGGGCGGCTCGTCGATAACGATCCGATCAATTCGGCAGCATGCATGGCGGCCAAGCGGCGCTGAACGCGATTCCCGCGCGAACTCAGCCTATCACGAGTCCGCAGCTCTCTGGCCAAGGCGTCTTTGAGTGCAGGCCCTAATCCTTTTCCAACGGCCTTAGCATCGCGCGGCTGATGATGTGTCGCTGGATCTCCGAAGTTCCATCCCAAATGCGCTCGACCCGCGCATCGCGCCACAGCCGCTCCAGTGGCAACAGGCTCATCAGACCCATGCCGCCGTAGATCTGAATCGCCTGGTCGGTGACGCGGCCCAGCATCTCGGTTGCATAGAGCTTGGCCATGGCGGCGTCCTGATCGGTCATGGTGCCCTGATCCAGCTTCCAGGCCGCCTGCAAGGTCAAAAGTTCGGCCGCCGCGCATTCCACCGCCATGTCGGCAAGCTTGAAGGAAACGCCCTGATACTTTCCGATGGTCTGACCGAACTGCTTGCGACTCGCCGCCCATTCGCTCGCCAGCTCGATCGCGCGCTGCGCCCGGCCGACGCAAGTCGCCGCCACCTGCAGACGCGTATTGCCGAGCCAATCGTTGGCCACCTCGAAGCCGCGATGTTCCTCGCCCAGAATCTGCGAGATAGGCAGCCTGCAATCTGTGAACACAAGCTGACTATTGTGATAGCCGCGATGGGAGACGCTGTGATAGCCAGGCGCAACTTCGAAGCCCGGGGTTCCCTTGTCTACGAGGAAGGCGGTGATCTTCTTCTTGGCGCCACGCCTGGTTTCCTCCACGCCGCTTGCCGCGAAGAGAATCACATAGTCGGCGACATCGGCATGGCTGATGAAATGCTTGCGACCATTGATGATATAGTGATCGCCCTCGCGCACCGCCCGGGTGGTCATCGAGCGGAGATCGGAGCCGGCGCCGGGCTCGGTCATGGCCAGGCATTCGACGCGTTCGCCGCGTATGGTCGGCTTCAGATATCTCTCGATCTGCTCGCCCTGGCAGGCGCGCAGGATGTTGCTCGGACGCGCCACCGTCCAGTGCAGCGCATAGTTGGTGCGACCCAATTCCCGCTCTAGTAGTGCGATCGAAACATTGTCCAGACCGCCGCCGCCAAGCTCCTCGGGCATGTTGGCGGCGTAGAAGCCCGCCTCGATCGCCTTGCGGCGGATCTCCGCGGCCAGCTCCAGCGGCAAAGTGTCGGTTCGTTCGACCAGTTCCTCATGCGGAATCAGCTCTTTCTCCACGAAGGCCCTGAGGCTCTCGACGAGCAACCGCTGTTCCGAGGTGAGACCGAACTCCATCTCAGAAATCCGGCGGCAGGCCGTGCTTCTTCTTCACAGCCGCGATCGCGCCCTGCACGGCGATGAGGCAGTCATCTCGAAAGCGCTCGAGTTCCTTGACCGAGCGTCCTCTTGCCTGGGCCTGCGTACCTTCAACCATGCGCTGGAACAGCTCCTCCGTCAGCTTCGGCGCCTTGAGCTTTGTCCAAGGCAACTCCAGTGCCGGGCCGAACTGGGCCAGCATGTGCTTCATGCCGTCATCCCCACCAGCCATGTGGAAGATGAGGCAGGTGCCGAAGAACGACCAGCGCAAGCCCGGCCCGAAGCGGATCGAATCGTCGATCTCGTCGGTGCTAGCCACTCCTTCTGCAACCATATGCAGCGCTTCACGCCAAAGTGCCTCCTGCAAGCGGTCCGCGATATACCCCGGAATCTCGCTCCGCACCTTCAGAGGATGCATGCCGGCGGACCGGTAGAAGCCCATGGCGCGGTCGATCGCATCCGGGCCGGTCCTCTCGCCGCCCAAAACCTCGACCAGCGGCAGGAGATAGACCGGGTTGAAGGGGTGCCCTATGACGATGCGCTCGGGGTGCTTGCAATCGGCCTGGATGCGGCTCGGCAACAGGCCCGAGGAACTGGAGGCGATGATTACATGAGGGTTCGTCGCCGCGTCGATGCGCGCATGCAGCTTTCGCTTCAGCTCCTCACGCTCGGGCGCGCTCTCCTGCACGAAATCCGCATCGACGACCGCTTCCTCGATATCCCTGACGAAGCGCAGGCGTCGCGGATCGGCGCCGGGCTTGAGGCCCACCCGCTCCAAGGCCGGCCAGGCATTCGCTACCGCCGCCCGCATCTTTGCCTCGGCATCCGGACCCGGATCGGTGGCGACGACCTCGAATCCATGAGCGAGCAGCCGCGCTGCCCAGCCGCTTCCGATTACTCCTCCGCCGACCAAGGCCACGCGACGTATCAGCTCCGCCATCTCGGCTCTCCCTACCAACTTTTCCCCATGGGGTCTCTTCAGAGTGGCTTCAAACCCAGCTTCTTGCGTGCCTCCGAGGGCGTCACCGGACGCGCTCCCAGGAGCTCGATGATCTTGATCGCCTTCTCCACCAGCTTTCCGTTGGTGGCGAAGACGCCCTTATCAAGATAGAGATTGTCCTCAAGCCCAACGCGGACATTGCCGCCGAGCAGCACCGCCTGAGCTACCATCGGCATCTGCATGCGGCCGATGCCGAAGCCCGCCCAGACCGCACCTTCCGGCAAGGAATCTTTCATCGCCTTCATGGAGATGGTGTCGGCCGCGGCGCCCCAGGGTATGCCAAGGCAGAACTGGAACATTGCCGGCTGATCGAGCAGCCCCTCCTTCGCCAATTGCTTGGCGAACCAGAGATGGCCGGTATCGAACACCTCCAGTTCAGGCTTTACTCCCAACTCGCGAATGCGCTTGGCGCCTTGCCGCAACTGGGTCGGTGTCGAGACATAGATCAGGTTACCATCGCCGAAATTGAGCGTGCCGCAATCAAGCGTGCAGATCTCGGGCCGAAGTTCC
Source organism: Alphaproteobacteria bacterium (assembly GCA_035620695.1). Lineage (GTDB taxonomy): Bacteria > Pseudomonadota > Alphaproteobacteria > JAREAF01 > JAREAF01 > JAREAF01. Next base: position 7,849 of record DASPGI010000097.1, read on the forward strand.
TCCACATGGATCAACCGCTCAAGCGCGTCGACCAGGTCCGTACCAGGCCCGAACTTCATCGGATCGGCCTCACCGATCTCGAGATCGCCGCCCATGCCGGCCGTAAGATTGATGATCATATCCACGTTGCTCGCCCGCAGACGCTCGACCACCTCGCGGTAGAGGCGCGGGTCGCGGCTGCCCTTGCCGGTCTCGGGATTGCGGACATGGATATGAACCACAGCCGCACCCGCGTTCGCAGCCTCGATCGCCGCATCGGCGATCTGCTTGGGGGTCACCGGAATGGCCGGATGCCTGCCGACCGTGTCTCCCGCGCCGGTGACGGCGCAGGTGACGATGACTTCCTGGTTCATGTCGGGCTCCTTCGGACTTGTGGGCCCCGGGGGTCCGGAGCGCAAACGGCGGGATTTAGAAGGCGTCTTTCCAGCTATTGTGCCCGCGCGCGGCCTATCGTCAAGGACCGTGCCCACTACGGAGCCCGCGCGCGAAACCGCAACCAGGTACTCTCCAGGGACGTAATGTCGCATAATTCGATTGCCCCGAAGCGCCCCGGACGGTTCGACGCCGGGAGTACCCCGGAGTGCAGCGACCCGCACCCAGTTGCCGAAGCGTTATTGTTGATGCGGAGATGCCAGGATCGATGTCGTCGCTCTCAGATGCCGAACGAATTGCGCAGGCCTCACCGGCTCATGCCCAGGCCGGACCATCCGCATCAGCGCTGCGCCGTACTGTTCGGCGAATCCGAAAGGAATGGCGGGATCGTTCCAGGCGATTGCGCCTCGATCTGGCGCGACTGGCCTACCGGCCGCATGTAGGCCCTCCCGAGCAGATCCATCTTTCCTGGAGCGACGACCCTGCCACAAGCCTGACGGTGCGATGGGTTGCCCCGGGACCAGGGGAGGGTCTCGTCGAATATCGGACGAGCGGTTCCTCCTGGCGAGGCGTCTCAAGCCACAGCATCCCCTCTCCCGGCATAGGCGGTTTGCTGCACACGGCGCAATTGCATGGCCTTTCCGCCAGCACACAGTATGAGTATCGTGTCATCATACGCACGCCAAAGGGCGATTTGACGAGTCCGGTCTTCGTCACCGGTACCGCGCCATGGGGCCAGGCCGAAACCTTTACCTTCGGCTTCTTCTGCGACACCGGCGTGGTCGCTCGGCCGGGCGGCAAAGTTGACGGGCTGCAACGGATCCTTCAGGAGTTGCGGCAGGCACGCCCGTTGCTGCTTCTCGGCGGTGGCGACTATGCCTATTGCGACAAGGATCCGCGGTTCAAGGCAATCGCCCCAGGAATCGATGCCTGGTTCCGGCAGATGCAGCCGCTGTTGGCCGAAATTCCGCTGATGGCTCAGTACGGCAATCACGAGGTGGATCTGGTCGAGAGATTCAGCGATTGGGAGCCGCGCTTTTCCCATCCTCTCGGGCGCCAGGGAAAGTGCTATTCCTTCAAGATCGGAGCCGCGCACTTCGCCGCGTTCTATGCTCCGCTCAAGACGCTCGACCCCAAGGATGTGGCTTGGCTGGATGAAAATCTGGCGGCCGCACGGGCGGCTGGAGCACGCTGGCTGATCGTCTATCAACATCAGCCGATCTTTGCGCACGGCCACAGCCATCCCGCGAGCCCGGAGGTGCAAAACCGGCTGATTCCGGTACTCGACCGTCACCGGGTCGACCTGCATCTCAGCGGTCATGATCAAAATTTCGAGCGGACCTTTCCGCTGAGAGGCGCGACGGCGGTGCCCTCGATCGCCAGCCGCGATCCAAACACCACTCCAGCGGGAGTCGGCACGATCTATGCCAAGATAAGCCCGAGCGGCAAGCGTTCGGACATCGGCGGCGATTTTTCACGTTTTACCGGCGGGCAACAGGAGTTCATTGCCGCGCGAGACGATTCAGCGCACCACTACGCTTTGATCACCGTTGGCCCGATGAGACTCGAGGTCGCGGTGCAATCGGTCCCGAACGATTCCGAGCCGAGCAGCACGATCGACCGGTTCGCTATTGTTCAGGAGGCTGGCCCTCGGCCGTAATGCGAGGCCTCCGCCTTGCCTGCCTCCTCGCAGGTCAGTCATGCCCATGAGCGATACGACCCTGCGCCTCGCCCGAGGAACGGCACCGTCGCGAGGTTGGCGCGAGCTCACCGATCAGCCGCTCGAACTGACCGAGGCCCCTCTCCCGCAGCGCGTCGAAGCGCTCGCGACAGCGCCTTGCATCCGCTGCATAACGGTGGGGATCCGCGCGCCAAGCGATGATCATCTCCGCGGCGCGTTCGGGAAAGCTGCCATCGGCAGGCAACAGCAGATGATCGATGTCCGAATTCGCCAAAAGATCGCGGATGAAGTTGTGATCATGAACCAGGATCGGCATCCCGGCGGCCATGGCCTCCGGAACAACGATGGACTGGGTCTCATGCGCATACAGGCTCGGGAAAAGAAAGACGTCGATATCCTCGAAGAACCGCGTCTTCGCATCGCCCAGTACCGTGCCGCGAAACTCGACGGCGTCCGCGAGATCCTGTCGAGCGCGCGTGGCGGCTGCCTCTGCATCCGCTCCGACCAGCGGCCCGGCCAGGATCAGCCGGACATCCGTGCCGTGGGCGCGAAGCTCCTTTGCAGTATCGATCGCCAGCCCCAGCCCCTTCTCCATGGTAAGGTTGCTGAGCAACCCGATCCGTACCGGCTCGCGCAAATGCTCGCGAGGCGGCGAGATCTCCGCGACATAGGCGCAATTGTCGACGACTTGAAATCGCGCGCCGGCGTAAGTCGCGCGGAACTTGCGCACCATTTCCTCGCTGGCAAGCACATGGAGGCATCGCGGGCCGGCGATCCGGACAATCCACGACAGCAAGAATGATCGTCGGAGGATATAGTTGGAGCTGTGGTAGTAGAGCATGTTTTCCATGCCGGCCATGCGGGCGACGGCGACGATCGCCAGCGTGTAGGGCATGCTGAGGCCGGCGTTGACGCCATGGCAGAGAGTCCTCTCCACCACTCTGCGCGGATCAAGCATGATCAGAATGGCGCGAAGATGCGCCGCCAGTCTTCGCAGGTGGTAGTGGACGCCGCCAAAGCACTTGCCAGAGCTGTCGACGGCCGTCACCCTGACGCCTCGGCGCTGCAGCGCCTCGTGAACGGCGATATTGACGACAGACATCCCGTCGATCGGCGGCGGAAACGTACCGACAAGCAGGACCCCGTCCTGCCCGCTACTCACCTTCCGCCCCCCTGGGGAACCGCCGGCACAGCAGGCTGAGGCTCCTTGGCCAGGATCTGGCGGCAGATCTCGAGGACGCGCCGCGCCGTATCGCGCGGAGTTCCGAGCCGCGCTGCCTCACTCAACGCAGCGCGACCCAATTTCTCGCGAAGATCTCGGTCCGATGCTAATTTGACAAGCGCATGCCCGAGCGCGCCACGATCCCCCGGCACAACGAGCCAGCCCGTGCGTCCGTGCTCCAGCATGCGCTCCACCTCTCCCTGCCCAGAGGCGATGACCGCCATGCCTGCCGACATGTAATCCAGGATCTTCACCGGTCGCATGTAAAAAGGATCGGCCGGCAGGAATGGGGCGACCCCGATATGGGCTTCGCGCAACCGGCGGGCGAGTTCGCCATGCTCCAGCCAGCCGGTGAATTCGGTCTTCTCGCTGATCTTCAGATCGCGTGCACGTCGTTCATTGCTGGCGCGCGACAAGCCGTCTCCAATTATGGCGAGATGCAAGCTCGGATTTCTCCGCTCTGCGTCGGCGAACGCATCGAGCAACACCTCGATTCCGTGCCAGGGATAAAAGCTGCCTGCGAAGACCACTCGCACCGGCTCCTCGCTCGGCCGCGGCCGCCAAGCTCCGGACGGGAGATCCTCGATCCCCCAAGGGATACAGTGGACCTTCTCCGGCTCCGCCCCAAGGTTGACGATCAGGCGAGCCAGCTCCTGCGAGACGACCCATAATGCGCTGGCCCGGCGCCATCCGGCTCGCTCCAACACCTCGGCAAGCCTCGAGGCCCCCCTCCCGCGCTGTCGGCGCTCGTAGCTGCCGATATGATGCAGCTCCAACACCAGGGGCCGGCCAAGCAAGGAAGCGACGACCCAGGGTGTCCGATCATAGTCGAGGGTGCGCGCCAAGATCAGATCTGGTGGATTGGCGCGCAGGTCGAGCCAGAGGCGTAACGCTCCCGAGACGGTCCGGTGCGCGCCCTTGACCGCGAGCCAGCGGTCGAGCAGAGGCAAGGACCAGCGTTGCGGCAGCCGGTTCTTGAGCAACTGCTTCAGCCTTCCCTCGGCTTGCTCGGCTTCGCCCGGTTCGATGGCGACGACCTCCGGATACGCGACCACTTCCGCTCCAAGAGCACGCATGTCGGAGATAAGCCGTGCGCCGCGCAGCCCGGGAAGACTGCGCGGCCGCGCCAGGTCGGCATTGATGTAGAGCAGGCGCATCGGCGCCCGAGTCCCCACCTCAGTCCGCAAGCGCGTTGCTGAGGCGCTGATCGATTGCAGGCTGCCCGGACCCCAGATTCTCCGATCTGCCGGAGGATAGCATTTCCGGGATTGGCACGCCGTTGACCCCCTCCAACCGCTGCCCCAAGAGCTCGGCCATCGTCGGCGGAAAATCCATCACCGAGAACGGATGGTTGATCCCGCCTGCTCGGATTGCGGGTCCTATGGCATAGAACACGCATTCGGCATGGTGGTCGCCGGTGCGATGCGGTCTTGGGCCGCGTACGGTCCCGATCCGGGGTGAGGATACGCTCCGGATCGGCGCCTCTCGGCTCCAATGTACGAGAAGATCGGGCAGATCCTCGACGAAGGGACCTTCGTAAACATCCCTTGTCCGCATCACCTCACGCACGATCGGGCGACCGGTATCGTTGTTCTTGATCGACATCAACTCGCGCGTCAATTCCGTACAGAAGGCGTCGTACTCGGCTCCCGGACGTACAAGGCCGTGAGGCTCGCGACCGACGACATTGATGCGGATCGCCGCCGCCAGATCGTTGTGGGGCACCGTAAAGCATTTACGCCTCGAGCGAAGTTGCGCAATCAAGCTGTCACCGGTACCGCTGCCCGCATGCCGGAATTTCTTGCGCAGTTTCAGTGGTAGCTTTCGCCATACTCTGCGCAGCATTTCGAGGCCGCCGGCGGCGACGCGCACAGGGCCATGTTCAAGGCGCTGAAGAATGTCCTCAACCACGTAGTTGCCGGAGAAGTTCGGTCCCATCCCAGGACCAGCGAAGAGCATGGTGGTGACATTCCGCCCGGCGGCCTCGACGATGCGCCCCACTCCGGCGTCGATGGCCTGGTACACTTGCAACACCGGATCCCCGATTGCCGCCGCAAGATCGGGGTCGTAGTCCGGCATGGCGGAATCGTGCGCGTGCCAGAACTGGTGCGCGACGCAATGCGTTTCGCCGTAGACGGTCATGAAGACATCCCAGTCTTCCCGGGCCAGATAGTCGGCCGAAAAGCGGGTCTTCGCTTCAACCTTTTGCAACAGGCCTTCTTTAAGCTGGCGGAAATCCTCGATTCCGCGATGTGAGCCGTCACAATCGCCGATCGGGTCGCGTCCATAGACGGCATGAATTTCGTCGATAAGGTCGGATGGATAGCTGCAGGGCTCCTCATAAGCGGGGCTGTGCACCATCCAGTCGACGAGCTGGATGCCGTTGAGCTGGCGCGCCAAGGGCGCCTTCGGCACGTCGATGACGGCAACCCGCATACCCCGGCGGCTGAACGTCTCCCAAAACGGCTCGAAGTGAAGGTCGGCGCCCTCGAACTTGTGCGAGTCATAGGAGCCGCGCCAGACCTGCTGAAAAAAGTATCGGCCATGCACCGCGGGAGTAACCCCGGTGCATAGCGATGGCCACATGGCGCCGCTGCCTAACCCCGGAGGGCTCAAAGGCGCGCCCCAGACGCCCGCCTGTTGCAGTTTCCTGATATTCGGCAGCTTGCCCTCATGTCCCCACTGCTGGAGCAGCGCCGGATCGGCGGAGTCCAGCCCAATGAAGACGACCTTGGCAGGCATGTTCACCTCCGCTCCCTAGAGCCTGACCGGCTCGGCTTGCATGTCTGAAGGAATGGCCCCATGCGGGTCAGTCCCCGTGCCCCGACCCTTCAGAAACATTGCCAAAGTTCCCGGGTTCTCCTACTGCGACACTCGCACCCGGGGGAAGTGGCCATTCGAGCCGTCCCGACACCAATCCGGCGAGCCTTGCCAGCACCCGTTCGCGGTCTACCTCCCGCACAGAATAGGATCGCGCGGCTGCCCCCATGCGCGCGCGGCGGTCGGGATCACGCATGAGGCGAAGCACAGCCTCGGCAAAGGCCTTGGGATCGCGTGGCGGCACGCACTCGATCCCCCCGCACGCCTGCGCCAGCCGCCAAAGGGGGCTACCTTCCCTTGCGGTCGCCACCATAGGACGACCAACTGCCATAATGGTGTAAATCTTGGACGGTACTGCGAAATCGGAGGCGCTTGGTTCCTGTGGCACCAGCAGGAGATCGGCTCCGGCCAGACCTGCCGCCAGATGCTCGGCCGGAAGCAGCGGTTCGAAACGGACATTGCCGAGAGCTCGACTGGCGACATCGCGCCGCAGCTCCGTTTCCATGGACCCGCCTCCCCTTAGGATCACCACCGCTTCCGGAAGGTCCCTTTGCAATATTTCCGCGCAGTCGAGCACTTGGCCGAGCCCCTGCTTCCTGCCGAAATTGCCGGAATACAGCACCGTCGGCGGAGTGCCGGGCGGGCGAGAAAGCGGTTTGAACCGCGCAGTATCCACCCAGATGGGAACCACGAAGATCGGTGGTGAAACGCCCATCGAGCGCAACGCAGCGCCCATTTCCTCCGAAAGAACGACGATGAGATCGGCGCGATTGAGGCTGAACCGCTCTACGGCGCGCAAGAGGCCGGTAACCATCCCGCTCTTGGCCATGGCCAGGCTTTGGGCCAAGCCCGACTGGATGTCATGGACGATTGCGACATGCCGTCCTCCCCGCGTCAGCGAAGCCGCAAGCACGGCCATGACCGAGGGACAGAACGAAACCACTGCACCCCCCGCTTCGATCCGTCTACGCCAGAGTCGGGGGGCCGCCCTCAGAAGGAAGTGGAACTCACTTGCAATGCGAGCGAATGCACGACCGGAGGGAGCAAGCCAAGTCGGCAGCCGCTCGATCTGCAGGCCTTGCGCATGCTCCCGATCGCGTCTGCCGTCGCGATATTCGGGAAATATGCTAAATCCGGGATAGCTCGGACGGTTGGTCAGCGCTTCGACCCTGCAACCGTGCTCGGCGAGCCAGAACCCGAGATCGCCACTATAGAAACCGGTGCCGATCAACTCGGGCCAGAACCACTGGCTGACGATCAGCACGCTCTGTGGGATCGCTTCTGTCCTTTGCGAGGGGACACCCTCGTTCGCGCTGCTTTCCCCACCACCTAATGCAGCGTCCGCCTTGGCCGCGAGCGCGCCGGCCACATCGCCGCCGCCGGTTCGCAGATCAGCCCTAAACATGCCAACGGCCTTCAGGCTCAGAACGCGCCACGCGCTGAGATTACCGCTCGAGGCGTACGCAGCAAAATCCACAAATCCAGCCAGAGCGACCAGTTTCGGATGTAGTAAGTATCGAGCTGCTCACGAATGTCATGGCTGGCATCGTTACGCGCCTCGACCTGCCACAGCCCGGTCAGACCCGGGCGGATCGAATGCCGGAGTTCAAGAAACTGCGAGGCATAGTGGGGCACGTCATTCTGATTGAACGGACGCGGTCCGACCAGACTCATGTCGCCCCGGAGCACATTTATAAGTTGAGGCAGCTCGTCGATGCTGCTCTTGCGCAGCCATTTGCCGACGAAGGGAATCAGTCGCGGATCGTCCTTCAGCTTGACAAAGCGGCGCCATTCCTCGCGTGCCTCGGTATTGGTGTTCAAATGTTCCATCAATCGGGTATCGGCGTCGGGCACCATTGAACGCAGTTTCAGGATCGAGAAAGGCCCTCCATCGCGCCCTATCCGCTGCTGACGATAGAAGACCGGGCCGCGCGGGCTGGCAATCTTCACGGCCAACGCGCAGCTCAACAGCAATGGCAAGGTGAAGAGCAACAAGATGGAAGACATGAACAAATCGCTGGTGCGTTTGATCAGCTGGCTGCGCCCGGATTGAAGATTGCGTCGCAGTTCCAGGGCCAGCACGCCACCGAGGTCGCGGGGCGCGATCCACAAACTCTGTAATCCCTGCAGATTCGGCACCATGATGACTGTCGGATAGGGCAGGCTGTCGAGCAGCCATTTGAGCTTCGGCGAGGAGGGAAGCGCTACCACAACCGTATTCACGTCCTCGCGCAGCTGAAAAGCCAGCGAGACCGGGCCGAGTACCGGCAAGCCTTGCACCGTGGCACCGAGTTTGCGCGGATCGTCGTCAAGGAAGGCCACGGGAACCATGCCGATGTCGGGCTCGCTCTTCAGAATCTCGGCGACCCGCTCGCCGGTTCGCCCCGCACCCAGGATAAGGACCGGAGTACCCCATATGTCGCCAGCTACGGCCGCGCTTCGAACGATCCAGTTCAGCAAGGGTATAAGAACAAGCAGATAGAAGAAAACGAATATTAGAAGCCCACGAGACCACTCGCCGCCCTGCACAATACGGTCCCAAATGATCAGTGCGGCAAAGGTAATGCTAAGAGCAATTATCCGTCGGCGTAAGCGCTCCACACCCGTCATCCGGTAACCGGGGTAGAGCCCTAGCAACGCCGCCGCAATCGGCAACAATAACAGCGCAACCGCGAGCTCCACCTTCATGCTCACAGAGACTTCAAGTTTCATGGCCGTGGAGACTTCGAAGGGCCAGAGCGGGCGCAGTAGCATACGTGTCCAGATCGAGAAGACCAGTGCGAGCTGAGTGGCTGCAATGTCCGCAGCGAACATCGCTCCCACAACAATTAGTTGTGTTGTTGATGACCCAGAACGACTTAACGCTGATACAGCTGCGGCAAGTGCCTGCCGTGGATGCAGTATCTCTATGGCTAGTTTGTTTGGTGGCGAGCTATCGACCACAGTATGTGCCCCGACCAAGCTGCGGCCGAATCTGTTGCCGCACAAT
>DASPGI010000098.1:0-39304 GCA_035620695.1 Alphaproteobacteria bacterium
GATTGCGCCGATGCTGGAGGGTTCGCCGCGCATGATGGGCTGGTGGCGTTCCACTGCGCGCGCGAGGCCGCGGCCGGACGCCCTCTACATTCGGTGGTCGTGTTCGACGGGCACGGAAAACGGCGCGCCGAGTTCAAGCGGTGTCGGGACCCGTCCTGGTCCGGCGACCACGTCCTCGTCTGCCAGGAAGAGACAGTGACGCCCGAAGGAGGCCTGAAGCTCCGGACCAAACGCATCGCGCTCACGCCTGGCATCATCCCCCCGACGAAGATCGAGCGACTATGGCTCCCGGTCGGTGCGACCGATTCGTCGCCGGCGGAAATCGCCCGCCGGGTGAAATCCTTGTCGCGGGAGTTCCCTGGCGGCTTGGTCGTGCAGATGCGCGACTGCGGCGGCCCTGAAAATCTATTCGCCTGGGTCGCGGAGCCTTCTGATTCCAAGATGGCGGCGGAAGAAACGCTCGCTCGCCTGCGGACCAAGGCGCCGGAGGCACGTCTTGAATCTTGCGATGCCAGGGCCGGAACGCTGTTGGCCTTTCGCGTAAGCGCGGTTCACGAGTCGATTGCGGATATCTTCGAGTGGGGGCTGGAGTTCTGGAGCGAGGCGGACCGCGTGTCGTTCGCGCACCCGCTCCCGGACGGGCGCACCATTCTCGTCGCCCGCTACTTCGACAGCGAAGACGAGGGGCCCCTCTTCGGGAAGAGCGAGCGCGTGCTGCTGGGCTCGCCCGGCCGAGGCCTGTCGGTGCTGGATGACTATTGCAGTCAGGCGGGCGGTTTCGTCACGCGCGACGGGATGGTTGCCTTTCACTGCGTGGAGGAGTCCATCGCTCACCTGCCCTTCCCCGCCGTGCAGGTCTTCGACGCGGCGGGCGATCGACTCGCCCATATTCGAGCCTGCCGCGATCCGGCATTTTCCGCCCCACGCGTCGTCTCCTGCCAGGGCGTCTCTTACACGTCGGACAGGGAGCTGCGGCTGAAGCCACAATCCCTGCGGCTCTGACCGCCAGCTTCAGCGGATAAGGAAGATACGCAGGCCATGACGCGACTGGCACGATCGAGCGCCTCGATGCTTGCGGCCGCCTGCGCGGCGCTCTCCATACCCGGAGCGCTCCTGGCGCAACCGATCGCCGGCTCCCCGGCGTTATCCGAACACCCACTGCCCGACGGGCGCGAGATCGTCGTCGAGCGCTACTTCGTCGAGGACGATTACAGTGAGCTCAAGGGATGGCGCGAGCGCGTGACGATGTCGGATGCTAGCGGCACGCATGAGCTTGAGGTCGATTGCAAGGATGCGGGAGGCTTCGCCGCTCGCGGCGGACGCCTGGCGCTCCATTGCGGTCAGGAACGGGTCGCCGGGACACTGCTGCACGCGGTCATCGTCTATGACGAGGTTGGGCGGCAGCTCCACTACATCGAGCATTGCCGCGATCCGGCCTAGTCAAGCGATCAGGTCATTGCCTGCAATTCGGAGCAGATGACGGTCGACGGTGCGCTGGAGCTGCGGAGAAAAGAGGTCCCGCTTACCGCCGAAGTCGCCCCGCAAGGTCCGCCCGAGCGCCTGTGGCTGGTCGTCGGCGCCAGCGCCGAGATCCCGGGAGCGATAGCACGACAGGCACGGTCCCTGTCGGGGCGGTTTCCGCGGGGCTTGGTCGTGCAGACGAAGGACTGTGGAGAGGACACGAACAGCTTCGCCTGGGTCGCGGAGGCGTCCCTCTCGCCGGAAACGGCTGAGGCCGCCCTTTCTCGCCTTCGCGCATCGGTGACGGACGCCTATGTGAGGCCGTGCGATGCGCGGCCCGGCACCTTGCCCGCCTTGCGCATGACCGCCGTCGATCCGTCAATCGCGGACATGTCGGACTGGGGCTATGACCCGCAAGACGACGTGTCCTCGGCGCACCCGCTCGCGGGCGGGCGCCTCATCCTCATCCCCCGCTCGTTCGAGATCGCGACGAACGGCGAGTATGCCGTCCTTCGCGAGCCTGTCTTCATCGCGGAGCCGTCCGGCGGAGCGCCGAGGCTCCTGGTCGAGGACTGCGCCTATCCCGGCCACTTCATCACGCAATGCGATCTTCTTGCGTTCGATTGCGCGCAAGAGGCGTTCGCGGATTTTCTGGTCTATGGCGTGCTGGTGTTCGACCGCGCCGGGCGGCAGCTCGCGAAGATCGAACGGTGCCGCCTGGTCTGGGATTCGTGGCCGAAGGAGCACGCCCTGATCAGATCCGTGATCGGCGAATAGGGCCGAAGCGCTACTGCGCCGCCGCCTCGCCTCCGCCCTGGATGCGCGCGGCCAGCGAAGCCTCGAGGAAGCGGTCGATATCGCCGTCGAGCACCCCTTGCGTGCTGGAGGTCTCAACGCCGGTACGCAAATCCTTGATCATTTGATAGGGCTGGAGCACGTAAGACCGGATCTGGTGGCCCCAGCCGATGTCGGTCTTGCTTGATTCGAGCGCCTGGGCCGCCTGTTCACGCTTTTCCAGCTCGGCCTCGTAGAGCCGCGCACGCAGCATGTCGAAGGCCATGGCGCGGTTGCGGTGTTGCGAGCGGTCGGCCTGGCATTGCACGACGATGCCGGTCGGCAGATGGGTGATGCGGATGGCGCTCGAAGTCTTGTTGACATGCTGCCCACCGGCGCCCGACGCGCGGTAGGTGTCGATGCGCAGATCCTTGTCGACGACTTCGATGTCGATCTTGTCGTCCACCACCGGATAGACCCAGACCGAGGCGAAGCTGGTGTGGCGCCGCGCGGCGCTGTCGAAGGGCGATATGCGCACCAGGCGGTGCACGCCGCTTTCGGTCTTCAGCCAGCCATAGGCGTTGGGGCCGATGACGCGGATGGTGGCCGACTTGATCCCTGCGCCTTCGCCGGGGCTTTCCTCAAGAAGTTCGATCTTGTAATCGTGCTGTTCGGCCCAGCGCGTGTACATGCGCAAAAGCATCTCGGCCCAGTCCTGCGCCTCGGTGCCGCCGGCCCCGGCATGAATTTCGAGATAGCAGTCGTTGGCGTCCGCCTCGCCGGAAAGCAGGCTCTCCAATTCGCGCTTCGCGGCTTCGGCCTTCAAACGGTCGAGCTGGGCTTGCGCCTCCGCGACCGACGCCTCGTCGCCCTCTGCTTCCCCCAGCTCCGCCAAGGTCAGCGCATCCTCGAGCGCGCCCTCAAGGCGGCGAACCGCGGCGATCGAGGTCTCCAACCGGGTGCGCTCGCGCATCAGCACTTGCGCGGCGGCGGCATTGGTCCAGAGATCGGGATCTTCGGCCTTGGCGTTCAGCTCGTCGAGCCTTCTCAGCGCCCGATCCCAGTCAAAGATGCCTCCTCAGCAGAGCCAACGACTTTCGGACGTCGTCGGCGGCCGCCTCGATCTCGGCGCGCATGTAAAAACCTCGCGAAGGGTTGGTCGAATGCAACAGGCAGATAGGGGAAAACCGGCGTGGATTCAATGGGCGGGAGCGTGTCTCAATAAAGCCCGCCGGTGCCGCCGCCCTCGGCCCCGCCCGCCGGTGCGGAAGGCGCAACAACGGTTCCCGGGGCGACCGTCGCCGTCTCGCCGAATCCGGTCAGGACCTGCTGGGTCCCCTCCTCGCTCGGCTCCGTGCCGGGCTTAAATGCCTCCCAGATCGCTTTTTCGCCCGCCTTGGCCCGCAGGCCGGTCTGCGGATTTACGCGCGCCAGGCTGAGATTGGGCGGAATGCGGAAGGGGATCGCCGGCTGATCGGCCAGCGCCTCCTTCATGAAGTCGCGAAACACCGGTGCGGCGGTTGCGCCGCCGGTCTCCTTCGGGCCCAGAGTGCGGGGCTGGTCGAAGCCGATGAAGATCCCGGCCACCAGATCGGGCGAAAAGCCGATGAACCAGTTGTCGACACTGTCGTTGGAGGTGCCGGTCTTGCCGGCCAGCGGCTTGCCGACCGCCTTCACCTTGGTGCCGGTGCCGCGCTCCACGACGCCTTCGAGCATATGGACGATCTGGAACGCGCTGAGAGGATCGGCAACCGGCGCGCGCGTGTCGGGCAGCTGCGGGGGAATTGGCGCGGAATATTCGGTCCGGCACGGCTCGCAGATCCGGGCATCGTGTCGGTATATGGTGGTGCCGCGCTTGTCCTGAGTACGATCGATCAGGGTCGGTTCGATCCGCTTTCCGCCATTGACCAGCATTCCGTAGGCGGCGGTGAGCCGAACCAGCGTGGTTTCGCCGGCGCCGAGCGACATCGCCAGCACCTCGAGCATGTCATCGAAGATGCCGAGGGCTTCGGCCGTTGCCGCGATCTTGTCCATGCCGACGGCTTGCGCCAGCCGCACGGTCATCAGATTGCGGGATTTCTCCAGGCCGGCACGCAGGGTCGCGGGTCCCAGAAAATCCTCGGTGTAGTTGCTCGGCTTCCATTTCGGCAAATCTGGGCCCTGTTCGATGACGAAGGGCGCGTCCAGTATGACCGAGGAGGGAGTGAAGCCGTTATCAAGCGCCGTCAGGTAGACGAAGGGCTTGAACGCCGAGCCCGGCTGACGCAAGGCCTGGGTGGCGCGATTGAACTCGCTCAGCCCGTAGCTCCAACCGCCGACCATGGCCAGGACGCGGCCCGTATGCGGGTCCATCGCCACGAAGGCGCCGCCGACATCCGGTATTTGGCGCAGCGCGAACAGTTGCGGACCCGGCTCGGCCGCCTCATCCTCGGCCCCTGGAAGTGCCTCAACGGCGATGAGGTCGCCGGGCTTGAGAATCTGGGCCGGCGATTTCGGCTCCGGCCCGGTCTCCTGGTCCGGCAGTGACGGCTTCGCCCAAGCCATCTCCGCAAATGGAATGCGCCCCGTGGCGCCGCCGGCGACGCCGATCGTGGCGCCCTTGGCATCGACGGAGAGAACCATCGCGAAGTTCCAATTGTGCAGGCCCTTTGGCGGCGGAACTTCTGCGATCTGGTTGATCCAGTCCTCGGCCGGTGTCACATGGCCGAGCGGCCCTCGCCAGCCATGCCGTCGGTCATACTCGACCAGGCCATTGCGCAAGGCGCGCTCGGCAATGGATTGCAGTCGGGGATCGAGGGATGTGCGGATGTACAATCCACCCTCGTAAAGCGCTTGGTCGCCAAAACGCTGAGCGATCTCGCGCCGGACTTCCTCCGCGAAATAGTCGGCGGTGACCGCCTCGGTTTCGGTGCGGCCACGCGGATTGAGGGGCTCCGACTTCGCCGCGGCGCTCTGTTCGGCTGTGATTCGGCCGTCCTCGGCCATTCGCGAGATGACCCAGTTGCGGCGCTCGCGCGCCCCTTCGGGATTGCGGAGCATGTGATAGGTGTTGGGCGCCTTGGGCAACGCCGCCAAGTACGCTGCTTCTGCGATCGTCAACTCGTCCATCGACTTGTTGAAGTAATCGAGCGCGGCCGCCGCAACTCCATAGGACCCGCCGCCGAGATAGATCTCGTTGAGATAGAGTTCCAGGATGCGGTCCTTGGAGAAGGTTTCCTCGATCCGAAAGGCGAGGATCGCCTCCTTGACCTTGCGCGCGATCGAAACCTCGTTAGTGAGCAGGAAATTCTTCGCCACCTGCTGGGTGATCGTCGAGGCCCCGACGGGGCGGCGGTCGGAGCCGAGATTGACCAGGTTGGTCCAGATGGCATGGGCGAGCCCGAGGAAGTCGATGCCCGGGTGCGAATAGAAGGTCTTGTCTTCCGCCGAGAGGAAAGCGTCCTTGACGAGCTGCGGGATGGCGCCGATCGGAACAAACACACGTTTCTCGGTTGCATACTCGGCCAACAAACGGCCATCGCCGGCCAGCACACGCGTAACGGTTGGAGGATCGTAGTCGGCCAGCTGACGATAGTCGGGCAACCCCTGCGCATAATGCCGAAAGGCGAAAAACGACGCCCCCGCGCCCACTAGTGTCAGCGCGACCAGCCCGGCAAACAGGGTGGCGATAATCTTCATACCCTATGCTCCACAGCCGCCGAACCAGTCCAGCCAAGGGCCTTTGCAAAGGCCGCTCAGCTACGCTTCAGATCCTCCTGCCAATCGAAATACTCGTGAACCGCGCGCGCGACCGCCTTCGACACTTTGGTCCGATATGAGGTCGAGAGCAATTGCTTCTCATCCGACCTGTTCGACAGATAGCCCAACTCGATCAGCACCGAAGCGACATCGGGCGATTTCAGCACGGCGAATCCCGCGAAGCGGTGCGAGTTGCGGATCACCTTGGTCTGGCGTCCAAGCTCTTTCACCAGCATGGCGGCAAATCTGGCCGACAGGTTTTTGGTCTCGCGCTGCGCCAGATCGATCAGAATGCTGGTGACCACCTCGTTTTCATTGGACAGGTCGATGCCGGCAATGAGATCGGCCTTGTTCTCCTTCGCCGCGAGTGCGGCCGCCTCTGAATCGGAGGCCGCTTCCGAGAGTGTGTAGACGGAAGCGCCGCGGAAGGATCGGTCCGGATGGGAGTCCGCATGTAGCGAGAGAAAGAGCTGCCCACCGGCCCGGCGCGCAATCGCAATCCGATCTCGCAGCCGCAGGAACTGGTCCCGGTCCCGTGTCAGCACCACCTTGAATCGTCCGCTCCGCTCGAGTTGCGTCTTGATCTCGCGAGCGAAGGCCAATGTCACCGCTTTTTCGTGAACGCCGCTGATCCCTAGAGCTCCAGGATCGACACCGCCATGGCCGGCATCGACGACCACCACGATGCGCGAGGGCGGCGCCCCGGGCGCCTTCGGCTTCAGCGCCGGCAAATGCGTCGAGGCGAGCGAGGCGGTCTGCACCAAGGTCGAGGCCGCGACCTGGCCTGAACGGCCGGCTGCTTCGTCATAGGAAACCGGCGCCAAGCGCAGCACAAGCTCGCTGCCGCCGCCGGGTCTCGCCGCGAGGGCCGTGGTCCGGACGGCGTGCGGGCCTGCCATGTCCAGCACCATGCGGGAGGTGCCGGGCTGAAACAGGCCGAAGCGCATCGCCTTGACCGGCCCGCCGCCGTCGCGCGCCGACTCGGTCAGGCGGAATTCGACCTCGTCGAGATCCACCACGACTCGGTCGGGACCGACCAAAGTAAAGACGCGGTAGCGGGGGGCCCCGGTGAAGGCGATCGCAATCTCAGTGAGCGCCTCGGCGGCCGTGATCCGCACTTCGGTCGCCATAGGGCGCGCGCCGGCCATTCCGGGCAGGCCCAGCGCCAACACCGCCACCAGCAGCGTCTTCAAACCGCGCAAGGCTGGGATGTCCCCCTCAAACACCAGTCGCAAGATATACTCTTAACCATCTGGCAGATCAAGAAGAATCGGCTCTGGCGTCGTCCATCCGGAAGGTCGCCGGGCGGCCATTCTAAGATTGTGAATTTCCCTGCCGTTAGGCTATTGTGCAGCTTCCGAACCGTCCACAGGCCGCGCACCGGGCCTTTCGCCCGCCGTGGGTGCCGATCAGCAAGGTTCGAGCTCTACCTTCACCGCGCGTTCTCGATAAGTCGCGGCTGGTTCGAGCGCTCTTGTCTCGGCATCTAGTTCCTGTGGCCAGGAGGAGTTTAGGCCCCCGGCGCTTGTGTTACCGCCCGACTTCTTGGGCAATTGCACCACCGGGGGCATCTGCGTACCGGCGCCTCGCCGGGATCGGAAGAGCCGATTGGCCCTCCCCCGGCGCCGCGCCCCTGACTGCGGGAAGCGTATGACGCTGTCCGAACCTTACATGAACGACATCGCGCCGCAGGTCGCGCCACGGGTGCGCCTTGCCGGCCGCGTTATGGAGAAGCCCTGTAATGACCAAACGCATGGTAATCGATGCCACCCACCCGGAGGAGACGCGGGTTGCGGTGGTGGACGGGCACCGTCTCGAGGAGTTTGATTTCGAGATCGCGGCGAAGAAGCCGCTGAAAGGCAATATCTATCTAGCGAAAGTCACTCGGGTCGAGCCGTCGCTTCAGGCGGCGTTCGTAGACTATGGAGGAAACCGCCACGGTTTCCTGGCCTTCAGCGAAATCCATCCCGACTATTACCGAATTCCCGTGGCCGACCGCGAAGCGCTTCTTGCGGAGCTGGACCGCGAGGAGCGCGAGATCGAGGCGGAGGCGGCGGCCGGGCGCCCGGCCCGTTTCGGCCAGATCGAGCCTGAACCCGACATCCCGGCGCCAGGTTCGGTGGAGGAACCGGTCGAATCAGCCGAGATCTCGGTCGAGACGGTCCAACCGGGACCCGCAGAGGATGCGGGTGCTCACAATTTCGAAGAGGAGGCTCGGGCAGCCGAGCCGCCCTCAGGAGAAGCTGGGCAGGACGGCGCCTTAGGTTCGCCTGCCGATGCGCTTCCGCTGATGAGCGCAGAGGGATGGTCGGTTTCCAGCGCACCGATCTCGCTCTTTGAGCCCTCGGTGGTGCCGGACGCGACAGGGTCCGCAACCAAGACACCGGATCAGGCCGAGGAGTTGGTCCGCCCGGCCGGTGCCGGCCTGGTCGCTGAGATTCCGGCCGTCACCGAAATCTCCGAGATCGGCGGCGAGCCAACGATTGCATCGGAAACGGTGGCCGCCGACGAGCTCGAGGAAGGGCGTCGCCGCAGGGCGCGGCAGGTCCGCCGCTACAAGATCCAGGAGGTGATCAAGCGCCGGCAGATCATGCTGGTGCAGGTGACCAAGGAGGAACGCGGCAACAAGGGCGCAGCCCTGACCACTTACCTGTCTCTGGCCGGCCGTTATTGTGTGCTTATGCCAAACACGCCCAGGGGCGGCGGCATCAGCCGAAAGATCACCAACCCCAATGATCGCAAGCGCCTGAAGTCGATCATCGACGAACTGGATATTCCTGAGGGCATCGCGGTGATCGTGCGCACCGCGGGCAGCGAGCGCAGCAAGGCCGAGATCAAGCGCGACTACGAGTATCTGCTGCGGCTCTGGGACGAGATTCGGGAGCTGACTTTGCGCTCGACCGCACCGACGCTGGTCTATGAGGAAGCCAATCTGATCAAGCGCTCGATCCGCGACCTCTACTCCAAGGACATCGAGGACGTCCTGGTCGAGGGCGATGAAGGCTACAAATCGGCGAAAGCCTTCATGAGGATGCTGACGCCCAGTCACGCCAAGCGCGTGCAGCTCTACAAGGATCCGGCGGTGCCCCTCTTCTACCGCTACCAGGTGGAAGCGCAGATCGATGCCATACACCAGCCGGTGGTCCAGTTGCGATCCGGCGGTTACACCGTCTTGAACCAGACCGAGGCACTGGTGGCGATCGACGTCAATTCGGGCCGCGCCACGCGTGAGCGCCATATCGAGGAGACGGCGCTCAAAACCAATCTCGAGGCGGCGGACGAGATTGCGCGCCAGCTTCGCTTGCGCGATCTAGCCGGGCTGATCGTCATCGACTTCATCGATATGGAAGATCAGCGGCACAACAACCAAGTCGAGCGGCGCTTGAAGGAGGCGTTGAAGAACGACCGGGCGCGTATCCAGATGGGCCGAATCAGCCATTTCGGCCTGCTGGAGATGTCGCGGCAACGGCTCCGTCCGAGCTTGATCGAGACCAGCACGGTCGTCTGCCGTCAGTGCGGGGGCACGGGCCATGTGCGGTCCACCGAATCGACTGCCTTGCATCTGCTGCGCGCCTTCGAGGAAGAAGGCATTCGCAAGCGCAGTTCCGAGGTAACGGTTTCGGCTCCGACTGCGGTCGCACTCTATATTCTCAACCAGAAGCGCGATGCGCTGATTGCCATCGAGCATCGCTACGGGCTGCGCATATTGCTGGCGGCCGACGACAGCCTCATCCCGCCGGATTTTCGCTTGGAGCGCACCCGGCTACGCGCACCCGAGGATGAGCGACCGCAGCCCGTCAGCCCCGACGTCCGCCATATCGATGCAGTCCCGCCCGACGAGGAAGAGGAAGTCGAGGAGGGTCAGGTCGCGGTCGAGGAGCGTGCGGAAGAAGGTGAGAGCGTTGAGGAACGGCGCCGTCGCCGGCCTCGCCGTCGGCGTCGTCGCAGAGACGAAGAGGCTGGTGAGATGCGGCCGGAACCGCCTCAATCCGCTCGCACCAAAGAAGAGCCCGCAGCGGAGGCCCAGCCCGAGAAGGCGGAGGAAGGCGAGAGCCGTGCCGAAGCCGAGGCCGCGGCCCAGGAGACACGAAAGCGCCGTCGTCGCGGCAAGCGCGGCGGCCGGCGTCGGCGCCGCAGCGAACCGGGCCAGGCGAGCGCGGATGCAGGCGAGCCGACCGACTCGGTCGATGAACCTGCCCCTGAGGGTCAGCCCCTACTTCCTGAAATGGAGCAGGAGGCGCCGATCACGGCCGAGCCCGTCAGCATCGTCGCGTCGACGCGACCAGCCGAATCAGTCTGGGGCGAGTCGCAACCCTCTGGCGCCGCGGATCGACGGGCAGATCAGCCGTCACCCGTTCTGGAGCCGCGGTCGGAGCTGTCGGCCGCCGATCGCACCGAAGAAGTCCCCGCCTCCCGGCAGCAAGCGGAGGAACGGCGGGTCCCCGCCGCCGCAGTTGCCCAGGAGCCGGACCGGCCACGGCGGCGGGGATGGTGGCAGCGGGTCCTGGAATAGACCTTGCGGGACCTCTCGCGCTACGACGCAACGCGCCAAGCTTTGAGCCGGTCCAGCGCCTCGGCGATCACCGGCTCCGGCCCGGCGAAGGATATGCGCACGGTGGAATGACCGCGGTTGCGGTCGAAATCGGTCCCGGGTGTAAGCGCCACCCCGGTCTCCGCCAGCAGCCTTAGACAGAGCGCCTCGCTGTCATTGCTGATGTTGGACATATCCGCGTAGAGGTAGAAGGCGCCCTCGGGTGGCAGGAACCGGTCGATTCCCGCCTCGGGGAGGCGCCGGATCAACAGGTCGCGGTTGCGGCGATAGAGCGCGACCCTGGCATCGAGCTCCGTGCGGGCCTCGAAAGCAGCCAGGGCGGCGAGTTGCGAGAGGGTCGGCGGTGAGATGAACAGGCTTTGCGCCAGGCATTCCACTGGCCGGACCAGCGCTTCGGGAAGCACCGCCCAGCCCAGCCGCCAACCGGTCATCGAGTAATATTTCGAAAAGCTGTTGATGATGATCGCCTCATTCTCGAAGGTGAGGGCGGTCGCCGGCTCATGCCCATACACGATCCCATGATAGATCTCGTCGGAGATGACCCGCACGCCACGGTCGCGGCAGTACTGGCAGAGCGACTTCAACTCCTGCGCCGACAACATCGCCCCGGTCGGATTGGAAGGATGAGCGACAATCAGCCCATCCAACCTGGAAGTTTCACGGTCGAGGAGCACGGGCGTCGGCTGGAACCGGTCCTCCTGACGTGCCGGCAAGTCCACCGGCACGACCCCGATCGAGGAGAGAATGTTGCGGTAGGCCGGATAGCTCGGGCTGGCCAGCGCCACCCGGTCCCCGGCGTCGAAGGCGGCCATGAAAGACAGCAGGAAGGCCGCAGATGATCCGCCGGTGATCGCAACCCGCCGCCAATCGAGATCGACGCCGTAGCGCTCGCGGTAATGGAGCGCGACACGCCGACGCAGCTCCGGCAGGCCGAGCGCCTCGGTATATCCGATGGAGTGCAGGTCGAGCGCGCGCTTGGCCGCCTCGATCACCGCATGGGGAGCTCCGCCGCCCGGCTGGCCGATTTCCAGATGCAGCACTTCGCCCCCGGCCATGGCCCGCTCATTGGCCATACGCAGCACGTCCAGCGCAATGAACGGGTCGACGCGACCACGCATCGAGAGCTTCAGAGCCATCTCTCGCCTCTCCTTCTACGTCTGCGCTAGATTAGGGTGATGGTAAGGAGAACGCTGCAGGTTAAAGCTGGGCAAACCGGCCGCGACCCCGTGGCCGTACAAGAGTCGCGTTCGCTCACCATATAGTGGGGGAAGATCACAACGTGCGGCGAGAGCACAGGCCGAACCGCATTCCTCATGGTCGCAAAACTGCGTAAACCGATCATCACCCTCGTCCTGGCGGTTGGCCTGCTGGCGGGCTCGGCGCTGCCCGGCGCGACCCAGGAGGGCCGCATACGCCTGCTCCGCGACGCGGAGATCGAGCATATCATCCGCATCTATGCCACGCCATTGTTCGACGCCGCCGGGCTCGACCCATCGGCCATCTCTGTCTATCTGATCGATGATCACAGCTTGAACGCCTTCGTGGCGGGAGGCATGAACATCTTCATCAATTCCGGTCTGCTCATGCGCAGCAGGGATCCCCTGGAGGTGATGGGCGTGATCGCACACGAGACCGGACATATCTCCGGCGGCCATCTCGCACGCACCCAGGAGGCGCTGCGCGCGGCCTCGATCGAAGCCATCATCGCCGCCGTGCTTGGCGCGGCCGCAGCGGTCGTCGGGGGTGGCGATGTCGGCGCGGCGGTGATTACCGGCGGATCTTCGGTCGCCCAGAGCTCGCTGCTGCAATACAGCCGTGCTCAGGAGTCCGCGGCCGATCAGGCCGGCCTGTCCTATCTGGAGCAGTCGGGCTATTCCTCGCGCGGCCTGCTCACCTTCATGGACATCCTGGCCGGGGAGGAGGCCTTGTTACCCGGAAACCAGGACCCCTACCTGCGCACCCATCCACTGACCCGCGATCGCATCGATTCGTTACGCGCCTTTGTCGAACGTTCCCGACATTCCGACAAACCTGCGCCGCCCGAGTTGGTGGCGCTTCACGGACGTATGGTCGGCAAGCTGGTCGGGTTCCTCGAGCCGCTCGGGCGCGTATTGCGGCGCTATCCCGACTCCGATCAGAGCCTGGAGGCGCGCTATGCGCGTGCGATCGCCTATTACCGCGCCTCCGATTTGAAGAAAGCGATGCAACTTCTCGACCAACTCCTCGCCGAGCATCCCGAGGATGCGTATTTCCACGAGTTGCGAGGCCAAATCTCCTTCGAGAACGGCCGCATCGCCGAGGCGGTCAACTCCTACCAGCGGGCGGTCGATCTGGATCCGGTGGAGCCCCTTCTGCGGCTGGGCCTGGCGCAGGCGCAGCTCGAGACGGAACAACCGGAGTTCAACAAGCCTGCATTGGCCCATCTTGAGGAGGTCGTGCGCCGCGAGCCGCGTAACGGCTTTGCCTGGCGGCTTCTGGCGATCGCCTATGGCCGCGACGATCAGATCGGCATGGTTGCACTGGCCTTGGGCGAGTCGGCCCTAGCCCGCAACAACCCGGCCGAGGCACGGGCCCAGGCCGAGCGAGCCTTGCGAATCCTGCCCGAGAACAGCCCAGCCTGGCTGCGGGCACAGGACATCCAACGCACCGCAAAACGGCTCCAAGAAGGTTAAGATCTTCACTTTCTCGCGACCTCTTCATGCAAGATTTGTAGCCACGCGGCAGCTTGCCTATGATCGCCGCCGCTCGGGCCCGGCGGGGGCTCCTCTGGATGGAGGAAGGTTCAGGAATGCGTTCGACGTGGATTGGCTCTTGGCTGGCGGCTGTCTTGCTGCTCGCCGCTCCGGGCAGCGCCGGCGCCCAGGAGGCGCTGACGCCTGAACAAAAGCAGGCGGTCGAAGGGATCGTGCGCGACTATCTGCTCTCAAATCCCGAGATCGTGCGCGATGCGCTGATTGAACTGCAACGCCGGCAGGAAGAGCGGAACCAAGTAGCACGGCAGGACGCAATCGGAGAGTTGCACGATTATGTCGCCACGTTGCCCCCGGACTTCACCAAGGGCGACTCGAAGGCCGAGACACCAGTTATCGAATTTTTCGACTATCGCTGTCCTTACTGCAAATCGGTGGCCGCCCGAATCGACCGGGTGGTCGAGGAGGACAAGGGGGTCCGCATCGTCCTGATCGAGTTTCCGATCCTGGGCGAGGATTCTGTCTTTGCCTCCCGCGCCGCGATCGCCTCGCGCGCACAGGGCAAATACATGGAATTCCACAATGCGCTTATGAGCCACAGGGGAAATCTCGACCAGCAGTCCACTCTGAAGGTGGCCAAGGATATCGGCATCGATGTGGAGAAACTCAAAGCCGATATGGAGGCGCCGGAGGTCGAGGCGCTGATTCGTCGGCACCACGAGTTTGCCGAGAAGCTGGGGGTTACCGGAACGCCGGCCTTCGTCATAGGCCAGGAGATGGTGCCCGGGGCCATCGACATCGACACGCTGAGGGCCAAGATCGAGCGTGCACGGCAAAGCTGAGGGGGAGTGTCTCATGACATTCGAGGATTCCGACGGGCCGGCTTGCGCTGCACTGGATGGGATCGAGATCAGCACCGACCCGGACCGGATCGATACCGATTTGGTGCATGACTTCTTGAGCCGCCAGACCGATTGGGCCGCGGGAATACCGCGCGGCACGCTGGAACGTTCGATCCACAACTCCCTGGTCTTCGGAGCCTATACGCTGGATGGCCAGCAAGTGGGATTTGCGCGGGCGGTCACCGACTGCGCGACCTTCGCGCATATCATGGACATGTTCGTGTTGCCTCAATGGCGACGGCAGGGTCTCGGCAAGCGCTTGATCGAGGCGATCTTGGCCCATCCGAAGCTGCAGGACCTGAGGCGCTGGTCTCTGGCCACGCGCGACCGCCATGGCCTTTATTCGCGCTATGGATTCACAAGGTTGGCCGAGCCGGAACTGTTCATGGAACTTTGCCCGCGGCGTCGTTAAAGCGCGGACCCGACTGCGCAACCGGTCATTGCCTCGCACCGCCGTTGCGGCTTATAACCGCCCAGAACGTAGGCAAACGCCGAGATTCCGGCGCAAGAGCGGGTGCGAGCTGATGGCACAAGCGCCGATCATACTCGTCCTGAACGGACCGAACCTCAATCTTCTGGGGACACGCGAGCCTGAGATCTATGGCCGCGACAGCTTGGCCGAGATCGAGGCAAAGTGCCGGCTCCACGCCCAGAGACATGGGCTGGCCATCGATTTTCGCCAATCGAATCACGAAGGCGAGTTGGTCGGCTGGGTCCAGGAAGCGCGCGGGCGTGCCGCCGGCTTGATCGTCAATGCCGCCGGCTACACCACCACCTCGGTCGCCTTGCTCGACGCGCTCCTGGCGGTTGGAGTGCCGGTCATGGAAGTGCATCTCTCCAACATCTTCCGCCGCGAATCCTTCCGTCAGCATTCGCTGGTGTCGCTGGCCGCCAAGGGCGTGATCTGCGGACTAGGCGCGGCCGGCTACCTGGTCGCGCTTGATGCTTTCGCGCGCCTCCTGCAAACCGAAACAGAGGCATGATGGCGAAGCTCGAAATAGATGAAGCGCTTGTGCGCAAGCTGGCCGTGCTCCTTGAGGAGACCGGCCTGACCGAGCTTGAGGTCGAGGCAGGGCAGCAGCGCATTCGCGTCACCAGAGGCGGGTCGACGGCGGCGAGCATCGCCAACTCGACCGCCGCCATCCTGCCGGCCGGGCCGGTCTCAACGCCCTCGCCCGCGGCCTCCGAGCCATCGCCGCCTAACGCGTTGCTCTCGCCCATGGTCGGCACTGCCTATGTCGCTCCCGAACCGGGAGCAGCACCATTCGTGAGCCTCGGATCCAAGGTCGCCAAGGGCGACACCCTGCTCATCATTGAAGCGATGAAGGTGATGAACCCGCTCCATGCCCCGCATCCGGGCACCGTGACGCAGATCCTGGTGTCCGACGGCATGCCGGTGGAGTTCGGCCAACCGCTTTTGGTCATCGAATAGTTGCCGGGACGGGGCCGGAGCGGCCAGCCATGTTCGAAAAGGTGCTCATCGCAAATCGGGGCGAGATCGCCCTCAGAATTCACCGCGCCTGCCGCGAGATGGGCATTCGTACGGTGGCGGTCCATTCCACCGCCGACGCCGACGCGATGCATGTGAGGCTCGCCGATGAGAGTGTATGCATCGGGCCACCGCCCTCACGCGAAAGCTATTTGAACATCCCGGCGATCCTTTCGGCCGCCGCGATCACCGGCGCCGACGCCATCCATCCCGGGATCGGCTTCCTTTCGGAGAATGAGAAATTCGCCGCCATGGTGGAGGAGCACGGATTCGTCTTCATCGGTCCGGCTCCCGAGCATATTGCGGTAATGGGCGACAAGGTGAAGGCGAAGGAGACCGCCAAGTCGCTGGGCATTCCGGTAGTGTCGGGCTCGCAGGGAGCGGTCGGCGATGCCGAGGCCCCCGCCCTCGCAGCCAAGATCGGCTTTCCGGTGCTCGTCAAAGCCGCCGCGGGCGGGGGCGGCAAGGGCATGAAGGTCGCCAAGGCGGCCGCCGAGCTGCCGGAGGCGATCGGATTGGCCCGCAAGGAGGCCAAGGCCAATTTCGGCGATGACGCGGTCTATCTGGAAAAGTACCTTCCTCATCCACGCCATATTGAGATCCAGATCCTGGCCGATGGGCATGGAAACGTCGTTCATCTCGGCGAGCGCGACTGCTCCTTGCAAAGGCGGCACCAGAAAGTGCTGGAGGAGGCTCCCTCGCCGGCGCTCAATGCCGGTCAGCGCGCCGAGATCGGCCGGCTTGCCGCCAATGCCATGCGGCGGCTGGGCTATCGCAGCGCGGGGACGATCGAGTTCCTGTTCCAGGACGGCGCCTTCTATTTCATCGAGATGAACACGCGCCTTCAGGTCGAACATCCGGTGACCGAGATGATCACCGGCATCGACCTCGTCCGCGAGCAGATCCGCATCGCTACCGGCGCTCCCCTGGCGTTCGGGCAAGATTCGGTGATCTTCAACGGCCATGCCATCGAATGCCGGATCAATGCGGAGAATGCGGAAAGCTTCATGCCTTCGCCGGGGCGGGTTTCGGACTATCACGCCCCCGGCGGCCTCGGCGTTCGGGTTGATTCGGCGCTTTATTCGGGCTATCGGGTGCCGCCCTATTATGACAGCCTGATCGCAAAACTGATCGTCCACGGCAACAGCCGCAATGAGTGCATGATGCGGTTGCGGCGAGCGCTGGAGGAATTCGTCATCGGCGGCATTGACACCAGTATCGAACTGCATCAGCGGCTGATCGCCGCGCCCGATTTTTTGAACGGTGACTACGACATCCGCTGGTTGGAGCAGTTCGTCGCCCCCAGATGAACCGACGTCAGATAACAGGGGACAGACTAAATGTGTGGCATCTGACCTCCACTCTCTGACATCAGGCTTCATGCTCCGCGTCACCCCGGAACTTCTGCTCAGAGCCTATGCGCTCGGCGTATTCCCGATGGCCGAGAGCCGCAACGACCCGGAACTCTACTGGATCGATCCGAAGCAGCGCGGCATCCTGCCGCTCGACGCATTCCACGTGCCGCATTCGCTTCGCAGAACGGTGCGGCGGCGGATCTTCGATATCAGAATCGACACCGCATTTCGGGAGGTAATGAAGGCTTGCGCGGAGCCCGCTCCCGGCCGGCCGGAAAGCTGGATCAACGAGGAGATCCTTGACCTCTACACCGCATTGCACCAAGCCCGTCACGCGCATTCGGTAGAAGCCTGGCGCGGCGGCCGGCTGGTCGGCGGCCTGTACGGCGTCACCATAGGATCCGCGTTCTTCGGAGAAAGCATGTTCAGCCGCCAGACCGACGCCAGCAAGGCGGCTCTGGTGCATCTGGTGGCGCGGCTCAAATGCGGCGGGTTTGAGCTTTTGGACACGCAATTCGTGACCAAGCACCTGGCCCGATTCGGTGTCGTCGAGGTCCCCCGGCAGCGCTACCAGCAGCTTCTCAAGCGGGCGATCTCCCACCCCGCCGATTTCTACTGCGAGGTTCCCGATTCGGCGGTCGAGGCGCTCATGCAATCCAGGACCCAGATATCGTAGACCGGGTGCTCCAGCGCCGATACCGCGGGGCTCGAGGCATACATCCAGCCGCTGAAGATCATCTTGGGATCTTCATTGACCTTGCGCTCCACGATCTCGAGATAGGCGGCGCTTTCCGGAGGCTCTTCGGGCGGGCGCTTGTCGCAAGCGCGGACCGTGATCTCCAGCGCCCCGAAGGTGACAGGCTCTCCCACCGTCGCCTCGATGGTCGAGACCCTGGCGGTGATCTTGTCGAGGCCCTGGAGCTTGGCCTTCTCCATGGGCACGGCGCCAGCGGGCGCGCCCGCGAGAAGCAGCGACAGCGCCGCAGGGCCGAGCGCTCGCCTCAGGGACACCCTCACGAAACTTCGAACACGGCGTCGACCTCCACCGCCACGTCGAGTGGCAGGACATTGGTGCCAATGGCGGTGCGCGCATGCTTGCCCGCCTCGCCAAACAGTTGGACGATGAGATCGGAGGCGCCGTTCGCGACCTTCGGCTGATCGGTGAAGTTGGGCATCGAGTTTACGAAGACCCCAAGCCTGACGCAGCGCTTCACCCGGTCGAGGTCGCCGCCGAGCGCGGCCTTGAGCTGCGCGACGAGATTTAGCGCGCAGATCCGTGCCGCATCCTGCCCTTGTTCGATGGTGAAATCGCGCCCGAGCTTGCCGCGGTACTTGATCTCGCCGTTCCAGGAAGTGACCTGGCCCGCGAGAAAAGCCAAGCCGCCGGCGATTACCACCGACACGTAATTGGCCACCGGCGCGGCCGCCTTGGGCAGCTCGATCTTTAGTTCGGCGAGGCGGGCATCGATTCGTCCGGGCATGCTGACGCTCCTGTTCAAGGATTGAAGATTGAAAGCCGGATCCTGAGCATAGTCGAAACGCCCGGGCCTCCAAAGTGCGGATGCCCGCCAACCCGGAGTTAAGACTCGGCCACCGCCCGGACCAAGGCTTGAGGCGCATGACGGAACGGAAATTTGAGAAGGTCGAATCCCGCCGGCCCGGCGGCGTCGACCTCGATGACCGCGCGGCAGAGCGGGCCGAAGGCGGCTCGGAAGTGATTTTTCGCCTTTGCGCAGAGCAGCCGCACCCTCCCGAGGTCGATCCCATGCAGCTCGAAATAGGCGGGATCGTTGGGCGAGTGGCATCCCTCGGTCACGATCACCTGGAGCCAATCACCGATCCCGAGCACCGCCGTCGCCCCCAGAGCAACCGGCAATCCTGCCTCCATCGGCCCGCGATTGACGAAGCGCCCGTCCGTAAGCTTGCGCACGCGCGCCTGCGCCAGGACCGGAGGGCCGTAGATGTCTGTGAGCCGCCCGCCGAATGCGGCCTCGAGCTGTCCGCCCTCCCCTGCCATACGCGCTTTGCACACCAGTGTCTCGTCGCAGAAGAAGGCGAAGACGGACGGCGCCCGCGGAGCCTCGTTCAGAAGCGCCTGGAACAGCTCGGGCGTATCGCCGATCCCGCCGGACATCGGATTGTCGGAGGGATCGAGCACGGCAACGAGGCCCGATGGCGCGGCAAGCGCTTTTCTCACACCTTCCGCAGGCGTCGGCGCTTGCACCCGGAAGCGCGATCGGTTTTCCCACAGAAACCGGGCCACCTCCTCCGCCGCAGTCCGCGCGGCTCCGACATCTGCATCGGCAAGGGCCAAGACCGAAGCGCCGGCATGTGGCGTATCGCCGTAGGCAAAACCACCCATCGGCGAGACATCGAGAAGACCACGCTCATGCTCCAGCCGCCGCGCCAGCGTCTCGGCGTCCGCCATCGGCCCCGAATCGGTGCGCATGTTGAAGCTGGGCAGGATCGCCGGAACCTTGGCCAGCGCGAGGCGCGGGCGAAGCCGGCCCGCAACGGTCGCCGCCAGCAGGCAGAGCGCCTTTGCCGCAGTATCGCGCATGTCGATATGGGGATAGGTCTTGTAGGCAAGGGCGATGTCGACCAGGTCCGCGATCTCAGGGGCAAGATTGGCATGGAGGTCGAAGGTCACGGCCATGGGCGTGCCGCCGATCCTTTCGCGGACCATGGAGAGCAACTTCAATTCCGGCGCGGGGTCGCTCTCGGTCACCATTGCGCCGTGCAGCGACAGATAGACCGCATCATAGGGTCGGCGTCCGACTTCGAGTACCGCAAGCTGGAGCTGTTCGAACAGCTCGTCCTCGATCGGCCCTCCGGGCGGCGCCGCCGCGGCCAGAAGCACTTGCGCGTGCCAATCGCAATTGCGATCGAGGAAATCGCAGAGCGCGCCCATCTCCGTCGCGGTGTTGCGGTAATACGCGTGCGCCTCTTGTGAAGGAACCCATTCGCGGAGGCGAAACTCCCTCGCTCCCGTCCGCAGGGGCGAGAACGAGTTGCCCTCATGCCAGAGGCGGATAACGGCCAGTTCCTTTTTGCGCATGGGCTGGGGTCTCGGAAGCCTCGGTTACCGCAGCATAGTCCAGGTCGCAATTGCTTCAGAACCGGCGAGAAGGCACCTTAGAGTGCGGGACGGTTCCGGCGGGCCGACGGGCCCGCCGGTGCCGTGTTTCGGGCCTAAGGAGACAGGCGGGTGGCCGAGGCGGTCCACGCCTCGCTCAAGGTCCACCGGGGAATCATGCCGTTTGGATTGATCAAATACGGATTGCGGCCGTGGCGTTCGCCCCGTCGCGTCTTGCCGCGGGCGCAGGAACTGAAGCCGAGCTACGATATCGTGATCATCGGCGGCGGCGGGCACGGGCTGGCGGCCGCCTATTACCTGGCCAAGGATTGGGGGATCACCAATGTTGCGGTGCTCGAGAAGGGCTATCTCGCCGGCGGCAACACCGCTCGCAACACCGCCATAATCCGCTCGAACTACCTTACCCCTGAGGGCGTGCGCTTTTATGACGAGTCGGTCAAGCTGTTCCAATCGCTCTCCAACGAGTTCGATTTCAACATCCTCTATTCCGAGCGCGGGCATCTGACCCTCGCGCATACCGATGCGGCGCTGCGCACCATGCGCTGGCGCGCCGAGGTCAACAAGCATCTCGGCGTGCGCTCGGAACTGATCTTTCCGGACGAGATTCGCAAACTTGTCCCCTGCCTCAACCTCTCCGAGGACGTGCGCTATCCGATTCTGGGCGCGCTCTATCACGAGCCGGGGTCGATCGCGCGTCACGACGCGGTCGCCTGGGGCTACGCCATCGGCGCGGCGGCGCGCGGAGTGGAACTGCATCAGAAGACCGAGGTCACCGCCATCAACCACGCCGATGGCAAAGTAACAGAGATCGTCACCAATCGGGGCAGGGTGCGTTGCGGCGTGGCGATGCAGGCAGTCGCTGGATCGAGCTCGGTCCTGGCGAAAATGGCGGGATTCAAGCTACCGATTCGCACCATCCCCCTACAGGCCTGCGTGAGCCAGCCACTGAAACCGTTTCTCGACGCGATCATCGTCTCGGGCAGCCTGCACGTCTACATATCGCAAAGCGCGCGGGGAGAGCTGGTCATGGGCGGCTCCACCGATCCTTACGCTCTCTATTCCACGCGCTCCACCCTCGATTTCAAGGAAGGGTTGATGGCCCACATGCTGGAGTTGTTCCCCTTCCTCGGCGAGGTCAAGCTCCTGCGCCAATGGGCGGGCCTGGCCGACATGACTCCCGATTTCAGCCCTGTAATGGGAGAGACGCCGCTGGAGAACTATTACATCGACGCCGGCTGGGGCACCTGGGGTTTCAAGGCAACGCCCGTCTGCGGGAAGCGGATGGCCGAAACCCTTGCGAGCCGCAAAGTGCCCGACATTCTCGTGCCGTTTCGACTGGCGCGGTTCGAGGAGTTCGCGCTGGTCGGCGAAAAGGGCGCCGCCTCGGTGGGTCATTGAGGAACGGCCCGATGAAGATCATCAACTGCCCGCTCAACGGACCGCGCAACGCCTCGGAGTTTCTTTGGGGCGGCGAAGTGAAGGAGATGCCCGATCCTACGGCCTCGGACCCGGCCGCCTGGGCCGACTACGTCTTCCTACAGGAAAATGAGGCGGGGATCGTGCGTGAATGGTGGTGCCATCTGCCCACTGCCTTCTGGTTCATCGCCGAGCGCGACACCCGCACGGACGAGATCTTGCGGACCCATCGGCCGAGCGAGCTTTTTGGCAAGCGCCGCGACTTTGCCCAACCCAAGCCCGAGGAAGGCGCATGACGCAGGTCATGCGGCTTTCCGCCCCTGCGGGCCTGCTCCTCGATCGCACGAAGCCGATCAGCTTCCGATTCGCGGGCGAGAAGGTCGAGGGTTTCGCCGGCGACACCATCGCCAGTGCCTTGGCCGCGAACGGAATATCCGTGCTCTCACGCTCCTTCAAATATCACCGGCCTCGCGGAATCCTCACCATGGCCGGGCAGGATGCCAACAGCCTCGTGCAACTTCCCGACGAGCCGAACGTGCTCGCCGACATTCACCCGATCTCGCCGGGGCTGGAGGTGACGGCGCAGAATGTCAAAGGCTCGCTTGCACATGATCGGCGCTCCGTCATCGATCTGATCGGAGGCTTCCTGCCGGTCGGATTCTATTACAAGGCGTTCTTTAGGCCGCTCGGGGCTTGGAGGCGCTGGGAGCCGGTGATTCGTAACTTGGCCGGTCTCGGCCGTGTCAAGCTCGACGCCCATCATGGCTATTACGACAAGGCCTATGCCTTCGCCGATGTGCTGGTGATCGGCGGCGGACCGGCGGGCCTGGCCGCGGCCATCGAAGCGGGCAAGACCGGGGCGGAGGTCATCCTGATAGAGGAAGGTGCAACGCTTGGGGGCTCGCTCGCCTATGCCCGCTTCGTGGAAGAGCCCTCGGCGACGCGAAGCCTGCGCGAGCATCTGGTGTCCGAGGTCGCCTCGCTGCCGAACGTAACCATTCATGCCGGAACTCGCGCACAAGGCTTGTTCGCGGACAATTGGGTGCCGTTCATTCGCGCCAACCGGCTCTACAAGGCACGCGCCAAATCGGTGGTCCTTGCCACGGGCTCGACCGAGCAGCATCTGGTCTTCCGCAACAACGACTTGCCGGGCGTGATGATGGGGTCAGCCGCGCAGCGGCTGATCAAGCTCTACGGCGTCAAGCCGGGCGAGCGCGCCGTGATCGCGACCGCCAATGCGGACGGCTACGGGGTTGCGCTTGATCTGACCGAGGCCGGCGTCGAGGTTGCCGCCCTGGTCGATCTGCGCGAAATCCCGGCGCCCGATCCGCGCGTGGAATCGGTGCAGGCGCATCGTTTGCGCATCCTCTCTGGCCACACCGTAGTCGAGGCCATCCCCGCGCGCGGCAAGCGCGGCATCGCCGGAGCGGCGGTCGCAAGGATCACCGCAGAGGGCATTTTCGCAGCCAAGGCGGAGGCGCTGGATTGCGACCTGATCTGCATGGATGTGGGCTACAGCCCCGCCTATCAACTGGCCGCTCATGCGGGGACCAAGGTCGGCTATGCCGAGCGGCTTGCGATGTTTCAGCTGGGGCCCGTACCCAAGGGCGTGCACGCGGCAGGATCGGTGAACGGTGTTTACGATCTAGAGGCGGTGCTGGCCGATGGGCGGCGCGCCGGCTGGAAGGCCGCCGGCGAAGCCGGGCTCTTCTGCGGTCCCGAGCCCTCCGCCCCGGAGCCCTTCGCCGGGGCCGACGGCCTCAATCACCCCTGGCCGATCTTTCCCCATCCTCGCGGCCGCGACTTCGTCGATTTCGATGAGGATCTTCAGGTCAAGGATCTGCTCGCGGCGATGGCTGAGGGTTTCGATCATATCGAGTTGCTGAAGCGTTATTCGACAGTCGGCATGGGACCAAGCCAGGGCCGCCACTCGGCGCTGCCGACGGCGCGCATCGCAGCCAGGACCACCGGGCACCCGATCGGGGAGATCGGCGTCACCACGGCCCGGCCCCCGGTCGGACCGGAAAAATTCGCCCACCTCGCCGGGCGCGGTTTCGAGCCAGTCCGCCTCACCGCGATGCACCACCGACATATCGAGGCGGGCGCGCAGATGATGCCGGCCGGTCTGTGGCTTCGTCCCGCTTACTATGGAGCGAAGGACAAGCGCGAGGAAGCGATCACCGCCGAGGTGCGGAACGTGCGCGAGAATGTCGGCATCATCGACGTCTCGACCCTGGGCGGGCTCGAGGTGCGCGGGCCGGACGCCGCCGAGTTCCTGGAACGGATCTACACCTTCGCTTACAAGAAGCAGCCGATTGGACGCTGCCGTTACGTCCTGATGACCGACATGGCCGGAGTAATCGCCGACGACGGGGTCGCCGCGCGCCTGGCCGAGCAACATTTTTACGTTACCGCCACCACCTCGGGCGTGCAGGGCGTGTATCAAAACATGCTCTGGTACAATGCGCAGTGGCGGCTTGCGGTGGACGTAACGCAAGTCACCGCGAGCTATGCCGGCGTCAACATCGCCGGGCCGCATTCCCGCTCGGTTCTGTCGCGCATCGTCAGCGATGCCGATCTCTCGCCGACCGGGTTTCCCTATATGGGCGTGCGGGAAGGACATGTCGGCGGCATCCCGGCGCGAATCATGCGGGTCGGCTTCGTCGGCGAGCTTGGCTACGAGATCCATGTCCCGGCGAGCCAGGGCGAGGCCCTGTGGGACGCGCTGATGGAGGCCGGCCGGCCCCTCGGCATCCGGCCGTTCGGCGTCGAGGCGCAGCGGCAGCTTCGCCTGGAGAAGGGACACATCATCGTCTCGCAGGATACCGACGGGCTGACCACGCCCGAGGAGGCGGGCATGGAGTGGGCGATCGCCAAGGCCAAGCCTTTCTTCGTCGGCAAGCGCTCGATCGAGATTCAGCGCGCCGCCGGGGTGAAGCGCAAGCTGGTCGGGTTCGTCCTCGAGGGCGGCGCGGATGACCGCATCCCCAAGGAATGCCACCTTGTGCTACGCGAGGGCGAGATCACGGGCCGGATCACCTCGGTCGGACTTTCGCCCGTCCTGGGCAAGGTCGTGGGCCTGGCCTTCGTCGCCATCGATCAAGCCGAGCCGGGCAGCCGCTTCGACATCAAGATCGAGAACGGCGAGATCCTGCGGGCCATCGTCACCAAGTCGCCCTTCTACGATCCTGAAAACAAGCGGCAGGAGATGTGAACGGATGCGCTGGCGCCACGCCACCACCCCCTCCCCTCCCTCCCCCCTCGAGGGGGAGGGTGAAGGGGTGTGTGAGATTCCCTCCCCCCTTGAGGGGGAGGGCAAGGGAGGGGGGGACGAATGACTCTTGCCCCGCAATCCCTCTCCCGCCGCAGCTTTCTCTATCGCGAGCTGATGCAGCTCGGCGCGCGGTTCGAAGCGGTGAACGGCATGGCCGCCGCGATGGACTTCGGAGATCCGGATGCGGAACTGACGGCCGCGCGCAGGCTCGCCATCGCCGATTGCACGGCCTTGCCACGGACCGGCTACAAGGGACCGCGCGCGCTCGACTGGCTGCGGGGCCAGGGCGTGGGAATCGGCGATCGGGACAATATGGCGTTCATGCAAAATGACGGGTCCCTGGCCGCCCGGCTCGCCCCCACCGAGGCGCTGATCCTGGGTCCGCTCTCAGGCGAGCCCGGGTTATGCGCGAGGCTTGATGCGACCTGGTCGATCGATCTTCAGTTGGGTGCCTGGCGCGTGCCGCGCGCGGACACCAACTGTTGGCTGCGTATTGCCGGCGCGGAGGCCCCCGCGATGTTCGCGAAAGTCTGCGGGGTCGATCTGAGAACGCATAAATTCGCCGAAGGGGCGATCGCCCAAACCTCCGTAGCCAAACTGACGGCGATCGTGATCCGCGCCGATCTCGGCCGCGTGCCGGGCTATCACCTGCTGACGGACATGGCCTCGGCCGAATTCATGTGGGCGAGCCTCCTCGATGCGATGGCCGAGTTCGTCGGGCGGCCGGCAGGTCTGTCGGCGCTGCGCAAGCTCGCCGATTAGCCTGGCATCTGATATACCAACACCCTAGACTTCGCCAAACAGCCTGGTTTTCAAGGGGATGGAAACGATGAATAGCAAGCCGAAGAGCGACATCGAGATTGCCCGAGAGGCCAGGATGCGGCCGGCCATCGAGCTGGGCCGCGAGCGGCTGGGCCTGAAGGCCGAGGATCTCGAGCCTTATGGGCATTACAAGGCAAAGGTGTCGCTTTCGGTGATGGAGCAGGTGAAGGATCGCCCCGACGGCAGGCTGATTCTTGTGACGGCGATCACCCCCACTCCGGCGGGCGAAGGCAAGACAACCACCACGGTCGGCCTGGGCGACGGGCTGAACCGCATCGGCAAGAAGGCGATGATCTGTCTGCGCGAGCCATCGCTCGGTCCCTGCTTCGGGGTCAAGGGCGGGGCGGCCGGCGGCGGTTACGCCCAGGTGGTGCCGATGGAGGACATCAATCTGCATTTCACCGGCGATTTCCATGCCATCGGCTCGGCCCACAATCTCCTAGCCGCGATGCTGGACAATCACATCTACTGGGGAAACGAGCTCGGCATCGACGAGCGGCGCGTGACCTGGCGCCGCGTGATGGACATGAATGACCGCGCGCTCCGGCAAATCGTCAACTCGCTGGGCGGCGTCGCGAACGGATTTCCCAGAGAGGACGGGTTTGACATCACCGTCGCCTCGGAGGTGATGGCGATCTTCTGCCTTTCCACCAGTCTGGAGGATCTGCAGAACCGACTCGGCAAGATCGTCGTCGGCTATGACCGCAACCGCACGCCGATCTTCGCCAAGCAGCTGCACGCGGATGGAGCGATGACGGTGCTGCTGAAGGATGCGATCAAGCCCAATCTCGTGCAGACGCTGGAGAACAATCCCGCCTTCATCCACGGCGGCCCTTTCGCCAACATCGCCCATGGCTGCAACTCGGTGCTCGCAACCAAGATGGCGCTGAAGCTCACCGACTATGTGGTTACGGAAGCCGGCTTCGGAGCTGATCTCGGCGCCGAGAAGTTCATGGACATCAAATGCCGAAAGGCCGGCTTGAAGCCGGCGGCCGCGGTGGTGGTCGCAACCGTACGCGCCCTCAAGATGCATGGGGGCGTGGCCAAGGAGGATCTCGGCAAGGAGAATGTCGAGGCGGTGAAGAAGGGCGCCGCCAATCTCGCCCGCCATGTCGAGAATGTCGGCCATTTCGGCGTTCCGGCGGTGGTCGCGATTAATCGTTTCATCTCGGACACAGATGCTGAATTGCGGGCGGTGGAGCAGATCTGTGCGGAGCTCGGCGTGATGGCGATCGAATGCACCCATTGGGCCGATGGCGGCAAAGGCGCCGAAAAACTCGCGCGACAGGTCGTCGATCTTGCCGAGAGCGGCCGCTCGAACTTCCGCACACTCTATTCCGACGATCTTCCGCTCTGGGACAAGGTGCGCACGATCGCCCAGCGGCTCTATCACGCGCAAGGCATCATTGCGGACCAGAAGGTGCGCGATCAGTTCAAGGAATTGCAGAAGACCTATGGTCACTACCCGGTCTGCATCGCCAAGACACAATACAGCTTCTCGACCGACCCGAACCTGAAAGGCGCGCCTTCCAACCATGTCGTGCCGATCCGCGAGGTGCGGCTGTCCAACGGCGCCGAGTTCGTGGTGGTGATCTGCGGCGAGATCATGACCATGCCGGGCCTGCCGCGCGTGCCCGCGGCCAACAATATCAGGTTGGACGGGCAGCGGCAGGTGGTCGGGCTGTTCTGATGGCGAGTCGGAAGTCGATACGTCGCTTCACGCGGATTTCTGTTGAGGGAGAGGGCTTCTCGCCATAGCGACGACGGGACGAGAGGGTCTAAGCCGCCTTCGCGCGCCGCCGCAGCAACGCCAGGATCTCCGCAGCGGCGCTCGGGATGTGGGTTCCGGGGCCATAGATCGCCGCGACGCCGGCCTCCTTCAGAAAATCATGATCCCTCGGCGGAATGACCCCGCCGCAGATGACCAGTATGTCGCCAGCGCCATGCGCCTTGAGGGCGCGCACTAACTCCGGCACCAGGGTCTTGTGGCCGGCGGCCTGCGAGGACACGCCGACGATGTGCACGTCGTTCTCGATCGCCTGGCGGGCCGCTTCCTCGGGCGTCTGGAACAAGGGCCCGATATCGACATCGAAGCCGATATCGGCGAAGGCCGTCGCGATCACCTTGGCGCCCCGGTCGTGGCCGTCCTGCCCCAGCTTGGCGACCAGGATGCGCGGCCGCCGCCCCTCCTCCCGCTCGAACTGGCCGACCTCCTCGCGGATGCGGCCGAACGCCTCGTCGCTCGTATAGGCTGCCCCATACACGCCCGATATCGACCGCGTCGTGGCGCGGTGTCGGGTGAACACCTTCTCGAGCGCATCCGAGACCTCGCCCACCGTGGCGCGCGCGCGCATCGCCTCGATTGATAGAGCCAGCATATTGGCGCTTGGATCTTCGGCCCCTTTGGTCAGGGCCCGCAGAGCGGCTTCGGTTTTCTGAGGATCGCGGCTCGAGCGGACCAGCTTCAGCCGCTCGATCTGCCGCGCGCGGACCTTGGAATTGTCGATATCGAGAAGCTCCACCGCCTCGCCGTCCTCCTCGGCGCGATACTTGTTGACGCCGACGATCACTTCCTCGCCGCGATCGATCCGCGCCTGTCGCCGCGCCGCCGCTTCCTCGATGCGGAGCTTCGGCATGCCCATCTCGACAGCGCGCGTCATGCCCCCCAGCTCCTCGACTTCGACGATCAATTTCTCCGCCTCTTTCGCCAGGCTGTGCGTCAGCGTCTCCAGGTAGTAGCTGCCGCCAAGGGGATCGATGGTGCGGGTGATGCCGCTTTCCTCCTGCAAGATGAGCTGCGTGTTGCGCGCGATGCGCGCCGAGAACGGCGTCGGCAGCGCCAAGGCCTCGTCCAGCGCATTGGTGTGCAAGGACTGCGTGCCGCCCAGCACCGCCGCCATGGCCTCGATGGTGGTGCGAATCACGTTGTTGTATGGATCCTGCTCGGTCAGGCTCACCCCTGAGGTCTGGCAGTGCGTGCGGAGCGCCAGGCTGGCCGGGTTCTTCGGATCGAATCCGGCAATCAGCTTCGCCCAGAGATGACGGGCCGCCCGAAGCTTGGCGACCTCCATGAAAAAGTTCATGCCGATGGCAAAGAAGAAGGAGAGCCGCGGCGCGAAGGCGTCGATCGCCAGCCCACGGCCGAGCGCGGCACGCACATATTCGAGCCCATCGGCGAGCGTGAAGGCGAGTTCCTGAACCGCGGTCGCCCCCGCCTCATGCATGTGGTAACCGGAGATCGAGATGGAATTGAAGCGCGGCATGTGCTCGGCCGTGTAGGCGATGATGTCGGCCACGATCCGCATCGAGGGCACGGGCGGATAGATATAGGTATTGCGGACCATGAACTCCTTGAGGATGTCGTTCTGAATGGTCCCGGTGAGCATGTCCTGAGGAACCCCCTGCTCCTCGGCGGCGACGATGAAGGATGCGAGGACCGGCAGCACCGCTCCGTTCATGGTCATGCTGACGGACATGCGCTCGAGCGGTATGCCCTCGAACAGGATTTTCATGTCCTCGACGGAGTCGATGGCGACACCCGCCTTTCCGACATCGCCGGAAACCCGCGGATGGTCGGAATCGTAGCCGCGATGCGTGGCGAGGTCGAAGGCGACAGAGAGCCCCATCTGCCCTTGTGCCAGGTTCTGGCGGTAGAAGGCATTCGACTCCTCGGCGGTGGAAAAACCGGCATATTGGCGAATCGTCCAGGGCCGGTTGGCATACATGGTCGCGCGGGGCCCGCGCGTGTAAGGCGGAAAGCCCGGCAGCGACCCGACGCTCTCCAGACCCTCCAGATCCTCGGCGGTGTAGAGCGGCTTGACCTCGATTCCCTCGGCCGTCCGCCAGTTCAGGCTCTCGGCCGGCTTTCCGCCCAGCTCCTGCTCGGCCAGCCGCCGCCAGGCCTCAAGATCCGGCTTTGGAAACTCCGCCATGGCGCTCGCCGCCCCTCATGCTGCACCTGCGAAGGAGTATAAGGTGGCCAGGGCGCCGGTCCAAGCAGGGCCGGGGCTATCGATCCGCGCCCAATTCCCCTCCCCTTTCGAGGGGAGGGGACGGGCTGCCGATAGCGTCGAGGCCTACCCGAAATTCGCCATCACATGCCGGGCGACCGTGTAGTCCTCGAGCCCGTACATCGACATGTCCTTGCCGTAGCCCGAGTTCTTCATCCCGCCATGAGGCATCTCGTTGACCAGCGCGAAATGCTGGTTAACCCAGGTGCAGCCATATTGCAGGCGCGCCGCGACCTTCAGCGCCTTCTTCACGTCGCGCGTCCAGACCGATGAGGCAAGGCCGTAGTCGCTGTCATTCGCCCATTGGATCGCCTGGTCAGGGTCCTTAAAGCGGGTAACGGAAACCACCGGACCGAACACCTCCCTGCAGACGATCTCATCCGACTGCTTGGCGCCGGCGACGACCGTAGGCTCGAAGTAGTAGCCGCTGCCCTTGGCGGGCTTGCCGCCCGTGGTGATCTCGATATGCTTCTTGGACTTCGCCCGCTCGACGAATCCCTGCACGCGCTCGCGCTGGTTCTTGGAGATCAATGGGCCGATCTCCGAGGCGGGATCGTCTGGGTCGCCGTATTTGATCGACTTGGCGGCGGAGGTGAGTTCGGCCACGAGATTGTCGTGGATCTTGGTCCCTGCATAGATGCGGCAGGCCGCGGTGCAATCCTGGCCGGCATTATAGTAGCTGGCTGCTTTCAGAACGCCGACGACTTCCTCCAGGTCAGCA
This sequence comes from Alphaproteobacteria bacterium, assembly GCA_035620695.1. Lineage (GTDB taxonomy): Bacteria > Pseudomonadota > Alphaproteobacteria > JAREAF01 > JAREAF01 > JAREAF01. The sequence goes on from DASPGI010000098.1 coordinate 30,302, forward strand.
TCGTCGAAAACCACGACCGGCGCCTTGCCCCCCAGCTCCAGATGGGTGCGCTTCAGATTCGCGGCGGCCGCCTTCAACACCTTCTTTCCGGTTTCGATGTCGCCGGTAAGGGACACCATGCGGATCCCGGGATGGGCGGCGATGCCCGACCCGATCGTCTCGCCATCGCCGGTGACGATGTTGCAGACGCCGGCAGGAAAGATCTCGGCGATGTGCTTGGCGAGCTTGAGCGCGGTCAGCGGTGTGTTCTCCGACGGCTTCATGACCACGGTGTTGCCCGCCGCAAGCGCAGGCGCGATCTTCCAGGCCAGCATCATCAAGGGGTAGTTCCAGGGTGCGATCGAACCGACCACGCCGATCGGGTCGCGGCGCAGCATGGAGGTGTGATTGGGCATGTATTCGCCAACCGCCAGCCCCGGCAGGCAGCGCGCCGCGCCCGCGAAGAAACGAAAGCAGTCGATGATCGCCGGCATCTCGTCGGCGATGACGCGGGCATAGGGCTTGCCGGTGTTAAGGCTCTCGATCCGTGCGAACTCCTCGGCGCCATCCTCTATCCGCTGCGCCAGCTTCAGGAGCAGGAGCGAGCGCTGCTGCGCGGTCGTCTGGGACCAACCCTCGAACGCCCGCTGCGCCGCCTTGACCGCTTGATCGAGCTGTGACTTGGAGGCGCTCGGCACGGCCCCGATCTTCTTTCCCGATGCGGGATTGACGATGGCCTCTCCGGCGGCCTGTCCCTTGACGGTCTTTCCGTCGATCAGAAGCTGGGTATCAATGCTCAACTTCGTTTGTCCGCTGGCGTCCATGGTTGTTCTCCCTTCATTTTCCCGAACCGTGCACCTCATGGGTATCCCGCGTCAGATAATAAGCCGCGAGGATCGGCAGAAAGGTAACGGCGATGACAAACACGGCGACGACGTTCGTTATCGGCCGCTGGCGCGGCCGCACCAGCTCGGTCAGCATCCAGATCGGAAGCGTGCTCTGCTGGCCGGCGGTGAAGGTGGTGACGATGACCTCGTCGAAGCTGAGCGCGAAGGCGAGCATGCCGCCCGCCAACAACGCCGTGGCAAGATTCGGCAGCACCACGTATCGAAAGGTTTGGAACGTGTTGGCGCCCAGATCCATCGAGGCCTCGATCTGAGAGGCTGCGGTGCGGCGCAATCTGGCGATCGCATTGTTGTAGACCACGACGATGCAGAAGGTGGCGTGCCCGACGACGATCGTCCAGAAACTGAAGGGGATCTCGCCGATGTTGAAGGCCGCCCTGAGCGCGATCCCGGTGACGATGCCGGGCAGCGCGATCGGCAGGATCAGCAAGAGCGATACCGCTTCCTTGCCGAAGAAGTTGGAACGGTAGATCGCCGCCGCCGCCAGCGTGCCGAGCACAATGGCCAGTCCGGTCGCGATCACCGCCACTCGCACCGAGAGCGAGATCGCCGCCCAGATGTCGGCGCGCTCGAAGGCAAGCGGGAACCATTTCAGCGTCAGCCCCGGCGGCGGAAAGACATAACTCTTATCCTCCGCCGAGAAGGCATAGAAGATGATCAAGGCCAGGGGCAGATGCAGGAACAGCATGCCCGCGAGCGCGGCCAGGCTGATGCCGAACGGCGCCCTGGGGCGATCGTGCGACGCGACGGCGGTCATTGCAGCACCCCCCTCCCTGCCCTCTCCTTCAAGGGAGGAGGGCGTCGTGGTGCGACCTTTTTCCCCCTTCCCCTCGAAGTTGGAGGGTCGGGGTGGGGGTGGCGCTTGGCATTACAGCGCATCGAAGGCCCCCAAGCGCTTGGCGATGCGCAGATAGATGGCGATGATGACGATCGGCACCACCGACATCGCAGCCGCCAGCGGAATGTTGCCGGCGGTGCCTTGATGGGAAAAGACCGCTTGGCCAATGAAGGGTCGCGAAGATCCTATGATCCCTGGAATGATGTAGTCGCCCAGCGTCAGCGAGAAGGTGAAGATCGAACCGGCGACGACGCCAGGGATGGCCAGCGGCAGAACGACGTGTCGGAACGTGTTGCGCGGATGGGCTCCGAGATCGGCCGATGCCTCGATCACCGAACGGGGAACGCGCTCGATCGCCGCCTCGATCGGCAGGATCATGTAGGGCAGCCAGATATAGACGAAGACGATGAAGGTCCCGATATAGGCCGTCGACAGCGAAGGCCCGCCGATCACTGGAATCGCCAGGATGGCGTCGAGCAGCCACAACAAATGCAGCTTGGCGAAGATCCAGGTGATGATCCCCTCCTTGGCCAGGATCAGCTTCCAGGAATAGACCCGCACCAGATAGCTCGACCATAGCGGCAGCATGACGCCGAGATACATCAGCGGCTTGAGCCGTGGCCCGGCGTAGCGCGCCATGAAGTAGGCAATGGGAAATCCTATGCAGGCGCAAGCGATTGTCACCAGGGCGGCCATCGTCGTCGTCCGCAGGATGATGTCGAGATTGGCCGCGGTGAGAAGCTCTCCATAGGTGCGCAAGGAGAATTCGCGCACGATGAGGCCGGTAAATCCGTCGAGATAGAAGAAGCTCTGCGCCAGCAGCGCTAACAACGATCCCAGATAAACGACGCCGAGCCAGAAGAGGGGCGGCGCCAAAAGGATCGCCAGCGCCAGGCGCGGGTGCCGGTAGAGCCAGGTCGAGATGCGCTGCAGGAGGTTCGAGCCCGGAGCGTGCGAAGGTGGAGCGGCGAGTGTCTCGGCGGTCATGCCGCCTGCTCCGCCCGCAAGGGCAGCGCCTCCTCCATGGCACCGACCAGACGCACCCGCCGGCCGATCGCGCCCAGCGTGTCGGTGGCTCCGCTGCGCTGGTTCTGCTCGATCACCACCATTTCGCCGCCCAGGTCCAGGGCCACGTAATAGCGGCTCGCCGCCCCTAGATAGGTGGCATCGCGGATGCGGCCGTCGGCGACCCACGAGCTTTCGGGCACGCTGGCTCCTTCCGACAGGATGCGGATCTTCTCGGGCCGTACGGCGACCGGCTCGGATCGACCGAAGAGTCGCGCAGCCAGAGCGCCGTCGATCAGGTTGGAGACGCCGACGAAGCCCGCGACGAACGCCGTCGCCGGATGCTCGTAGATCTCGCCGGGTCGGCCGATCTGCTCGATGCGACCATGATTGAAGACGGCGATCCGATCGCTCATGGTGAGCGCTTCTTCCTGGTCGTGCGTCACATAGACGAAGGTAATGCCGACCTGCCGCTGCAGGCCCTTCAGCTCCATCTGCATGGCCTGGCGCAGCTTCAGATCGAGGGCGCCCAAAGGCTCGTCCAGGAGCAGCACGCGCGGCCGGTTGATGAGCGCGCGGGCGAGTGCCACGCGCTGGCGCTGGCCGCCGGAGAGCTGGCCGGGCTTGCGTTCGCCAAGGCCGCCGAGTTTCACCATCTCCAGCATTTCCTTGGCGCGGGCGCGCCGCTCCGCCCGCGGCACCTTCCGAATCATCAACCCGTAGGCGACATTGTCGGCTACCGTCATATGCGGGAACAACGCATAGTCCTGAAAGACGGTGTTCACGTCGCGCTCGTAAGGCGGCACGCCGCGCATGTCGCGCCCGTGGATCAGGACCCGCCCGGCATTGGCCTGCTCGAAGCCAGCGATCAGGCGCAGGCAGGTGGTCTTTCCCGATCCCGAAGGGCCAAGCAGCGAGAAGAACTCGCCGTCGGTAATGTCGAAGCTGACATCGTCCACCGCCTTGACGGCGCCGTAGTGGCGGCTGACCCCGAGGAAACGGACGGCAGGAAGGGTGACTTCGCTCATGTGCCGTCAATTGACTCCGAGGGACCGGAACGCGAGGAGCGGGGCGATGGCCGCCCCGCTCCCGCGTTCGGACCGGCTTGGCCTATATCAACGCCCGCCGAGGATGGCGATATAGTCGGTCACCCAGCGGTAGTAAGGCACGCAAGTCCGGCCGCCACCGCAATCGGCGACAGGGGTCTTCCAGAACGAGATTCTCTCGAAATTGCCCATGCCGTTGATATCGCAGCCCTCGTCGGTCAAGAGCTGATTGCCCTTGCAGGCGGCCGGCACCGCCGGCACCGAACCGAACCAGGCGGCAAGATCGCCCTGCAGCTTCGGATTGATCGAATGCTCCAGCCACATATAGGCGCAGTTCGGATGGGGCGCGTCGACATGCATCATCGTCGTGTCGGCCCAGCCCGTGGCGCCTTCCTCGGGCACGGTCGAGCCGACCGGTGCGTTCTTGCTTTTGAGGATGTTCACCTGGAATGGCCAGGAGGATGAGGCGACCACGCCTTCATTGGTGAAGTCGTCGATCTGGACGAAGGCATCGTGCCAGTAGCGGCCGACGATCTGGCGTTGCGCGCGCAGAAGCTCGAGCGCCGCCTTGTATTGCTCCTCGTCGAGCGCGTAGGGGTCCTCGATCTTCAGCTCCGGCCGATGCTTTTTCAGGAACAGCGCCGCGTCGGCGATGTAGATCGCGCCATCGAATGCCTGGACGCGGCCTTTGTTCGACTTGCCGTCGGGCAGGGACATTTCCTTGAAGACAACGTCCCAGCTCTTCGGCGTCTCGGGGAAGATATTGGTGTTGTACATCAGCACGTTGGAGCCCCACTGATAGGGCACGCCATAATGCTTGCCGTCGACGGTGTGCCAAGGCGCACTTTGCAACCGCTCGTCAACGGTTTTCCAGCTCGGAACCAAGTCGACATTGACCTCCTGCACCCGCTTGCCGGCGATCAGGCGCAGGCTTGCATCGCCCGATGCGGTGACGAGATCGAAGCCGCCCTCGTTCATCAGCGCGACCATCTCGTCCGAAGTGTTGGCGGTCTTGATGTTGACCTTGCAACCGGTCTTGCCTTCGAAATCGGTCACCCAGTCGAACGCCTTGTCGGTCTCGCCGCGCTCGATATAGCCCGGCCAAGCGACGATATCGACTTGGCCTTCGCCCTTGCCGATCTTCTTCAGGGCCTCCGCGTCGGCGCCCTCGGCGGCAAGCGCGAACGCCGCCACGGCCAGGCTGAGCGCCCACCGTTTCGTAACAACTGTCATGATGGTTCAAACCTCCCTAAGCCGCCGGCGGACTTAATGGGGGTCGCCGGCTGGGCGAGCCAAGCCTAGCAGCAAGGATCATTCTCGGGCAACGGGGAGGCGGCTTGCTTCCTCCGGCGGGATGAGCTTGGCTGCGATTCGGAAACGCCAGCGCAGCGGGCGGCAGGCTCCTCGCGCCTGGGATGGAAAACTGCTCGATCAACTGTTTGTTACTTCCCTTCCATTAGGATTGCTGGTCTGTTCAACTGGCAATCTCTGCTTCACGGCCTTGATGTTCACGCGCCCGATCCCGCTTCTCATCGCTTTGCTAGGACTGGCCATGGGGCTGTTGTTCCCACCCCCTGAGGGCCGGTCGGCCGAGCGTTGCGATGGCTGCATCACTGCTCCGCACCTGCTCGCTGCCTGCGAGAACGGGGACGCGGCGATGAGCTGCCAGCCCTGCCCGGCGACCTGCCTCGCGGGCATATCCATTCCGACCGGGCCCGCACAGGTCTTCCTCGCTGGTTCCCCCGCGTTCCCGGCCGAACCCACCACTCAATTGGCGTCCCGAAGTCCGAAGCCGAGCCACGCTCCACCCCGCCTTTGACCTTTTCTCAAGGCCGGCTTTCCAGCGGCTGCTTGGCCGCTCGGACAGGCCATGTGGACACAATTCCTTAGCCAGGACAGAGCTGAGCTTGCGGATGGATATGATCCGGCAACGGGTGCTTGTCGGCATGACAATCGTGCTTGCCTGCGCTACCGCGCTGGCGCGCTCTGACACATCATCGCTCGCCATTCAGCCCGCCTTCGCAGGGCCCATGCTGGAGGCGACGAACCCTGGAACACCGGGCGCGGACCTCGACGAGCTTCTTGGCTTGGTTCGCGGGCTCAGCCCTGACGTTGCGGCCGCCATTCTCGAGGCACAGGCGGCCGAAGCGGCCGCCAAGAGTGCCGGCGCTCTCGACGATCCCGAGCTGTTCTTCTCCCTTGAAGATGTCGAGCGCAGCCCTGGCGGCCTGCCCGAAGAGGCGGGAACGGTTTTCCTGGGCTTGGAGCAGCGTTTTCCCTGGTGGGGCAAGCGTCGGTTGCGGCGCGAGGTGGCGCAGGCGCAAGCCGGGCGATCGAAGTCCGCGGCGCGGTTGGTCAAGCTTGAGATCGAATCGCGGTTGAAGCGTGCCTTCGCCGATGCATGGTTTGCGTCCCAGGCTGTGGCCCTGACGGGGGAGATCGAGCGCGACCTGCGTGCAATCGTCGAGTCCACATTGGACCGCTACGCCATTGGACGAGCCCGGCAAGGCGAAGTCAGCGAAGCGGAGATTGCCCTCAATGCCGCCCTCACTCAGAAGAGACGGCTGCAGGCCTCGCTGACGGCGGCGAAAGCGGAAGTGAACGCCCTGCTCGATCGCGATCCTGCGGCGCCGCTCGAAAATCCCGCCTCTCTCCCACACCTTCCGCCAGTCGAGGCGATGACGGCCGAGCACCTGCTCGCGCGGGCCCTTACCGGCAGCCCTGCCCTTGAAGAGCTGCGTTCGGAGATCGCTGAGGCAATCGGCGACCGGAGCCTTGCGGGGGCCGACTGGTATCCGGATTTCACCTTGGGATTCACCATTGTCGAAGGCCTGCCGGGCGACGCCTCGGACGGCTATGAGGCGAGCTTCAGGATGAATCTCCCACTGCAATGGGGCGTCAGGCGGGCACGGGTTTCGGAGGCATCGGCGAAATTGTCCGCGGCCGAACATCGGCTGCGCGCCGCGCGCCGCGATCTGGAAGCGTCCCTGACCGCCTTGCTTGACGCGCTCGAGGCGGCCCAGTTCGAGGGAGAAATTTTGTCCGGGCCCGATCTACGCCAAGCCGAGGCGGCGCTGGCCGCGGCGGAGGCCGCCTACCCGCTCGGCCGCGCCGAGATCGGGGAGGTCCTACGGGCGCGGCAAGCAGTCAAGACCCTCCGCCTGGAACATCTGCGCACCGTCGCCGAGCAGCAGCGGCTGCTTGCGGACATCGAACTTCTGATTGGAGGTGAGCTGTGAAATTCGGATCGTTTGCAGCCATTCTTGGCGTGGTCGTGGTAACGGGCGGCGCATTCCTGCTCGGAAGCGTCTATGGCCCGGGGCTGGTGGGGATAGGGGAGCCAGGTCTCCTCAGCCTGTTGTCTCTCGCCCCCGCCAGCGCGCGCACGGAGATCCAGGACGTCGAGGACAGTTCATCGGTCGCCGATGGACATTCCGGATCGCGGAAGATTCTTTACTACCGCAATCCCATGGGCCTGCCGGACATCTCGTCGGAGCCGAAGAAGGACTCGATGGGAATGGAGTACATCCCCGTCTACGAAGGCGAGGAGTCCGAGGGCTCGACGGTGAAGGTCGGCCTGGAGAAGGTGCAGCGGCTCGGGGTTGTGACCGAGCCGGCGCAGCTTCGCGACGGGCTGGTGCGCACGGTGAGGGCGGTCGGAACGATCGCTCTCGACGAACGGAGCATGGCAGCGGTGACTACCAAGATCGAAGGCTGGGTCGAGCGGCTCTATGTCAACACCACCGGGCAGCAGGTCGCCAAGGGCGCGCCGATGCTGGAGATCTACAGCCCGGATCTGGTGCTGGCGCAGCAGGATTATCTCATCGCGCTGGGATCCCTCGATTCGGCGCGCGCGGCCGGCGCAGTCGAGGAAACCGCCAACGCCGAGCGACTGGTCGAGGGAGCGATCCAACGGCTGCGCTACTTCGACATTTCCGCGCAAGAGGTCGAGCAGCTTCGTAAGAGCCGCGCTGTCCGGCGCGGGCTGATGCTGCGCGCACCGCTCTCCGGCCAGGTCATGGAAAAGATGGTCGTCGAGGGAATGCGCGTCATGCCCGGCGAGCCGCTGTTCGAGCTTGCCGATCTTTCCCGCGTCTGGGTGATCGCGGAGGTCTTCGAGCAGGACATGGCCATGGTCCAGCTCGGGCAGGCGGTGGCCGTCGCCGTGACCACCTATCCCGGCGAAAGCTTCGCGGGAAAAGTGGACTTCATCTATCCGGCCGTCGATCCGACCACGCGCACCGGCAGGATCAGGGTCGAGATCGACAATCCCGACGGGCGCCTCAAGGAGCATATGTATGCCTCCATCTCGCTCCAGACGGCGGCGACCGGCGAACGGGTGGTCGTCGTTCCGGAATCCGCGCTTCTCGATTCCGGCCAGCGACAGGTCGTGCTTGTCGACAAGGGGGCAGGCCGCTTCGAGCCGCGCGAGGTCAGGACGGGCACCCGCGCCGACGGCTTCATCGAGATCGTCGAGGGACTGGGGGCCGGAGAGCAGGTTGTCGTGCGAGCGAACTTTCTGATCGACGCCGAAAGCAACCTGCAAGCCGCCTTGCGCGCCTTCGTCGCCCCGCCAGGAGCCGAGGGCCCGCCGGCCGTTGGCGGCGACGCGCTCCCGCCCCCTGCCGCCGCGCCTGTCGACAATACAACCAACTGAGGCAAAGCCCGATGATCTCCGCCGTTATCCGCTGGTCAGCGGCCAACCGCTTCCTCGTTATCCTGGCGACGCTGATGGCGGTCGGAGCGGGAATCTACTCGGTCCGGAACATACCTCTGGACGCGATACCCGACCTCTCCGACACACAGGTGATCGTCTATACGGAGTATCCCGGCCAGGCGCCGCAGGTGGTCGAGGACCAGGTGACCTATCCCCTGACCACCGCCATGATCAGTGTGCCAAGATCGAAAGCGGTCAGGGGTTTTTCCTTCTTCGGGGTCTCCTTCGTCTATGTCATCTTCGAGGATGGCACCGATATCTACTGGGCGCGCAGCCGAGTCCTGGAGTATTTGAGTTTCGCCCAGCGCTCCCTGCCGCAGGGGGTAAGCGCCACGCTCGGCCCCGACGCGACGGGAGTGGGGTGGGTCTATCAGTATGTCGTGCTCGGCGCGCAACGCAGCCTCGCCGAGCTGAGGACCCTGCAGGACTGGTTCGTCCGCTACCAGCTCGCCAAGTCCGAGGGCGTCGCGGAGATCGCCTCCGTCGGCGGCTTCGTCCAGCAGTACCAGGTGG
>DASPGI010000099.1:0-6073 GCA_035620695.1 Alphaproteobacteria bacterium
GGCGACGGTGACGCCGTCCTTGCTGATCCGCGGCGCGCCGAAAGATTTATCAAGCACGACGTTGCGGCCCTTGGGGCCGAGCGTCACCTTCACGGCATTGGCGAGAATGTCGACGCCGCGCAGCATCCGGTCGCGTGCATCACCGCCGAATTTCACGTCTTTGGCAGCCATTGTTCCATCAACTCCCTAGGCCAGAACGCCCATGATGTCGGTTTCCTTCATGATCAAGAGCTTGTCGCCGTCGATCGTCACCTCCGTTCCCGACCATTTGCCGAAGAGGATCCGGTCGCCCTTCTTGACGTCGAGCGGAGTGACTTTTCCACTCTCGTCGCGGCCGCCGGGGCCAACGGCGACAATCTCGCCCTGCTGCGGCTTTTCCTTGGCCGTGTCTGGAATGATGATGCCTCCCAAAGTCTTCTCGTCCTGCTCCAGCGGCCGGACCAGCACACGATCGTGCAAAGGCCTGAATTTCATAGCTAATCTTCTCCCTGGTGGCGCCTTGCCGCAGCGCATCGCTCGAGCCTGCACGGTCCGGTGCTAGCACTCCGGCTGGGTGAGTGCCAGGCTTATCTCAAAGGGTGCCCGGGAAGTCAAGAGGACCGGTCGGTCGCCTCCGACCCGCGCTGCTGCATCCGGTCGAAGCGGGCCCAGTCCGAGGGATCCAACCGGACTGTGAGGTGAGTAAATTCCTCATCATCCCGCCGGGCCAGAACGCTGCCGTTGGCATAGAGCCAGGCAATGGCGGCGCCATCCCGATGGTGCAAACGAAGGAGGCGCAGTTGCGCACCGGCCGAAAGCCTTGCGTCGATCAAGCTCAGCAGCCGGTCACATCCCTCCCCCGTCTTGGCCGAGATCGCCGCCTGCCGTTCCGATCGCGCGGCCTGGTCCAATATCGCAACGCGGCGTTCGCGATCGACCAAGTCGATCTTGTTCCAGACTTCTACGATTTCCACGAGCCGCTCCTCCAGTCCCAGCTCGCGCAAGACCTGTTCTACATCGGCTTTTTGCGCATCGCTTTCGCGATGGCTGATGTCGCGGACGTGGAGAATCACCTCAGCTTCCCATACCTCCTCCAACGTAGCCCGGAACGCAGCCACGAGGTCGGTCGGAAGGTCGGAGATGAAGCCGACCGTGTCTGAGATCGCCACCTCTCGTCCGCTGGGCAGAAGGACGCCGCGGATGGTCGGGTCGAGAGTGGCGAACAGGAGATTTTCAGCCGCCACTCCGGCGCGGGTAAGTCGGTTGAACAGGGTGGATTTCCCGGCATTGGTGTAACCGACCAATGCCACTGTCGGCCGTCCCGAGCGCCGCCGCGCGGCCCGGTGAAGTCCGCGCGTCCGCTTCACCTCCTCGAGGTCTCGCTTGATCTTCAGGATCCGGTCGCCGATAAGGCGCCGGTCGATCTCGAGCTGTGATTCGCCGGGGCCGCCGAGAAAGCCGAAACCGCCGCGCTGGCGTTCGAGATGCGTCCAAGATCGCACCAGCCGGCTACGCTGATAGGTAAGCGCCGCCAGCTCCACCTGAAGCTGACCTTCAGCGGTGCGGGCGCGGGCTCCAAATATTTCAAGAATCAGGCCGGTACGATCTATGACCTTGCAGTTCCACTCCTTTTCGAGGTTACGCTGCTGAACCGGGGTCAAGGGATGGTCCAGGATGGCCAAGCCTATCTTCTCCGCCTCTATAAGGCCACGATAGCGGCCGACCACCCCAGCTCCGAGCAGCGTTCCCGGACGGAAGCGCTGCACGGCTACGCTCTCGGCGTGCGAAACATCCAGATTGATGGCACGGGCAAGGCCGACTGCCTCTTCGAGCTTCTGCTCCGGCTCGCGATCGCCGCCGGAACGCTGCTTGAGGAAGGGATACAGAACCAACGCCCGGCCGACTGCGGCCGCGGCGCCGCCATTGGGGGCCGCGCCGTGGCCGTTCATCGGCTCACCCTTCCTCGCCTTCCTTCGCCCCTTCGAAAAGTTGAATCGGGCCGGCCGGCATTACGGTAGAGATCGCATGCTTGTAGACCAGTTGAGAATGGGCATCGCGCCGGAGAAGCACGGAGAAATTGTCGAACCAGGTTATGATGCCTTGCAGTTTTACGCCGTTTACCAAGAATACCGTGACCGGAGTCTTGTTCTTTCTGATGTGGTTCAGGAACACATCTTGGACATTCTGAGACTTTTCCGCCGGCATTCGTAACCCCCTTTTTCTCTCGACTATTATTGGGGCACGGTTGCCGTGGGCCCTTGCCCACGCTACCTGCAGGACCGCCACTGGAGCAGCGGACCCGACTGATTCGGTATCACATAAAACCGAGGCTTGAAACATGGTTCGTGATGCCGGCGGCGATGCAAATCCCTAGCCAAGTTCGGCGATCAGCCGCCTGAGCTCGGCGCAGCCCGATACCTGCCAGGCCGGCTGCCAACCGGCAAAGACGAGAGGATCGGGGGGCTCCCGGTTGAGCAGGACCGGTAGGCAGCCGGAGAGATGGGCGCATTCCATATCCATCTCGGTATCGCCGACCAGCCAAACCTCCGGCCCGGCGGAAATGCCGCTTCCCTCCAAAGCCAGATTCACCGGGTCTGGTGCGGGCTTGTCTCTTGGCGCGTCACCCGCGCCGACCACTGTGCGGAAATGGCCTTGCCAGCCGAGATGCTCCACCTCTTTGCGCAAGAAGCTCCCGGTCTTGTTGCTGACCACGCCGACCCAGACTTCGCGCTCGGCCAGGGCGCGGAGAAGCTCTTCGGCGTCGGCAAGTGGCTTCAAGCTTTGCAGATGCTGGCTGGCAAAGGCATCAACATAGATGCGCTTGGCTTCCGGCCAGCGCTCCCCGAACAGTTTGGGAAACGAATCGCGCAAAGACGCACGCACGCGCGAACGAGTTTCCTCGATCGTCCAGGCCTTGTGCCCCATGGCGAGCAGAGTGGCGTTGAAAGCCTCCGTGATCGTCGTCCAGTTGTCGACCAGCGTATTGTCCCAGTCGAACAGCACCGCGAGGGGAGGCGGAAGGTTAGGTCGACCTGCCGAGGTCATAAGCGGTCGAGCTCCGCCAAGTACAGCTCGCGCAGCCTTAATGCGATCTCGCCGGGACGCCCGTCGCCGATGGGCTGGCCATCCACTTGGGTGACCGGTAAGACATGCGAGGAAGTGCTGGTAAGGAACGCCTCGCGCGCCATTTTCAGTTCTTCCAGCGTGAATGGCCGTTCTTCGACGCCGATCTGGCTTTCCGACGCCAGCCGAAGGACGGTCGATCGCGTCACCCCGTTCAGGATTTGCGGGCCAGGCGGATGAGTGACCACCCTGCCCTGGCGCGTAACGATCCAGGCATTGGTTGAGCTGCCTTCAGTTATCACGCCCGAGGCATCTATATGCCAAGCCTCGTAAGCGCCGGCTTCGACGGCAGCCTGCTTGCCTAAGACATTTGGCAGAAGGCTGATTGATTTGATGTCGCAGCGCGCCCATCGGAGGTCCGGCACGCTCACCACCGAGACGCCTTCCCGAAGCGCTGCGATCGGCACGGGCCAGGCGCGACGCGTGGTCATTACCAGGCCAGGCGCGACCTGGGGTCTGGGAAAGGCGTGACCGCGCGGGGCGACGCCGCGCGTCACCTGAATATAGATAAGGCCTTCATCGACCGCGTTGCGGCGGACCAATTCTCTCATGACCTGCCTCAAGGCGGCTCGGGACATGGGCCAGTCGATCCTCAATGCATCCAGGGAGCGGTCAAGCCGATCAAGGTGAGGGTGCTCATCCACAAAGCGTCGCCGATGGATCGCCACGACCTCATAGACTCCATCGGCGAACTGATAGCCGCGGTCCTCCACATGGACCGCGGCCTCGGCATGCGGCCGGTAGCGGCCATTCACATACGCCATACGCTTCATGCGCAAATCCATGCCTGGCTATGGGATGGCGTCATCCGCTCCAGCTTCCCGGTTTGCTGAACGGCAATAGAACCGAATCGTCTTGTCCTCATGTATCGGGTCACGGCTCTAGAAGAACTCCAGGCGAACGGCAAACATCTTTTCCACTTTCTTGACAGCGCCGGTCGCCGCAAACAACACGACGCGATCACCCGTTCGCACGACAGTATCGCCACGGGGGATGACGATCTCGGCGTCACGGACGATGGCGCCGACTATGACGCCTTCCGGCAGCTTTGCTTCGCGCAGCGGAGGGCCGACCAGGCCGGAGGTTTCGAGCGCCTCCACCTCGATGATCTCACCGAAGCCGTCCGAGAGCGTATGCACCGAGCGCACGCGCCCGCGGCGGACATGCTGCAGAATTGTCGACACGGTGATCGCGCGCGGGCTGACGACCGCGTCGATGCCGAGATTGCCCATCAGCGGGGTATAGGTCGGCTTGTTGATCAGGGTGATCGAGCGTTGACAGCCGAACCGCTTTGCCAGAAGCGAGGCCAAGATATTGACTTCGTCGTCGTTGCTGACGGCAACCACGGTCTCGGTCGCTCTGACGTTCGCCTCCTCAAGTATTTCCGCATCGAGAGCATCGCCATGGATGACCACCACGCGCGGCAGCGCCTGCGCCACTGCTTCCGCTCGTCGCTTGTCGATCTCGATCAGCTTGATGGCAACGCCGGGATGCTCACGCTCGACGCTTGTTGCCAGGTGCTGGCCGATATTGCCGCCACCCACAATGATGATACGCCGCGCTTCTGGCTCCTCATGCCCGAAGACGGCCATCGCGCGCTTGAGATGCCGGGAATCGGCAACGAAATAGACATCGTCGCCGGGCAGCATAACATCGTCGGACTCGGGAACCATCCGTCGGTCATTGCGCAAAATCCCTACGACAACGATGTTCAAATCGGGGAAAAGCTGCGTCAGTTGCCGCAGGGGTGTGTTAACGACCGGGCATTCGTTCGAGCAGCGCACGCCGATCAGCGACACCCGTCCCCCGGCCAGCGGGATCGCGTCGAACGCCCCCGGAATTTCCAACCGCCGCCCGATCGCCCGCGCGACCTCGATCTCCGGCGAGATGATGACATCGATCGACAGGTGCGCACGGTCGAACAAACGCGACCACTCGGGCCCTTGATAACCCTGGTAGCGGATGCGCGCGATCTTCGTCGGAACTTCAAAGATTGAATGAGCGACGTGGCACGCAACCATGTTGACTTCATCGGAATACGTCACCGCAATCAGCATGTCGGCGTCGGCGACGCCGGCGCGTTCGAGAACATCGGGATGGGAGGCATATCCGACGAGGCCCTGAACATCGAGAGTATCGACGAGCTTCTCAATCAACTCGCGCGATATGTCGATGACGGTGATATCATTGTCTTCGCCGGCAAGATAGCGTGCAATGTTGAAACCGACCTGGCCGGCGCCGCAAATGATGACCTTCATGCGACTTTACCGTTGGCTGGGCTGTTAGACCGCTCCAGCCATCCTCCGCTATTGCAGTCGATCGGAAGCCGCCAAGCCGAGCGTCTTCAATTTGCGGTGAAGCGCCGAACGCTCCATGCCGACGAAGGCGGCGGTACGTGAAATATTGCCGCCGAAACGAGTGATCTGCGCTTCCAGATACTGTCGTTCAAACGCCTCACGCGCTTCGCGCAGAGGCATCGACATGATTTCGAGTCCATTTTGGCTTTGTGGCGTCATCGGCGCGATGGCGCCGAGATCTGGTGGCAACATGTCGCCGCGGATGGGCTCGCTGGCATCGCCGGGTGCCATGATCAGCAGCCGTTCAACCGCGTTGCGTAGCTGGCGCACATTGCCGGGCCAATCATATGTCTGGAGTGCCACCATCGCGTCCTCGGCAATCCTGCGCAGCGGCATTCCAGAAGAGGAGGCCATGCGCTGCATGAAATGATGGACCAGGAGAGGAATGTCGTCCCGCCGTTCCTTCAACGCCGGCACCCGCACGGGAACCACGTTGAGCCGATAGAACAAATCCTCCCGGAACCGGCCTGTTGCCATGAGGGTGGTGAGATCTCGATTGGTTGAAGCGATTACCCGTACGTCGACCTGGACACGCGTGTTCCCGCCGACCCGTTCAAAGCTCTGCTCCTGCAGTGCGCGGACGATCTTGCCCTGTGTCTCGATCGGGGTGTCGG
>DASPGI010000100.1:0-2520 GCA_035620695.1 Alphaproteobacteria bacterium
CTCACCAACGCCATGCAGCCGATGCTGCGGCCCCGCATTCGCGATGGCCTGTTGGCGCTCCGCGCCAGGCATGGCGACCGCCTCACCATTCGCGTCAGCCTCGACCATTACACGAAGGCCCTGCACGAGGAGGAACGGGGCGCAAACACTTATGACAAGACCATCGAAGGCATCGACTGGCTGGCGAAGCACGGTGTCAAGCTCGCGCTGGCCGGGCGTACCTGCTGGGGCGAGAGCGACGGCGATACGCGCGCCGGTTATGCCACGCTGATCGCCGAACGGTCCTGGCCGGTCGATGCCTCCGACCACGGCCAGCTGGTCTTGTTCCCCGAAATGGACGTGCGCGCCGATGTTCCGGAGATCACCGAGAGCTGCTGGGGCATTCTGCACAAGGACCCGGCCGAGGTGATGTGCGCTTCAAGCCGCATGGTGGTGAAGCGCAAAGGCGCGCACCGTCCGGTGGTGCTGCCTTGCACGCTTCTCCCCTACGATCCCGCCTTCGAGATGGGCGCGACTTTGGCCGACGCCGCGCATGCCGATGGCGGCATGTTCCAGCAGGGCGCCGTCAAGCTCTGCCATCCGCACTGCGCCAAGTTTTGCGTGCTCGGTGGCGGCTCCTGCTCGACCTGAGGCCTAGAACGGATTGTCTTCCGACCGCCCACGGGTCTTGAAGAACTCTCGCGTCAGCGCGAACACCACCGGACTGAGCAGCGCCAGCGCGATCAGGTTCGGGATCGCCATCAGCGCGTTCAAGGTATCGGCCAGCAGCCAGACGAAAGCGAGCTCGACCGAGGCGCCGACGAACACGGCAAGGCACCACACCAAGCGAAACGGCTTGATGATGCGGACGCCGAACAGATATTCCAGCGAGCGCTCACAGTAGTAGCTCCAACTGAGCAGGGTGGTAAATGCGAACAAGGTGAGCGAGAAGGCGACGATATCATCCCCGATCACCGGCAAGGTCGCCTCGAACGCCTTGGAGGTGAGTGCCGCCCCGGTCTCGCCGCTGGTCCAGTCCCCGCTGGTCAAGATTACGAGTGCGGTGAAGGTGCAGACGATGATCGTGTCGATGAAAGGCGCGAGCATGGCGATGAGGCCTTGGCTCACCGGCCCCTTGGTCTGCGCCGCGGCGTGGGCGATCGGCGCCGAACCAAGGCCCGCCTCGTTCGAGAAGACGCCGCGCGCAATTCCGAAGCGCAACGCCGCCCAGACCGCCGCGCCGGCGAAGCCGCCAGTCGCCGCGACCGGCGTGAAGGCATGCGTGAAGATCAGGCGAAACGCCTCGGGGATGGCGCCGATATTCATAAGGAGCACCAGCAGACCCGCCGCAATATAGGTGATCGCCATAAACGGCACGAGCTTGCCCGCTACGGCGGCGATGCGCTGAATTCCGCCAATCAACACCGCGCCGACAAGCAAGAAAAGTGCGGCGCCAGTCAACCATTCCGGCATCCCCAGCGAATTGTTCAGCGCATGCGCAACAGAGTTGGCCTGCACCATATTGCCGATGCCGAAGCCGGCGACGCTGGCGAACAGCGCAAAGGCGATGGCGAGCCAGTTCCACTTCGCGCCGAGCCCGTTCTTGATGTAGTACATCGGACCGCCGACATATTCGCCGCGCGCGTCGACTTCGCGATAGCGCACGGCCAAGACGGCCTCCGCATATTTCGTCGCCATGCCGACCAGCGCCGTCATCCACATCCAGAAAATCGCGCCGGGACCGCCCAAGAAGATGGCCGTGGCGACGCCGGCGATATTGCCGGTGCCGATCGTGCCCGACAGCTCCGTCATCAGCGCGTTGAACGGGGTGATCTCGCCTTTGCCTTCGGCAACGCGACCCTTCCACAGGAAGATCAAGCTAAGCGGGACCTTGAGGATGCTGCGGAAGCGCAGGCCGACGGTGAGGAAAATCCCCATGCCCAGGATCAGGACCAGCATCGGCACGCCCCAAACGATGCCGTTCAGCCAATTGAGGCCGCCCATCACAGCTTCCATGACAGCTTTCCCCCGATTTGCCGGTAGCCGGCAAGTTACCCGGCCAAATTTATGGCGCAGGTTGCAAGGTGAGTCACGGCGGATATTTGCCTAGTCCAGCCTGGCGTGTTGGAACCAGGAAACCCTGATCTGCCGCCCCTTGGTGGTATAGCCGATCAGCGTCAGCCCGTTGACGCCCGGGGCCGGCCAGACCGGAGCCTTGCTGAATTCGTCGAGGGCCGGGCTTTCGACGATGGTTGCCATGCCGAGCACTTTTTCCTCTGGATTGAGCTTCGACCACGCGGACAAGAGATGACCGCAATGCACGCCAAGCAGGTAGGCGAGACCCTGGCGGCGATGTTCGGGCGCAACGAGGCAGCGGAAGAAGCCGAACCGCGCCCTGAGCTGAGGCAGCATGTCCAGCACCATGGTCGACACAGCGATCAACTCATCCTCACGGTAGGCGAGTGTGCAGAGCTCCTTGACCCTCTCTTCAGGGGCGATGCGTGGAGGAAGCGCATCCAGCCGCTTCCAGAAGGCGATCAC
>DASPGI010000101.1:0-4406 GCA_035620695.1 Alphaproteobacteria bacterium
GCCAATGCTTTTAACCTGTCAAGGTGGCGAGATGGCGGAAAGCGGATGAAGCACCGGAACAAGCCAAGCGAACTGGAGCAGGAAGCGGCCGGCACCGGCACGCTCGGCAAGGCCATGGCCGTGCTCGAGGCCGTGGCGATGGCCGATGGCCCCCAGCGTTTCACCGACATCCTTCAATCCGTCCGCCAGCCGCGCGGGACGCTGCACCGGTTGCTCGGCCATCTCGTCGACGAGGGGCTTCTGGTGCAGCGGCGGGATCTTTCTTATGAGCCGGGGCTTCGCCTTCTGAAGCTCGCCTATCGCTCCTGGTCCGGCAACCGGTTTCGCGACATCGCCGGACCGCATCTCCTGCGCCTGCACGAGCTGACGGGAGAGACGGTTCACCTCGGGGTCTTGCGGGAAACGGAGATCATCTATGTCGACAAGGTCGAGAGCCGGCAGACGGTGCGCATGAGCTCGCAGATCGGCAAGGCCTCGCCGGCCTATTGCACGGGCATCGGCAAGGCGGCGCTTTCGTCGCTTCCCTTGAGCGAACTGGAGCGAATCGCTGCAAAGATGGAATTCCACCCGTTCACCGAGCGCACGCATCGCTCGGCCGCAACCCTGCTTGCCGAAATCGACGAGATTCGCCGTGACGGGTACGCCTTCGATCGCGAGGAGCACGAAGCCGAGATCTGCTGCGTGGCCGCGCCGATCGCCGTTCCGCAGCATGATCTGGTCGCGGGCATATCGGTGACCGGGCCTTCCTATCGCGTCAGCATGGCGCAGTTGGCGGCCTGGGCGGCGGACGTGCGGAAGGCGGCGGCCGAGATCGAGGAGGAGGTCCGGATTCGCCTCGGTCCAGGGCGATTTTGACGGGTCCGGGGACTCAATTGCTTTACGGTAAATTAGAGTTTGCGACTGGACGAGACGGCAAGAGATCGTTAGCTTCCGATCGCCGGGCCTGCTTCCACGACTGGTTGCGACTCGCGCGGGCATTGCGCGCTGTGCGGTTCTTCCGACGCAAGACGGTCGCCGTAGCGCTTGGAACTGCTACCCGTTTCCTTCAATCGGATCCGACCAGAGGAAGCTGCGGCAGGCAGACGTTTATGACGGCGAATGTAGTCCACGCCCGGATCGAGGGCGGGATGCGGGAGGCTGGCGGAAGATGATAGATTTCAACGCGCACATTTCCTTACTGGCCCTCCCCAATGGCCGTTCCGTGGTCGAGCCGCTCGGCAGTGAAGACGATGTCAAGCGTGTGCTCGAACAGGTGTCGGAGGCTTATGGCTTTCGCGGCTTCATGGTGCTCACCGTGCCGGATTCCGGATGCCAGAGCCTTGCGGCGCAGGCGCAATTGACGAATCTGCCGGCGGAGTTTTTCCGTCGCTATGACAGCGCGCGCCTGATCGAGGGCAGTCCCGTGGTCCAACGGCTGCGGCGCAGCACGATCCCCTTCACATATGATGCGCATCAGCTGGCGCGCGGGCGGGTGGATGGCAAGGGCGAGGCGGCGATCGGCGTCTTCGAGGCGGTCAACATGCCGCGCGGCGTCTACCTGCCGGTCCATGACGCCGCCGGGCATCGCGGCGCGGTCGCATTCGGCGGCGACAGGCCGGTTGTCTCCAACGACGAACTGCAGGCGCTCAATCTTTGGGCGGGGTTCCTCTATAACCGGTGGGCCGAGGTCAGAACGCGCGACAGGCGCGGTCCGGGCAGCCTTTCCCGGCGCGAGATCGAATGCCTGCGCTGGGCCGCGGCCGGCAAGACGACGGTGGAGATGGCGCGAATCATGGCGCTATCCGAATACACCGTGAACCACTATCTGAACCGCGCGACCCGGAAGCTC
This sequence comes from Alphaproteobacteria bacterium, assembly GCA_035620695.1. Classification (GTDB taxonomy): domain Bacteria; phylum Pseudomonadota; class Alphaproteobacteria; order JAREAF01; family JAREAF01; genus JAREAF01. The sequence continues at coordinate 1,829 of DASPGI010000101.1, forward strand.
GATTCGGTCAACCGCGTGCAGACCGTTGCCAAGGCAATGCGCGCCGGCCTGATCAATTAAGGTCTGCCGTGATTGGTGCAAGGGCGGCGGCGAAAAGGCGCCATTCGCCGCCCGTCCAGGCCCCGCACCTGGCAGGTCGCCGTCCTTGCTCGTGCCTTTTCCATGCCCCCCTAGAAAAAGGGGGATGTCTTGACCGCGATGGCGAAATACACAGCGTTTCACGAACTCAAGGGGATGATTGTCGATCCCCCTGTTGGCAACAATCGATGGCTCAGGCTATTTGATAATTGATGAATGTCATGGAACGCGCGAATGCAAGATATGATGATGGCCGGGATGACTGACATCGATCGACCCCGGGGCGGTGATTTCGCGTCCGAAATCGCAAGGCTCGAGACCCAGTTCGACATCATCCGCTATATGCGGCGGATTACCCAGATCTTCGGCTTCAAGACATTCCTCATATGTTCGATTCCGGCGATCGACATGGAGCGGCTCTCCGCCGCCATGGTGATCTCCAATATGCCGGCCGAGCTTCTCAACAAGTATGACAGCCTCTCGATGCTGCGCTTCAGCACCGGCGTGCGTCGCTTGCGCGAGACCACCACGCCGTTCCGGGTCACGCTTGAATCCTGGGAAAAGGAGAGCGGCAAGCCGCGAGAAGCCGCAGATTATATTGCGATGCTGCGCGAGAACGCCATTTTCCAGGCGAATTATTTTCCCGTTCATGATGCCGAGGGCGGTCGCGGGGCGGTCATTCTCATGGGGCCGGAGGCGGATCTGCCGATGACCGCGGCGATGGAGCTGCAGATGATCGCGATCCATGTCTACAATCGCCTGGCGGAGATCGGCTCGGTCTGGAAGAGCGCCAACACGGCGCTTTCCGAGCGGGAAATCCAGTGCCTGAGCTGGACGGCGGCGGGCAAGACGAGCGCGGAAATTGCCGGCATCCTTGGCCTCTCCGAGCACACCGTCAATCACTACCTCAACCACGTCACCAAGAAGCTCGACGCCGTCAACCGCACGCAGGCGGTCGTGAAGGCGATGAAGAAGGGCTATATCAGCTAAGAGACCTGTGCGCGGGCAGGTCTTCCAATTGAATTTGCTGTAGTTTTCTCCGGATGGAGAGAAAATGTGCGGTTGCGGGCATCGCCACGTCCGCCTTGAGAAAGCGGCCGATCGGATGGCGTGTTATTTTGTCGCCTATCCGGCCGCGGCAACGATCTTCAAACTTCGTTTCATGTTGTAGGCGATGGCGGTGAGGCGGATCTGCATGGCGGCCTTGGCAAGCCCGCGCCATCGCATGCGTCGAAGGCCATAGCTTCGCTTCCAGGTGCCGAAGATCTTCTCGATCCGGCCACGGATGCGATGGATCGGTTGGTTCCAGGCATCGAGACGTGCCAGGGTTTCGGCTTCGTCGCGCCCCCACATGGCGGTGGCGATGACGCGCGGCGTGCCACCTTTGGCGCGCACCGCATCGCCGAAATGGCTGCCTCGATAGGCGCTGTCGGCATAAACCTCGCCCGGATTGTCCGGCAAGGCATCAGGGCCAGCCTTGCCGTCATTGACGTTGGCAGGCGTGACGGCGATCTCCTCGACAAGGGCCGTATCGGCATCGGCACCGACATGCGCTTTGAAGCCATGAACCGCAGGTCGGCCCTTGTGCTTGACCCAATGGCCCTCGGCATCATCCTCGCTGGCCGAGGCGATGATCGTTGCATCGACCAGCGTGCCGGTCTTGACCCGGATCGCCTGTGCCTTGAGCTGGTCGGTTATCTGCTCGAACAGGACCTTATCCAGTCGCTGTGCGACAAGGGCTTTGCGGAAACGAACAAAGGCGGTGCGCTCCGGCGTCAGTTCCGAGACCGAAAAGCCACAGAAGCGCCGAAAGGAGGCGCGGTCGTCCAGGGCTTCGGCGAGCTTGACGTCGGACAGGTCGTACCAGACCGACAGCAGCATTGCCCTGAACAACGCCAGCGGCGGCCAGGCAGGTTCGCCCTTGGCAGCACAGGAAATCACCCCGAGCGCAGCATCGATCGGCACCCAATCGATCAGCTTGACGAGCGCATCCAGCGAGGACGGTTTACCGCGTTCGACGACAAAGCCGAACTTCTCCTGACCTATGCGCCGACGTCCCATCCGAATCCCTCAATCCATTGTTCAGATTGATAGAATCACAGTCGTTCGCTCCGGTCCAGACACCCGCGCACAGATCTCATCAGAGCATTTCAGCTTTTCTCCGAATCGCGGAAATGTTCTATCTCTTTGTTTTTACGCAATTCCGGACGCAAAACCGCTACGCACTTTTGCTGGAATTGCTCTAGCCCGCGAGGAGGTGGGCGGATTTGCCCCTCCCCAATCCCTCCCCACAAGGGGGAGGGGTTCGGAGCCCGCGGCGACCTCTTGCAATTCCAATAGCTTAGCGCCCGTTGCGACGACTGAGACGGAGCAGGGAGGGCGCGACGTCGTAAGCCCCTCCCCCTTGTGGGGAGGGGTCTTGTTTGCACACGCAGCGCTGTCGTTTGGCGTTGATCAGAACTCTTCCCAATCGTTCTCCGCAAGCGCATTCGCGCCAGCG
>DASPGI010000102.1:0-5118 GCA_035620695.1 Alphaproteobacteria bacterium
TCCAAAATGAGCCAGACCTTCCAGGCGAACGGCGAGCCGGAGCCGTAGTAGAATGTGAGCGCCATCGACGACCTCCCGAGGCTTGCGCATGCGGTTCGGCCAGCTTCTAGCTAAACCTACCTAATCTTACATCGACGCGACCAGCAGTGGCGATGCTGAGCGCTCCTCCGCCAGCTCCTCATGGCGGTACTCCAAGCCGCCCAGCGGCGCGCTCGCGCTCGGCCAGCCTCAACTCTTCTTCTGCGCCGGCGCGGTCGGTGAAGAAGGTAAACAACGCAAATCGTCGCCCCTCGGTCACAGGCAGCGCTTCATGTAGGAGCGAGCACGAAAATATGACGGCACCTCCGGCAGGCGGCCGGTACAGCATGCGACCATATTCGGGGAAGCGGAGCTCGCCCCCGGTATAACCGTCGTTCAGGTTGGCCGTAAGGGCGAAGCGGCGTTGCCGGGTATATGGGGTTGCATTATCCCGGTGCCGCCGGAAATACCCTCCCTGTCGGCCATCGTAGCAGCCTATGCGCAACGCCTCGTGACGCACGATTTCCACATGGAAGGCCTTCTTGATCTCTGAGATCACGCGGCGGCCCAGCCGCTGTCGCAAGATTGTCAAGAGTTCTGTATTCTCTACGATGACGTCGGTGCGCTTCTTGATCTGACCTGCCCTATCGGAGTGAGCATAGCCGGAAGAAACAACATCCGGTTCCTGCCGACCGCTTTCCCAGAAGGAAATCAGACGCCGGCAAAGCTGTGGCTCAAACACCTCTTCGACCAGCGCCACCGGAGCCTGGGCGGTAATGTGATCATCCGACGTGGCCCGGTGCAGCCGATCAACAAGCGCGCATGCGTGGCTCAGATTGTGGCCAGGAAGCGCGCTTTTCAGGCGGGTGTCGGCGCCGATCACGACGATCGCCGGAGGCTGCACGCCGAAGGCGGAGGCGAGTTCATCCGCGGGGTCGAGTAGCACAAGGAGATTTGCAAGCACCTCCGAAGCGCTCGGCGGAGTCGGAAGCACGACCGCGATCAGCGCCGCGGTAGGCAGAAGCAAGCCCTGGGCATCGACGATGGAGGGCCGTACGTCTTCAATCGATCGCGCCAGCACCAGGACTATGATTCTGCCGGCACGCTCTTGGTGCCAGAAATCGATGTGCTTCCCCCCGACAGCAGGTACCACGAGATGCGATATAGGATCGCCAACGAGGAATCGGCGCGAAGTCTTGGACATGAGCTTCCCCGAAAGTTGGCGTGTCGGTTCATGGTATAATGTCCATATCGATAGCCCCGCAACGGCGACATCGGTCATCCCAGCGGTTGGAGTTCATCGCCGTCGCTCCCCTGATCGGCATTTGGTCCGGTGCTGGAGCTTCGGCGACATCGCGTGAGGCGTCCGCTCCAGCTGTTATAGCCGCGCCTTAAGCTTCTATCAGCGTGCATTCATGAGCCTCGCGGCCTGGCACTCGATTGCACTGGTTCGCGCCCTGAGTTGAGCGCGCCAAGCCGATCCGCAGGAACGATTGCGCCGGCCGCAACTGAACGGCAGACTATCGATGCAAGAACCTCGAGCGGTCCTGTGACCCGCTATCTCTCGTCGGACCGTATCGAAGGACAAGGGAGGACGCCATCATGCTGCACACCCTCACCGCGCGCCGGTGCGCCGCGCTTGCCGCGTTCGCGCTGTCGATGCTCGCCGTCTCGCCGATTGCGCGAGCCCTCGATGAGGTGAAGATCACCGCGCCTGCGAGCCCGGGCGGCGGCTGGGACCAGACCGCGCGGACCATGGCCGAGGCGATGCAGGGCGCCGGTGTCGTGAAGAATGTGCAGGTCAACAATGTTCCCGGCGCCGGCGGGACGATCGGCCTTGCGCAGTTCGTCGATACCCAGAAAGGCAAGGGCGACGCGCTGCTAATCACCGGGTTGGTTATGGTGGGCGCGATCCTGACCAACAACTCGCCCGTGTCGCTGGCCGAGACCACGCCGGTCGCGCGGCTGACCGGCGAGTACGAGATCATCGTCGTTCCGGCGGATTCGAAGCTCCAGACCTTGAGCGACCTGATCGCGGCGATGAAGGCAGATCCGGGTGCGGTCGCGTGGGCCGGCGGCTCGGCGGGCGGGACTGACCATATCCTGGTCGGGCTGATCGCGCAGGCGGCGGGCATCGATCCGACCAAGATCAACTACGTGCCCTTCTCCGGTGGCGGGGAGGCGCTGGCCGCACTCCTCGGCAGCCATGTCGCCGCTGGCGTCAGCGGGATCGGCGAATTCATCGGTCAGGTCGAGGCCGGCAAGCTCAGGGCGCTCGCGGTCTCCGGGCCCGAAGCGATCTCCGGCATCCCCACGCTCAAGGAGCAGGGGGTCGATGTCGAGCTGGCGAATTGGCGCGGCATCGTCGCGCCGCCGGACCTGTCGGAGGAGGCGAGGCAAGAGCTGATCGCCACCATAGGCAAGACGGTCGAGAGCCAGCCTTGGCAAGATGCCCTCAAGGCGAAAGGCTGGACTGATCTCTACCTCCCCGGGGACGAATATGGCGCATTCCTCAGGAGCGAGGAGGCGCGGATCAAGGGCGTGCTGACTCAAATCGGCTTGGTAAAATGAGGGGCGAATGAGCGAGCGCGCCGAGGGCGGTGCGCCGGGATCGGCTCTCGGCTCTTTCGCCGTCGCCGCGGCGCTTGCGGTGCTTGGGCTGTTCATGCTGTGGGAGACTTGGTCGATTCCAGTCTCGATCAGCTATGCACGGATCGGGCCTCGCGTCTTTCCAGCGCTGGTCGCCGCAGGCCTGGTGATCAATGCGTTGTGGCTTGCGATCGAAGCCTGGCGATCCTCGCACCCGGCCGGAGCAGACGAACCGCCCATCTACTGGCCGGCGCTAGCCTGGGTCAGCGCCGGGCTCCTGGCCGAGGCCGCCTTGCTTGAACGGATCGGCTTCGTCTTGTCGGCGACGCTGCTCTTCGTGCTGACGGCGCGAGGATTCGCCAGCACGGCGCTCCTTCGCGACGGGATGATCGGCCTTGTGCTCGCGCTTTTGGCCTGGCTCGGATTTACCTACGGTCTGGGCTTACGTTTGCCGGGCGGGCCACTGGATGCCCTGATCTGACGGAGGGGAGTCGTGGAGGCGCTTTCCGGGCTCCTGGACGGCTTCTCGATCGCACTGGCGCCGCAGGGTCTCTTCTGGGCCTTTGTCGGCGTGCTCCTTGGGACGCTCGTGGGCGTGCTGCCCGGCATCGGCCCGGCGCTGACCGTGGCGCTGCTGCTCCCGGTGACGTTGAAGCTCGATCCGACTTACGCCTTCATCATGTTCGCCGGCATCTATTACGGCGGCATGTATGGCGGCTCGACCACGGCCATACTCCTCAACACGCCCGGCGAGAGCAGCTCGATCATCACCGCCGTCGAGGGCAATCTGATGGCCCGACGCGGCAGGGGCGCCTCGGCGCTTGCCACCGCCGCGATCGGCTCCTTCGTTGCGGGCACGCTGGCGACGCTCGCCTTGAGCCTGCTGGCGCCCTTCATCGTCGAGCTCGCGCTCAGCTTCGGGCCGGCGGAATATTTCTCGCTGATGGTGCTTGCCTTCACCACCGTTTCGGCGGTGCTGGGAGCATCCCTGCCGCGAGGTCTTGCAAGCCTTCTCTTCGGCCTGGCGCTGGGGTTGGTCGGGATCGACCTGCAGACCGGGCAGGCGCGCTTCGCGCTCGGGCTGCCGCAGCTCCTCGACGGCATCGATGTGGTGGTGGTTGCGGTCGGGCTGTTTGCGGTCGGCGAGACGCTCTACATGGCCTCGCGCCACCGCTACGGGAAGGACGAGATCATTCCGATCTCCGGCTCGCTCATGATGACGCGGCAGGAATGGGCCCGCTCCTGGAAGCCGTGGCTGCGCGGTTCGGCGCTGGGCTTCCCCTTTGGCGCGCTGCCGGCGGGCGGCGCCGAGATCCCGACGTTCCTTTCCTACATGATCGAGAAGCGGCTGGCGAAGCGGCCTGAAGAGTTCGGCAAGGGCGCAATCGAAGGCGTCGCCGGACCGGAAGCGGCCAACAACGCGGCGGCGGCCGGCGTGCTGGTACCGCTCCTGACGCTAGGCCTTCCGACCTCGGCTACGGCCGCGATCATGTTGGCGGCCTTTCAGCAATACGGACTGCAACCGGGGCCGCTGCTCTTCGCCAATGCCCCTGAGCTCGTTTGGGGCCTGATCGCCAGCCTCTATGTCGGCAATCTGATGCTGTTGGTCTTGAACCTTCCGCTGGCGGGCCTGTGGGTGCGGCTCTTGGCGATCCCACGTCCGCTGCTCTATGGCGGCATTCTGCTGTTCGCGGGGCTCGGCGTCTATACACTGAATAACTCGACGCTCGATCTCTTGATCCTCTACCTGGTCGGCTTGGTCGGCTTCGTCATGCGTTGCTTCGGATTTCCCGTAGCGCCGGCAGTCATCGGGCTAATCCTCGGGCCGCTCGCCGAGCAGCAACTCCGCCGCGCGCTCGCGATCAGCCAGGGGGATATGAGCGTGTTCGTGACCCAGCCTCTCTCCGCAGCGCTGCTCGCGATTGCGGCGGCGGCGCTGATCGGTCCGATCCTGTGGAGGTGGAGGCGGCGGGCAGTTTAGATAAGGCGGCGATTCCGGCGCGGCATTATGCCGGGTCGCGTGTCGTGTGACCCAGCCGCCAGCACTTATCTGGAGCTCCTGATCACTAGATGTGAGCTTTCAACAGGTTGTCCACTCGGTCCCGGTCGAGGAGAGTGAATCAGCCGCGGCGTACGATCGGGGCCGGGCGGCAATTCCGTGTCGTTGTAGTGTGCGATCAGGCCGGCCCCGCGCGAAGGGGTTCAGCAACGGAAAACGGCCTCCCAGTCCGGCCCTCGACGATCGAGGCCGACGTCAAAGCCGAGCTCCTCGGTCAGGTGGCGGGTCTTGTGCGGCCCGCCGGCGATGCCGACGACATGACATCCCTCCAGTTTGGCGATTCGGCCGACCACGGAGCCGACCGCGCCGCTGGCGGCGGCGACGACCAGCGTCTCCCCAGCCTTCGACCGGCCGATATTCAGCGGACCCGCATAGGCCGTCATGCCGGGCATGCGGAGAACTCCCAACGCCGTCGAGATCGGCGCTCGGCTGGGATCGATCACATCGAGAAG
>DASPGI010000103.1:0-2944 GCA_035620695.1 Alphaproteobacteria bacterium
AGAATGTTGATGGTCTCGTCGATGGTCTTGCCGAGATGGTGGCTGTAGGAGATCGCCACGTCGAGCGGATTGCGGACGACATAGATCGCTCCGGCCGTGACCTCCAAAGTGATCATCGGGGCGTGGGCATCGGTCATCAGCGCGTTGTGCGTCTTCACGAAGACATTGTCCGGATGGGCGTGTGTCATCGCCTCATGCGCTTGGGCACGGACCTTGGCCACTTCCTCGACGGTCCAATCGCCGGGAGCGCGGCCGATGAATGGCGCATACCAGGCCACCCCGGAATCGCCGATGGTGAAATCGGTCAGCTTGTTGATGTCGTAGCCTTCCGGCGGGTTGCGCAGCAGATTGTGGAGAAACGCCCTGAGCCAGGTGTTGCCCGATTTGGGATATGACGCGACCCAGATGATCTTGCCCATCGTGGCGTCCGGCCTAGCGCATGTGCCTGCTATCCCTGTCGATCATCTCGATTCCTTGTCTCCCTTATCCGTGTCCATCCGTGGTTATCCCGTGTTCATCATCTTCAAACCTGGTGATGCGGGAGCAGGATCAATGTGGGGAACAGGGTGAGCACGGATGAGCGGACCTCACCCTAGCCCAGCGGATAGTAGCCGAAGCGCTGCATCTGCTGGCGATGGGCGGAGACCACGCGCTCGACCTGCTCGGGCGTCAAAGCTTTTCGCCATTGTCCGGCCTTGCCTTCACGAAAGAAGCGTTCGGCCTGCGCGCTCTTTTCCTTGAAACCGTGCCGTCGTTCCTGCTCCTGCAGCACACGGAAGGAGGAGCGGGCGATCGCCCGTTCCAACCGTTCGCGCGGAGGCTTGAGGCCGAGGAAACGCACGATCCCGCCGAAGGCGGTCTGCGGCTTCATCAGCATGTCTTCGTAGCGCACGACATGGAGCGCCCGATTGGGCTTCGTGGTCCAGCTTTCGACATGCTCCGACCATGAGCCAAGAAGCTCTTGGACATGATTGTTCGAAGCAGGCGTCATCGCGCGCGGCTTGGCCATGTAGGCGATGGTGTCGTCCAGGCTGGCGCCAAGATGGTGGGCATAGGAGACCGCCACGTCGAGCGGATTGCGCACGACATAGATGGCACCGGCGGTGACCTCGAAGGTTATGGTCGGAACCCCGTGATCCTCCATCACTGCGCAATGCGTCTTGGCGAAGACCGAATCGGGAAAAAGCGTGGTCAGGTGCCGATGCACCTTGGGCCGCAACGCCGCGACCTCGGCCACCGTATAGGCTTCGAGCGGCCGGTCGTCGAACATCCGGTACCAGCCATAGGCCGACTCGCCCAGGGTGAAATCGTCCAGCTTGTTGATATCGTAGCCCTCCTGCGGATTGCGCAGGAGATTGTGCAGGAAGGCCCTAAGCCAGGTATTGCCGGATTTGGGAAAGGAGGCAAGCCAGATGATCGCGCCCATGCGGCGGGTACCGAAGCAAGAAGCCTCTGCAAGAATCTCCTCTCCTTCGAGCGCCGCGTTCCTCGGCCACCTCAGGATGAGGAGGTTTTCCTATTTCACGATCTCCCGCTAGGCGGGGAGCCCCTAAGGGCGCTTATATAGCGGTTTGCGCGGGCAGGGTGAAGTGTGCTGAGGCACAAGCCCTGACAAAGATCGGGAGGGGCGAAGCGCCCCTCCCGCGGGAAGAGAGGATCGGCCGGCTAGAAGTCGAGGCCAGCGCCGATGCCGGCCTGCCAACCGGTGTTGTCGTCGGCCCCCAACGTTCCCCCACCTTCTTCATAGTCGAAATAGCCGACGAAGGCGCCGAGCAGGACCCCGTCGCCCAGCGCATAGCCGCCTTCGAGGTTGACGATGGTGAGCTCGTCATCCTCGCCGTCGGTTGAATCCTCGTATTCGCCGTAGCTGTAGTTTATGCCGACGGTGACCGCCTCGAAATTATAGGTAATGCCGGCATCCCAGACGGTGGCCTCGCTCACCGAGTAGCCGTTGAAGCCAAGGACATTCGTGTCGTCGCCGATCGCGATCGAGCCGCCGATGGTGAAGCCGGCGAAGCCGACATTGACGCCCGCCGCCCAGATCGAAGGATCGTCGTTGCCGACCTCGTCCGAGGCCGCGGAATAGCCGCCGCCGGCCCCGATGGTGACGCCGCCGAACTCGCCCGACCAGTCGGCGCCGACCGACCAGGCGTTCTCCAAATTGTTGTTGTCGGGACCGGTGCCGAAGCCGGTGCGGTCCTGCGTCGAGTCCGGCGCGTAGGAGGCGGCAAGGCCGAAGCCGGCGAAGGTCGGCGTGAAGTAGATGATCTTGGAGGAGTCGTTCTCCAGGTTCGGCGTAGTCGAGTTGCTCGACACGACGTTCCCGGTGACAACTGTAGTTGCCGTGGCACCTGTGCCAACCACAGTGGTGGCGGTATCCCGGTTAAAGAAGCTGAAGTATGGCGAGTTCGCACCGAACAAGAAGGCGCTGGCGCTGGGTGCGGTGTAGGATTTCAGCTTGCGGGCGTCATCCTCGTCGCCGACGCGGATTTCGCCGAAGCCGCCGCGGAAGAAGAGCCAGCGCTCGTCGACCTGGTCGCCCGACTGAAGACCCTCAAGCTCGACCCGGCCGCCGACCGTGATGCCGTTGTCCAGGGTCTGCATGATGCGGAAATGAACTTCGAAGTCTTCGTTGATGGCCTGGCTGTGGCGGTTGTCGGTGTCCTCGTCCACATAGCCGTAGGCGGCGTAGTAATTGCCGTTGACGCTGACGTCGAACTTCGCCTGGGCTTGACCGGCTCCGATCGCGCCGGCCGCCACCAAGGCGGTGGTCCCCAACAGAACTTTTTTCATCTCTTTGTCCCTTTGTCCCTCGTCTCAAGACCAAGGCCGGCTCGGGTGGTCACCTGCCAGCCTCCCCAAAGGCGCACCGGGCCCCTCGACGCGGTGCGAGACCAGGAAAGAACTTGTCGGGATGAAGGGTCAACGCGAAAGCAAAGAACCG
>DASPGI010000104.1:0-38639 GCA_035620695.1 Alphaproteobacteria bacterium
TGCTGGTCCTACTGAGCCGCCACGGCCGTTCAGACAATGTGGTTTATGCGGTGGGGTCTGCCGACTACACGGGTGGTGCGGTGCTGAGCTGGCTCGACGACAAGGGGCTCGTGCCTGAGCATGACATGAAGGACCAGCGCAAGATTGCCCTGACCAGCGTCGATCGCCATCTGCGTTGACACGGAGAGGGCCAAAGGCAGGAGTTCGGCGAAGGATTACATCAAGAAGATCGAGTTCCTTCGATAAGTCGCGCCGCAGCGAACCCTTGGTGGTGGGACGGGCATCGACAGCTTAAGCCAGGAAAAACCCGGAAGGCATCCTCAGGCTCTCGATCTTCAGGCCGCAATTGCGGCGGCCGAACCTCGACGAACGTAGTTGTCGATCCATTTCGATCGGCCGCCCGTCCTGGTCCAAAGGATCGGAAAGTACTGATCGTCCATAAAATCGCCGTCATGACGCATATACTTCCCATACCAGCGGCCAGTGCCCTGGCCGATCCGCTCCGGCACGAAGTGAGCCTCCGAAGAGACGCAGTGCGTCACGAGCGAGCGGCGCGGTCGATCGCTCAAGTTGGGCCCGGAGCCATGCCAGGTCCAACCGTGGTGGAATGATCCCCCGCCTTTTGGCACCACGACCGGAACAAACTCGGGCTCCTTGCCGATCCGAGCCGCAGCCGCGTGCAAATCCTTGCGATAGTCCTCGGGTGCATGGAACTGCTCGGCCATCGGGAACTTCCCCCATTTGTGCGAGCCGCGCACCAACTCCATGGTGCCGCCCTCGGCCGTCGTGTCATCGAGCGCAATCCAGCAACTCAGCATTTCCTGTGGGGCCAGCCACTCGAGATAGCTGCAATCCTGATGGAACCCGAGCGACTTGGCGCCGGGAGGCTTCCACAACACATTGTCAACCTGGACCCGAGCGCCCGGCCAGCCGGCGAGCAGCGCACAAGCGCGGCCGACCTCGGCACGTAGCACTATGCTGGCGATGGTGAAGTCGGCTTTCCAACCATTGCATATCTGGCGGGCGCGGTCCGGCGCATCGCGACCCTGGCGCCAGTTCCATTCGTCGGGCTCGATGCCAGTCTCAAACTCCCCACGAAACAGCGGCTCGTAGCGGGCAGCCACCCGATCGGCGATGGAAGGATCGAGCAGCCGATCGACGATAAGAAAACCGTTCTCACGGAATTGCTCGATCTGGTCGCGCGTCAGCTCGATCATCGTGTGCTCTCCCTCAGGGCAGGCAGTCGAGATATCGTTCGACATCCCAGTTTGAGACTGTGGCGTTGAAGCGATCCCACTCGTCGCGTTTGTAGGCCAGATAGAGGCGGTACATCTCGCCCGGCAAGGCGGAGCGGATCACAGGATCTCCCTCCAGCGCAGCCAGTGCTTCGCCAAGGTTGCCCGGCAACCGCTTGACCTCTTTGCCTGCCTCCATTGCGTCGTAGATGTTTCGTTGCTCGGGCTCTCCAGGATCGAGCCGGCGCGAGATACCATCGTCCATCGCCTGGATCAAGGCCACGGCCATTAAGTAGGGGTTCACCATGGAATCGACTGAACGGTATTCCAGCCGGCCGGGTGCTGAGACGCGAAGCCCGCAGGTGCGGTTCTGGAAACCCCAATCGGCATAGACCGGTGCCCACAGGCCGGTATCCATCAGCCGGCGGTAGGAGTTCACCGTCGATGCCCCAATTGCCGTCAATGCCGACAAGTGCTGCATGATGCCGGCAATGGCGTGGCGGCCAAGCTCTGAAGGCATCCAGTGCGAGGGGTTTTTCGGGTCGAGGAAAGCATTCTCGCCGCCCTTGCGATAGAGAAACACGCCATCGACGGCGGGCCGCGGATCTTGGTTGAGCGGGACCAACGTGTCGTCGCCACCACGCCACAGCGAGATATTGTGGTGGCAGCCGTTAGCCGACATCTTCATGAAAGGTTTCGTCATGAAGCAGGCGATCAGATTTTGCTCGCGGGCGACGCGGGCGCAGATCTGTCGATAGGTGGTGAGGCGGTCACAGGTCCGCAGCGCATCGTCGAACATGAAGTTGAGCTCGAGCTGACCAGGGGCGTCCTCGTGGTCGCCCTGTATCATGTCCAAGCCCATGGCGCGGGCATACGCGATCACCTTGAGAAACACCGGGGACAGTTCCTCGAATTGATCGACGTGATAGGCGTTGGGCTTGGTTGGGCCGCCATCATACCCGCCGTCGGCGCCCTTCTTGAGCCACATCATCTCCGGTTCACAGCCATGGCGCAGATGAAGCCCGCCATGCTTCGCCTGGAAGGCGGCATGCAGTCGTCGCAGATTCCCCCGGCAATCCGCGGTCAGATAGGCGCCAGGCTCCTCCTTGTCCTCGCGCATGCGAAAGACGGTGCAGAAGACACGGCCGAGACGTTTCTCCCAGGGCAACTGGCAGAAGGTATCGGGATCGGGCAACGCCAACAGCTCGAAGGTGTTCGGGCCGAACCCGAGCAAATTGCCGGTGCGATCGGCGACCACGTTTACAAGACCGCCGAGCCAGGTTTGTATGCCGCGCTCGGCGATTGACTCCCAGTGGTCGGAGGGCACGCCCTTGCCCATGATTCGGCCGGTGATCGATACGTACTGGTAGTAGATGTACTCCACACCAGTCTCGTCGATCTTCTTTCGCACTTGGCGAACCTGGTCGTGGCGCTCGGCGGCGGAGAGATATGTTTCCAGATCCGTCAGCATCCGATTCTCCTGCTCCGCCTTCGACCTATCATAAAACCGCCCCTGTTGGTCTCCATGCTGGTCGGATCAGGGCCCCGAGCGCCATCTCTCCCACAATCAGCCACGATAGGACTACAGGGCCTCCAAATAGCGGGCGCGCTCGGCGGCGCTGACATGGCGGCGTAATACGGCATCCTCATGTCGGCGTGTCATCGCGAAGTGCTCCACGAAAGCATCGCCGAATAGCGAGCGAGCCTCGGCGCATGACGCAAGCCTTCCGGCGGCCTCGTCCAGCGTACCGGGAAGCGGCCTTAGCCCCTCGGGGACGATGGCTCGGGCATCGCCCGCGCAGGATGGCGGCGGCTCTATGCGACGCTCGATGCCGCGAAGCCCGGCGCCGAGCATCATCGCCATTGCCAGATGCGGGTTGGTGTCGGCGGCCGGCACTCGGAACTCGATACGCGTCGTCGATGGCTCGCCCGTCACTGCCCTGACCGCGACGCTGTAGTTTCGGAACCCCCAGGTCGGCGTGCGGGGCGCCCAATTGCCGGGGACCATCCGGCGATAGGCATTGACCGTATGCGCGCACATCGCGGTGAAATCGGGAAGCGCCTGGAGGAGACCGCCGATGAAATGGCGCATGGTGGCGCTCATCCCGTCGGATCGGGTGGTGTCGGCGAAAACGGCCTTGCCGTCGCGATCGCGCAGCGACAAATGGACATGGCCAGAAAGGCCTTGGAAACCCTCGCCAAGCTGCGCCATGAACGAGGCCGTAAGGCCGCGATTTCGGCAGAAGGCCTTGGTGAAGCCCCGGAACAGCGCAAAATCGTCGGCAGCGGCCAACGGTTCGCGCGCCAGGAGCGTAGCTTCCAGACAGCCGGGGCCCAGCTCCGTGCCGAGACTGTAGAGGGGGATGTCAAGCTGACGCGCCAACCCTTCGATCTCAGTCACCAGATCGGCGTAAGCGGCCGCCGTGTCGCCGGCATAGCAGCGATTGTCGGGAGCCCAGGGCTGCAGCCGGTGGAAGCCCTTCTCGCGCAGCGAGCTTGCGGTCTCGGCAAGCACGGTGAATTCGCACTCGATTCCCGCTTGTACCGCATAACCCAGCGCGTCGGCGCGCTCGATCTGGCGACGCAGCACCGAACGCGGCGCGATCTCGGCGGAAGGGCCTATGAAATCAGCAATGAACAACGCAGCGTTCGGCTCGAAGGGATACCGGCGCGCGGTTGTGGGATCTATCCGGGCCGCCTCGTCTTGAAACGTCTCAGTCGGATCGTAGACCGTCTCGCCGGTGTCCCATTTGAAAACGACGTTGGGGAACGAGTACGGCCCTCGCAACGCCGCGATGGCTTGCGAGAGAGGCAGGCGTCGTTCGCGAAGGCAGCTATCGATATCGAGAATACCAACGTGAACGGTTTGGATGCCCGCAGCTTCAAGAGCGGCTATCGCGCCCTCGCCCGTTGGCGATTTCAGGCTCATCTCGGGGGTGTGCATGCTGTTCCGCGCGCTCTCGCCGCCCTGGATCACGTTTTCGTACCTAGCGTCCCTCTTGTTTGTCGCTCAACAGGTAAACCGAGAGAAAGATGATAAACAGCGAGGTCACAACGATGATCGTGCCGATGGCATTGATCTCGGGGGTAATACCGCTACGCAGCGTCGAATAGATGTACATCGGCAGCGTATTGTCGCGGCCGGTGAGGAAAAAGGTAACGGGAATCTCGTCGAACGACAATGTGAAGGCGAGCAGCGCGCTGCCGACGATCGCGGTACGAATGCTGGGCAGGGTTACCAACCAGAAGGTTTGCAAAGGCGTCGCGCCGAGATCGTCAGATGCTTCCTCCAATCGCCGATTGAAGCGCTGCAAGCGTGCGAATACCTGTGTGATGACGACCGAAACCAGCGCAGTTCCATGACCGACAATGACCGTAGTCAGGCTTAGATCGAAACCGATGACTCGAAACAGGTTGAGCATGGAGATGCCGGTTATGATGCCAGGCAGCACGAGCGGCAATAAGACTGCGCGGCGAAACAGCGCCTTTCCCGAAAACTCGATCCGGTCGAGCGCAATGGCGGCCGGCACGCCGATGACGATACAGAGCACCGTCGCCGAAGACGCGACATGGATGCTGTTCCACAGGGCGCGCAGCAAATCGGCATTTGCGAATGCGCTTTCGTACCACCGCCAGGTGAAGCCGCGAAGCGGCAACGTCGTCACCGGATTGTCATTGAAACTGAATACGATGAGGACGACGATCGGCAGATAGAGGAAGGCGATGGTCGAAGCAGCCGCGACGCCGAGCGCGCGGGTCGAGACCTGTGGCGCATCAAGCCGCGGCAACCTCAGGCGACGGGCGAACCGAGCGGATGCACTGGCGGCTTCCGTCAGCGTTGCCATCGATCAGGCCAAATCGAGGCGTCCGGCGCGCTCGACGCGGTCGGACAGCGAGATGATGGTGAGCACAATGATGAGCAGGACGATCGAGAGGGCCGATCCCAGCGGCCAGTTGAGCGCGGTGCCGAACTGCGACTGCACAACGGTTGCGATCATTGCGCCGTTGGCGCCGCCGACCAGGAACGGCGCCACGAAGTCGCCGATGGTAAGGCAGAAAGTGAAGGTCGCACCGGCAAGGATGCCTGGCAGCGACAGGGGCACCGTCACCAGCAGAAAGGTATGGATGCGGCCCACGCCGAGGTCTTTCGAGGCGTCGATCAGGCTTCGGGGTATCTTCTCGAGGGCCGTATAGATCGGCATCACCATGAACGGGACGAAGATGTAGGTGAGCGTCAGCACCATCGCGAACTGGTTGTAGAGGAACAGATCGGACGGCTGATCGAGCAGACCGGTCCACACCAGGAACGAGTTCAACACGCCCTGACTGCCGAGGATGGTCTTCCAGGTATAGGCGCGCAGCAGATACGAGACCCAAAGCGGCACGATGACCGCGATGTAAAGGGCCGTGCGTAAACGCGGCGAACGGATCTTGAAGACGAGGAAATAGGCCAAAGGATATGCTAGGATCAGAGAGAAGATCGTGGTGAACACGCCGATCTTCAGAGTACGCAGCAGAACCTGGTAGTATTGCGGATCGGCAAAGAGCGTTATGTAGTTTCCGATCTGAAAATCGGGCACGAAGGTCGGGAACTTCCGCGTGAAGAAGCTGTAGGCGAACATTATCGAGTACGGGATGAACATGAACGCAAGCGTCCACAGCAGCGGGCCGGACAAAATGCCGATCGCAAAGACTCTGCGGCGCTGCTTCAGCCTCATGACGCCCTAGGCTCCGCGCTTGCGTCGGCAAAGATCGAAACGCTGGCTACGTGCACCGCCAGCGTCACGGCGGTTCCAGGCCCAGGCACCCCGGCTCCGCTCAGGCTACGCTGCAGTTGCATGTCGACCAGGAACGGCTCCTCTTGACCGATGTTGACCGCGACACGGACGGCATTGCCATGGAAGAAACTCTCGATGACCGTGCCCGGGATCCGGTTCGTCTCCTCCGGCAATGCGATTCCCGGCTCGATCAGGAGAACCTTTTCGGGACGGATGGAAATCAGCACCGGCGCGCCGGGGGAAAACAAGGCTCCGTTCATATGGGCGCGCACCACCACCGGTCCGGCCGCAACGCTTGCCTGACCTTCGGCGCACTTGACCAGGCGGCCGCGAATGAGATTCGAAGTGCCGATGAAGTCCGCGACATAGGGTGTCGCGGGATGGTCGTATAGCTCGGCCGGCGTGCCCGCCTGGACGATTCGCCCGCGGTCCATGACCACGACACGGTCGGAGAGCACGAGAGCCTCCTTCTGGTCGTGAGTGACCAGCAGGAACGTAATGCCCAGCTTCTGGTGGAGATGCTTGAGCTCCACCTGCATGGCCTCACGCAGCTTTACGTCGAGTGCCGACAACGGCTCGTCCAGCAGCAGTAACTTGGGCCGGCGGATGATCGCGCGGGCCAAGCCAACGCGCTGCTTCTGGCCTCCGGACAGTTGAGCCGGACGCGCCTCGATCTTCTCCAGGAGATCGACCATCCGCAGGGTGTCGACGACCCGGCGGGAAATCTCTTCCTTCGGTACGCCGGCGATGCGCAACCCGTAGCCCACATTCTGGGCCACGTTCATATGCGGGAAGAGCGCATAGTCCTGAAACACGGTATTGACGGCCCGCTTATACGGCGGGTCGTCGGTCACATCGCGTCCGGCCAGCACGATGCGGCCGCGATCGGGCACCTCGAAGCCTGCGATGAGGCGCAGCGTCGTCGTCTTGCCGCAGCCGGAGGGCCCGAGCAGGGTGACGAACTCGCCCTCGCGGATATCGAGACTGAGGTCATCGACAGCCGTCACCCCGCCCGGAAAGGTCTTTGTCAGCCCCTCGAGTGCGACGATCTTGGTCATATGCGACAGACGGCGAGCCCGGCTTCCATCGCCGCCTCCGCACCTGGATGCAGTCCTACTGAGCTGCCTTCACGGCGTTCCACGTGTTCGTATAGACCTCGAGCCGATCCGGCGTCTCCCAGAGAATCAGGCTGTTGATGTAGTTCGCATCGTCCTGATGCAGCGATACGAACTGCTCCTCCGACATGCATGACTTTGCGGCGACAGGGTTTGACGCGGAATAGCCCGTGACGTTGGCGACGCCGCACTGTGCCCCGGGGGTCAGGCTGTAGTTCAGCCATTTGTAAACACAGTCGATGTTGGGAGTGCCCTTGACGATCTGCCAGGAATCCATCCAGCCCTCGGCGTTCTCTTTGGGGATGAACTCTTTGACCGGGATGCCCTGCTTCATCAGCTCGTTGCTCTGGAAGCCGCCCCAGGTATTGGAGATCCACACCTCGCCCGAGGCAAACAGATTCACGAGCTCGCCCGCTGTACCCCAGTATTTGCGGATAAGCGGCTTCTGCTCGATGAGCTTGGCCTTGGCCTTCTCCAACTGCTCGTCGCTGAGGTTATAGATGTTGGTGTCGCCGTTGAGCCTCGCGGCCACGTAAAGCGCGCTCTTATCGTCCCACAGCGATACCTTGCCGGCATATTTCGGATCCCAGAGTGCTGCGATCGAGGTCGGCTCCTCGCTGATCTTGTCCGTGCGGTACATGAAGGGGATTGATCCCCAGGTCCAGGGCACGCCCCAGACCTTGCCGTCGATGACCACGCCGGGGGAGGTGCGGAACAGCTCATAAACTTGATCGAAACCTTCGATCTTGGACACATCGATCGGATCGATGTAGCCGGCGGCGACCGTCACCGGTTGCGTGTCGATCGACGGCGAGATCATGTCATAGACCCCACCACCGGCCGCGAGCTTCGGAACGAAGTCGTCGTTCGAGCCGACATAGGTCGCCGTCACTTTGCAGCCGGAATGGTCTTCGAACGCCTTGATGAAGCTCGGGTCGGCGTAGCCTTCCCAGGTCAGGATATTAAGCTCGCCCGCGGCGGCGGGCGTGGCGGCGACGGCGGCGAACGCCAGAGCGATCGCAGCCGTAGCAAGGACATCACGCTTATTCATTATGCCTCCCTTTGCATGATGCATGATGCGTTGATCGCGTCTACCGGGGCGCGCCTCGATTTCGGGGTGCACCGTTATGGGTGCGCGATGGCGATCGAAGTATGGCCGCCGATCTTCGCCCTTCACAAGCGGAATTCGTCTGGGCTTGAAGGCAGCACCTAAGCCTGATCGCGGACACGCCTCGGTCCCGATCGGCTATGCTTCGATGCCTGGTCCGCGGGCTCTGCTGCCATGACAAAACCAAGGATTTCATCATGTTAGCTCAGGGAAGCCGGGCCGTAGGGATGCCGGGCCATAGGGGTAATGAGAGGGGAAAGTCTTGCCGGTGCGGGTTTCGATCGGATGGGGCACCATTGAACGGTCGGAAGGCTTGCCTGCGGCGACGAACCGCGCACGGATCATGCAGTTGCGCTGATCAACAAAGTAGATGGTCCGATGCTAGAGCGCGCCTTTCTTCCTGCTCATTATCTCACCCCGGCAAAAGAGAGCCGCCATACCCTCATATCCTAGGGAGAGACGCCTGGGTGCGCCGCCGATGCCAAAGATGCCTTGAGCCAGCCACATCGACGAGCACAGTTGAGTTCATAGGCAAGGTCATTTAGCCGCTTCGCTAGCTTCTGCAACTCCGCTGGCGTAGGCCATGGGCGTCCATACTTGTCCACTTCGACGACGATTCTATCCCTACCCCGCCAGCACCAGAAACCATGGACGGCCTTGTTGCGCTCGTCGGTCGCGTCCACGCTTCTGTCTATGAAATCTTGAAGCAGCGCCATCGCGTTTTTGTCGATTCGCTTCTTGCACTCCTTGAACAGTTTCTTTCTTAGCCTCCCCGATCCCCACCCGCTGAATTTCTCTCTCGCCTCTGTCGGGCCAAGTTCCATGACGGATTTTAGTGCCATCTTCAGTGAGAAGTCGTGATGCCCGTGCCGGATTGCGACCAACGCCACGGCTTTTAGCAGATCAGGGTCACGCGGCGTTGCGGGTCTGTATTTCCAGGCCATAGCACTTCACCTCGGCTACCAACCTGTGCCATGGATCGGTAGCCTAGGTATCAGCAACCCACCTTGCGATAGCAAAAACGCATCGTTCCCGCCGTGTTCCGGACAGGAAGGCCGCTTTCGTTTCGACTCCACCGAGTTGAAACAGAGTTGAAAAAGTTGAAAGACTGGCGTCCCCAACGGGATTCGAACCCGTGTTACCAACGTGAAAGGGACGCTACCTGGCTTCGCCGCTGCGGCGCCAGGCGCAAGCAGGATGGGCTGCCCTGTGTTGCTAAGCTGCTCGCCAACGGCCGCTGCAAGTTCCACGGTGGCATGAGCACGGGGCCGAGGACACTCGAAGGGCGAGCGCGGTCCTTGGCGAATCTCCGGCAGAACCGAGCGGTAGAACCTCACTGTTCGATACCCTCATAATTCACAGGTTCAAATCGGGGGCCTGCAACCAGCGAGACCCTAACAAGTGGCGGTTCGCAATTTAGGCTGAAAACGAGGGCCCGATACAATCGACCGAGATGGATCCGAAACGAGAGAGAAGCCCATGTGGGCGTAGAGGTCTACAGCCGCCTTTGCCTCTGCCGTGGCCAAGGCGGAGCTAGATGCCTTGAATGCCAATGCTAAGGCCAAAGGTGTCAATCTGAGCAGGAAGGCAACTGTTGTCCTGCAGGAGGCCAAATTCAGTTGCGCCGTCAGGCTGGTCCTGCAGGTTATTAGCGGGGGGTAGAGGGGTACATATTGCGAATCCCATCCTGCTTGACGCCGACGCGATTATTGGTGTGGATGTATGTACGCTTGACCCGAGAGGAGGAACGAGAAACTCGCGCCCAATTCGGCGATGCTTATGCCGACTACGCAAGCCGCGTACCGGCCTTCGTGCCTTATCTGGCTGGCTGACGCGGAGTGGTCGGGGAATGAGCCCAGGTGGTCGGTCACTCAAGAAAAACTCAGTCGTAACGGCTAGTCAACGCAAGCAGGTCAACGCCAATACGAAAGGACTCATCCATGTATCGTTGTTCCGTTTTGTTCAATATCGGTCTGATCTGGCTCTGACCGTGGCGATACCGTTTGGCGCGCGGGCCCAGGAGGCGCCTGATCCGCACCATGCAGCCGGCACTGTTTCGTCCACCACGCCGCCGGCGAATTCCGGCGCATCCTCCAGCCAGACCCCAGCAAGCCCGGGTGCACCGACCCCAGGGATGGCC
Organism: Alphaproteobacteria bacterium; assembly: GCA_035620695.1. Lineage (GTDB taxonomy): Bacteria > Pseudomonadota > Alphaproteobacteria > JAREAF01 > JAREAF01 > JAREAF01. The sequence continues at coordinate 10,377 of DASPGI010000104.1, forward strand.
GGCATGATGCCAATGCCAATGATAGGGCTGCAGGGCATGGCGTGCAGGGGAGCAATGCCAGGTATTTCAGCGATGGGTATGCCCGGATGGTTATTCCAGGAATCGCTGTGCCGGGAATGGGGATTGCAATGCCGTCGATAACGCGGATTTCCTCGGTCTGAGCCGTGATCAATCGCGCCAAAAACATCTTCGAGGGGGTACGCCACAAGGAGGATGCAGGTCCACGATTTGCCTGATGAGCCGTGATTGTGCAAGCGAACATCCAAGGAGGGTGTCATGATAGGGAAGCTCACCGTCCCCGTGACGATCGCGGTTGCGCTGGGCGCCGCGCTTGCTCTGCCAGCGCCACTAGCAGCGCAGGAGTCCGGCACCGGAATGGGCGGCATGCAGGGCGAGCAGATGCCGCATCAGATGATGAGCCCCGGCCTCATGATGCCCGTCATGAATGCCGCCAATGGCCGCAGGCTGTTTGCAGCGAAAGGTTGCGTCGTCTGCCACTCGGTGAATGGCATTGGCGGAACGGACGCGACACCTCTCGACGTGTCGACGATGCAACCGATGATGAACCCCTTCGAGTTTTCGGCCCGGATGTGGCTCGGCGCTGAGGCGATGATCTACATGCAACGCGAGGAGTTGGGAGAGCAAATCGAGTTCACAGGGCAGGAGCTGGCCGACATCATCGCCTTCACCCATCACCCTGAGGAGCAGAAGCAGTTTTCGGAAGCCGACATTCCAGCCAACATCAAGGAGCTCATGGAGCATCTCGAGAAGGAAGGCGAGCACGGGCACGAGGGAGAAGAAGACGAAGAAGGAGCAACTGGTCAATAGAGGCGCACAGACGACCCTTACGGCCATGGCGGCCCGGGTCCGCGACGTGGCGCAGCCCTCCTCGACCTTAAGGCCGAGAAGCCAGTCACTCAATCTCGATCTTAATCGCCTACGAAACCGCTGAGTATGAGAAACCACCATGGACCTGACCAACAGCGCCGCCTTCATTCCTACTCGCGTTTGGAGCCCGGGCTCCCCTACATCCTGGCCAACCCGGGTCTGCCTTTCTTCACCGACCGAATGTGGATCAGCGAGGCGGAGATCGACCGCAGCGAGTTCCACGATTGGCTTCAGACTTCGGCAGGGGTTGCTATCGGCTAGGGGGAACCATCGCAGATACGGCGGATTACTATGGCATCACGGCGCTGCAACTCACCCGTGAGCAAGGACCTCCAGAAGAGGCCACGCAAAAGCTATTCCTCCAGGTTCTCCCTCATATCCGGCGCGGTTGGACTGCGTGGACGGCTTGGCGCGGCGATCAACCGGGACCGCGCCGGGCGCAATCAGCTTGCATGGCTCGATTGTCTCGAACCGATCTATGCAACGCCCGATCACCGCGGGATCGCTCTCGCAATGCGTACGGTCCGCGACGGATCGCCCGCAGGGTACATAACTCGGTATGGCGACCATGTCTGGGCGCTGTGCGCGTTCGATCGGACAGACGATCCGCGGGCTTTTCGCACCACGCTGGGCCGCATAAGGCGGCGGCGGAAATGGCCGCCGCAAATGGTGAGCACGATCCACAAGGCCAAGGGGCTGGATTTCGATCACGTGCTGCTTTGCCCTGTCGATCGCCACCAGTATTCGGATGACATGCTCGGCGCGCGACTCCTTTATGTGGCGCTTAGCCGGGCGAAGCGATCGGTAAAGCTAGTATTGGCAGCGGACACGCCGTCTCGGCACCTGCTGATAGAAAACCCTCCAGGGAGAATATCATCGGGCCATCATAGCCCCCCGATCTCAGCGCGATCATCTCTTGGACGGCTTTGGGATCGCCCCATTTCTTCAAAGCCTCGGACAAGGTCCAGCCTCTTGGCGCCTCCGGAATGACGGGCAATCTCCTATCGCTCATGGCAGCGACTCTTAGGGCAGGTGTGATGAGGCAATTCAGATACGATGGGAGGTAACGAAGTCGCAAGCAGCCTCGCGTGAAGAGTCGCAATCCTGCTGGAAGCGGATGCCCGTCACATGGGCTGGGCTCGACCGCAGGGATCTTTCGGTCTTTTGACGGAGGTAGTGAGCTGAGACGAATTGTGGCAATTGTCCCAACCACCCAAAATGGTCGCAATAACTTCTAGTATGGATTTCCGTTCTTGTGCAAAAAATAGAATACTCCCCCTCGCTTCTCCACTTTCAAATCAACATCCGGGCATTCAGTGTAGTCATATACACATCGAGTCCCTATCTCCAATACATTGGCGTTACAGGTGCCCCGATTAATGAGATGGTGCGCAATAATTGGCGTCCCCAACGGGATTCGAACCCGTGTTACCAACGTGAAAGGCTGGTGTCCTAGGCCTCTAGACGATGGGGACGAGGCGGCGCGGGACACGTGGGGGAACCATGTTCGCCCCCGCATGCCGGCTTGAAAGACGCGGGGTCTTCTAAGCCATTGGCCGAGTTGGAGGCAACCGCTTTCTGGCCGCGGCCGTCCTGGCCCGCCTGCGGTCGCCGAGGGAGTAGCGAGGGCTGGCAGTCGGCCTCCGCCCCTTATGCCACCGCCGCCGCGTCCTCGATCAGGAGCTGCGTTGTGGCCTGTCCCTGCCAGATATCGGCCCTGAGATGCCCGGCGAGGTGGATGGCGGCGCCGCGCGCCTGGAGAAGCGCATCGCCCAAGGGCGTGCCCAGCGCGCGGAAGGCGATCGCCTTCAACCTGCCACCCTCGCTGCCGATGAGAATGCAGCGCACATGGTTTTCTCCCACCGGCTCGGCCTTGGTCAGCCGCACCGCCGGGAACGCGAAGCGCGGCTCGGCATTGCCCGCGCCGAACGGGCCCACTTGCTCGAGGATCTGCGTCAACTCGACCGTGGCGCCGCCCGGCTGCAGCACCCCGTCGATGCCCAGCGTCGGCACGAAACCGCCCTCATCGATCTGCCGCGCCAACCGCTCGGAAAGGAATGCCTTGAGCGCTGGCAGATCTTCCGCCCGCGCGGTGAAGCCGGCCGCCATCGCGTGCCCGCCGCCGTTGATCAAGAGGCCCGATTGCCGCGCCGCCAGGACCGCGCTGCCCAAATCGACGCCGCGCACCGAACGGCCCGAGCCTTTCGCGGTGCCGTCCTCTTCGATTGCCGCTACCACCGCCGGAAGGGCGTAGCGCTCCTTCACCCGGCTCGCGACGATGCCGATAACGCCGGCATGCCAGCCGCGCCGCGCGACGAAGGCGAGCTTGGCGCCGGGCTCGGCCTCGGCCTCGAGCGCGCCGATCGCCTCCTCGAGCATCGTCTGCTCGATGGCGCGACGCTCCTCGTTGAGGCGGTCGAGGCGCTGAGCGATCGCCGCCGCTTCCGCCGGGTCCTCGGAGGTCAAGAGCCGCACGCCGAGCTCGGCATCGCCGACCCGGCCCCCGGCATTGACGCGCGGTCCCAGCAGAAAACCGCAATGAAAAGCGCCGGGGCGCTCCGTCAGCCGCGCCGCATCGGCCAGCGCCGCAAGGCCGGTCGAGCGGCGCCCGGCCATCACCTTCAGCCCTTGCGTCACCAGCGCGCGGTTGAGGCCGGTCAGCGGCACCACGTCGCACACCGTTCCAAGTGCGACCAGGTCGAGACAATCGAGGAGATCCGGTTCCGGTCGCGATTGCGTCCACCATCCGGCGCCCCGCAGCTCGCGGTTGACCGCGACCGCGAGAAGGAAGGCCACCCCGACCGCCGCAAGCTGGCGCAAGGCTCCGCTTTCATCCAGCCGGTTGGGATTGACCACGGCTACCGCCCGCGGCAGCTCCGCCTCGGCCACGTGATGATCGACGACGATGACGTCGAGCCCGATCTCGGCCGCCTCGGCCAGGGGAGCATAGGCGGTGATCCCGCAATCGACCGTCACCACCAGCCTCACTCCCTCGTCCTTGAGGCGGCGGAGCGCGGGCGCATTGGGCCCATAGCCCTCGCGCATCCGGTCCGGGATATAGAGCCGGAGCGGCCGCCCGGCCGCCTTGAAGAACCGGTGGAGCAAGGCCGCGGAGGTCGCTCCGTCGACATCGTAATCTCCGAAGACGGCGACCGCTTCGCCGGTTTCGATGGCGCGCGCGAGCCGGCCGGCCGCCCGGTCCATGTCGCGAAGCCGTGAGGGATCGGGCAGAAGCGCGCGCAAGGTCGGCTTGAGGAAGGTCTCGACCAGGCCCGCGGTGACGCCGCGCGCCGCCAGCACGCGGGCGACGATCTCCGGCAGGCCATGGGTTTGCGCGAGTTTCGTGGCGAGGCTCCAATCCTCAAGCCGCTCACGCCAGAGCCGTCCCGAGACCGACCGCTCCACCCCCAACACAGTCCCCATCCTTATGCGTCCCCTGAACTGATCCTCACCTTTCCCCTTAAGGGAACCTTTGCGAAACCGCCTCTCCTTCGAGGCCCGCCTGCGGCGGGCACCTCAGGATGAGGCGGTTTTGCTTCGGCGACCTCACCCTGAGGTGCGAGCGTAAGCGAGGCTCGAAGGGCGAGGTCACCCATTCTGCAAAGGTCCCCTTAAGGGGAGGAGAGCCATCTACGCGCCACTGCTGCTATTCCCCCTCCTCCCTTGAGGGGGAGGGAAAGCAAGGTCTTGGCTCGTTTAGAGCTGCCGATTCAGATGCGCCGATTCGCTCTCACCGGTCAACCGGATCAAATCCGGTCTTGCGTTCGAAATTGTGGGTCGCCTCGATCACCCGCACCGTGCCCGACTTCGAGCGCATGACCATCGAATGCGTGGCGGCCCCGCCATGAAAGCGGCGGACACCCCGCAGCATGGTGCCGTCGGTGACGCCTGTCGCGGCGAACATGACATCGCCCTTGGCGAGGTCGGGCATCGCATATTTGCGGTCGAGGTCGGTCAAGCCCCAGCGCCGGCCCCGCGCCTTCTCCTCCTCGTTGCGGAAGATGAGCCGCCCCTGCATCTGGCCGCCGATGCAGCGCAGCGCCGCCGCGGCCAGCACGCCCTCCGGCGCGCCCCCGGAGCCCAGATAGATGTCGACGCCGCTCTCCGGCCTCGAGGTTGCGATCACGCCCGAGACATCGCCGTCGGAGATCAGCATGATGCGCGCGCCCGCCGAGCGTACCTTGGCGATCAGCTCGGCATGGCGCGGCCGATCGAGGATGCAGGCCACGAGATCGGAAATGTGGACCTTCTTGGCTCTGGCCAGCTCGCGGAGATTCTTTCCCGGATCGGCATCGAGATCGACCACCCCATCGGGCAGCCCGCCGCCGACCGCGATCTTGTCCATATAGACATCGGGCGCGTTGAGGAACCCGCCCTCCTCCGCCATCGCGACCACCGCCAGCGCGTTGGGTCCGCCCTTGGCGGTGATGGTGGTGCCTTCCAAGGGATCGAGGGCGATGTCGATCTTCGGCCCTTCGCCGCTGCCGACCTCCTCGCCGATGAAGAGCATGGGCGCCTCGTCGCGCTCGCCTTCGCCGATGACGACACGGCCGCGGATCGACAGGCCATTGAGGGCCCGGCGCATCGCATCGACCGCCGCCTGGTCGGCGGACTTTTCATCGCCCCGGCCCATCAGCCGCGAGGCCGCGAGCGCCGCCGCCTCCGTGACCCGCACCGCCTCCAGCGCGAGGTTGCGGTCCATCACCGAGCCTTTGCTGCTCATGGCCTCCTCCGAACGCTCTGTCGCCTTCGGTCCTATTAGGCGTGCAATCGCCGCGACCGGCAAGGGGCTGCCGGAGCGGAGCGGCCGAGGCGTTTGGGAAAGTCGATCCGGCGCACGGTCTCAGGGCTGCTCGGCGCAGTCATATTCATCGCTCAGGACCGACGAGGGCGCGCAGGCGATGCCCGTATCCAAAAGCCGGCCGTCTCGGCAAAGCTCGGCCGACATCCGACCGACCAGCGTGCGCGCCGTCTGGCGCAAGACGCACAGATCGCGGTGAGCGACATTCAATCCGAGCGGCATGTCCCGCGTGATCCGTTTGTACAGCTCCCGATCCAGCTGCTCGATCGCGTAGTTGTAGACCTCGGGCCTCGTTCTCGGGCCGAGGCGTTTCAGGTAATTGTGCACGGTGAACACGATCACGCGGCAGCAGCGCGGGTCTCCGCCCAAGGCCCGCGTCAGCTTGGCGCGCGTCTCGGCGAACTCGGCTCCGCGAAGCGCGCGCTGATCGTCGATGATTGTATCCACGGCGGCCAGCGCCTTTCCGAGCGGCAGGTTGTCGAGGAACCCGGAGCGCGCATCCGGATCGAACTCATCGCCCCCCTGCGGCGGATTGGCCGCATCGACGATGAACAGGATGATCCGACGGTCTGCCTCGATGGTCGTAAGCTCGCTGCGATCGTCCTCTCCGCGCGTGACGTCGCAGGTGTCCGCAACTGTCCCGTCGGGCGAGAGCATGCCCTTGAGGATGCTGTTGATCGGGACCAGGCCCACTTGGTCCCGGATCCCGCCATCGGCCAGGTGCACATATCGCACGCGCCCGTCGGAGGACGGGCTGAAATCGCGCAGGTTCTCGTATTGGAAGAGGCCCGGGAAGGCATTGGAGGCCATGACTGCATAAGCCAGCGGATAGCGGTCGAGATCGGAATTGATGTTCCGCTCACTCACGATGGCGCTCGCGCCGGGACCCTGGAAATGCTCCAGCGTGAACTGAAAGCATCTGCCAGGCAGACCATACTCCTCAGGGCTTGTCGTCACGTCGGTCGCGCCGAGGATCAGGTTGGGGCGTCGCGGATTCAGTTGCGCGAAGGTCAAACCGTCATTGGCGGAGAAGAAGCCGGTCGAGCGTGTGTAGAGGCGGTCGGCGAGCGCATCGGCCATCACGTCGTTGCGATTGAAATAGGTCGTCATGTACCTGGCCACGTAAACGGGATTGAAGAGAAGCGACACCGCCCAGTCGCCCATGAAGTTGTGCCGCAGCATCCCCAGGATCTCCCGTTCATTCCAGTAGACCCGATCGGACTGTGCGACATTGGCCTGACAATCCGCGTCCGGGTCGCAGCTCGCGGCATAGAGGGCCGCGGTAAGCGAGCCTCCCGATACGGAGGAGATCACATCGACGCTGCGCAGGATGCTCAAGCGCTGCAGCTCGAACATGATCGCCGCCGAAAGCACGGCAGAGCGCGTGCCCCCGCCCGACAGGGTCAGGGCGACGAAGTTCGAGTCTCGCGGGATGCCCGCGCAGGGATCGCCTTCGCCGCCATAGAAGAGCCAGTGGCGACAGGCCGCCACTTCCTCGTTTGTGGGACAGGTCGCGCTGTCGGCGCATTGAAAGTCGAGGCTCCAGGGAACCGCCATCGTCGCGATCAGCGTCCCTGGGCCCGTCGCTTCCGCGCTCGCCGCCGGCTCGTTCACATAGGCGTCGGTTGGCACGATGGTGCATCCGGCCGCCGGCAACAAAAGGCAGCCGAGCCAGGCAACCGGCTCAACCCAGGACCTGAACTTCAGTCGACGCTTCCCTTCAGATGCCGTCGGCAGAAACCGCCGGAAAGGATCATCAGGCGATCCCTATCACAACAGCGCATACGCATCTTGATCCAACCCGCAATGGCGGGGGAGATGCTCCGAGGTATAGGCGAGGCTCGGGCTTGGGTGCGTGGTACTGGGCTCTCGACTATAGCGCTTCGATGCGGATCATGTGCGGGGGCTCCAGGACCGTATCGAGGCGCGCGATCCGCGCGAGCGCGCGGCGCATCCGCGCCTCCTCGGTCTCGTGGGTGGTCAGAACCACCGGCACCACCTCTCCCGGGTCGCGCCCGCGTTGAAGCACCGCTTCGAGCGACACCTCCTCGTCGCGCAGAGCCGCGGCGACGTCGGCGATGACGCCCGGCCGATCGACCACCATTAGCCGGATGTAATAGGCGCCGCGGTGGCGGTCCATTGGCGAAGCGGGGATGGGCGCCAGCTCGGAGGCGGGAACGCCAAAGGTCGGCCGCCGGTCACCAAGGGCAAGGTCGATGAGATCGGCAACCACCGCCGAGGCGGTCGGGCCGGCACCAGCACCCCGCCCTTCCATCAGCGTGCGGCCGACGAAATCGCCTTCGGTCACCACGGCGTTGAAGACGCCATCCACATGGGCGATAGGGGTGCCGGCCGGCACCATGGCCGGGTGAACGCGCTGCTCCAGCCCGTGCTCGGTGCGCCGCGCGATGCCGAGCAGCTTGATACGGAAACCGAGTTCGTCGGCATAGTCGAAATCGATCAGGCTCATCGACCGGATCCCCTCGACATGCACGCCGGCGAGATTGATCTCCGCACCGAAGGCGAGGCCGGCAAGGATGGCGAGTTTGTGGGCGGTGTCGAGCCCGTCGATGTCGAACGAGGGGTCGGCCTCGGCATAGCCCAGCCGCTGCGCCTCCGCCAGCATCTCGGCGAAGCCGCGCCGGCTTTGGCGCATGGCGCTGAGAATGTAATTGCAGGTGCCGTTGAGGATGCCGTAGACGCTTTGCACACGGTTGCCAGCGAGGCCTTCCTTGATGCTCTTGATGACGGGAATGCCGCCCGCCACCGCCGCCTCGAAGGAGAGAGCAACCCCCTTTGCCTCGGCCAGGCGCGCCAGCGTCGTCCCGTGATGGGCGAGCAGAGCCTTGTTGGCGGTGACGACGGAGCGTCCATGACCCATGGCCGCCTCGACCGCGGCGCGCGCGGCCCCCTCGGCACCGCCGATCAGCTCGACGAGGATCTCAGCCGGAGCCTCTCGCGCCATGGCTACGGCGTCCCCGAACCAGGCGATCGGCCCGAGATCGACGCCCCGGTTGCGGGCGCGGTCGCGCGCCGACACCGCCACCACCTGGAGCGGCCGCCCGGCGCGGCGACCGATCAGACCGGCATTCTGGGTCAGGAGCCGCAATACCCCCGCCCCGACCGTGCCGAGGCCGGCGATCGCAATGGTGAGCGGCTGAGCGGCGGGCATGGGGCTCTTATCCTTGAAACGACGTAGCGGGCGGGGACAGAGGCAGAGAGCGATAGCGGCTCGGAGGCACAAGTTCAAGTTCGGCCCCTTCGGACTCCCATCAAAGTAATCTAATGTAAGCGTCGCTGTGGCATAGGTCTTCGCCCATGCGTGTTCTCATTCTCGGCGCCAACGGTTTCATCGGCTCGCGCATCCTCGGTCGATTGTTGTCGGAGGGGCATCAGGTCCGGGCCGCGGTCCGCGATCCGGCGCGGCTGCGGCGCCGGTTTCCCGCGATCGAGGCGATCCCGGTCGATCTCAACCGGTTCGTGAAACCGGACGACTGGCGCGTGTCGCTGGAGGGGATCGAGGCTGTAATCAATTGCGCCGGGGCGCTGCAGTCGTCGCGCACTCAAAGGCTCGCCGCGATCCATCGTGATGCGCCGGTGGCGTTGTACCGGGCGTGCCTGCAGGCGGGCTGCCGACGGGTGATCCACCTCTCGGCCATCAGCGCCGATCCGGCGGCCGGCACCGAATATGCACGCACCAAGCATGCGGCCGAGGAAGATCTTAAAACCCTCGACCTCGATTGGGTGATCCTCCGGCCGTCCCTGGTCTATGGCGAGGGATCGCACGGAGGCACCTCTCTTCTGCGCGCGCTCGCCGCGCTTCCCTGGATCACTCCAGTGCCCGGGCGCGGCAACCAAGTCTTTCAGCCGATTTATCTCGACGATCTCGCCGAGACGGTGGCGCTCCTCCTGCACGAACCGCGCCTGTCGCAACTCGTCCTGGAGCCGGTCGGGCCCGAGCGGCTCGACACGGCGGCGATCGCAGCCAGCCTGCGCGCCTGGCTCGGGTTAAAGCCCGCGCGCTTGGTTCACACACCCATGATGCTAGTGCGGGCGGCGGCGATGCTCGGCGACCTCATTGGCGCAGGTCCGCTTCGTACAACGGCGGTGGAGCAGCTGCTACATGGCAATGCAGGCGACTTGGCGCCTTACATCACCACAACCGGCATACGTCCGCGCAGAATGTCCGATGCTCTCACTGCGCGGCCGTCCACCGTCCAGGACCTGTGGCATGCACGGCTCTTCTTTCTGCGCCCACTGCTTCGGCTAGGGCTCGCCCTCTTCTGGATCTGGACCGGGCTGGCGGTGCTGTTCCTCATGCCCCGCGCCGAGGGCGACGCACTGTTGGGAGCTGCCGGAATCCCCGATCTCCTTCGGCCTTCCGCTTGGGTCGCGGCGGGACTGCTCGATCTGGCAATGGGGGCATGGCTTCTCCTTGCGCATCGGATCGCGCGGGTCTGCCTCACCATGCTGGCGGTCACGGCGGGCTATCTGGTGATTCTCGGAACGGTGGCTCCCGAGTTGTGGCTGGATCCGTTAGGCGGGTTGGCCAAGACGCCGATCGTAATGCTCGCGACACTCGTCCTGGTCGCCGTTGGGGATGAGCGGTAGGCCCGCATGGACGGCTATCTGCTCCTCAAGTGGGTTCATATCCTCAGTGCCACGGTGCTGTTCGGAACCGGACTCGGCACGGCAGCGCATCTGTGGATGACGCATCGTTCGGGCGCGGTTCCCGCCATCGCCGTGGCGGCGAGGAACACGGTCCGCGCCGATTGGTGGTTCACGCTCACCTCCGGCATCGTTCAACCGACAAGCGGCGTGGGGTTGATCTGGCTCGGCGGGCATGACCCATTCGCGACTTGGCTGATCGCCACCTACAGTCTCTATGCCATCGCAGGTTCGTGCTGGGTGATTGTGGCCCTGCTGCAGCTTCGAGTCCGCGACCTAGCGCAGGACGCGGCCGTATCGGATCAGGCGCTGCCCCCGGCTTATTACCGGATCATTCGGATCTGGTACGCGCTCGGCTGGCCCGCCTTCCTCGCCCTGCTCGCAATATTCTGGCTGATGATAGCCAAGCCGGGCGCCTGAACGCTCACAGCTCCAGATAGATCTCCACCCGGCGGTTGCCGGCCTCGCCAAGCGGCGTCGCCTCGTCATAGGCCGGCGCCTCGGCGCCCGTTGCTGCAAGCTGGATCTGGTCGGCGGCGAGTCCGAGCCGGCGCAGCTCGGCGGCCGCGGCCTCCACCCGCCGGCGCGCGACGCGGTCATTGATCTCCGCCCGCTCGGCCGGGTCGGAGGCAGTGGATACGCTGCTGGCATGGCCGACCAAGCGCAGCACGCCACCCTTGTCGCGTTGCAGCGCGGCGAGGGCGCGCAGCACGTCCCGTCCCTTCGGCTTCAGCTCCGCCGAACCATTGTCGAAGAAGACCAGCCCCGCCAGTGCGCGGGCCGGTTTTTGCGGCAGCTTCTCGTTCAGCCAGCCCCCGCCCGCAATGTCGCGTTCGTCGATCCCGGTAAGCGGCAGCTCCACGGTCTCTTCGCCGCCGTCAGGTTGCGGCGCCGCCGACGTTCCAGCCGAAGCCGATCCAAGCGGAGCGGCGGCCGCGCGGTCGAGGGCCAGCCGGTCCTGGAGGGCGCCGCGCTCCGCAGCGGTGGAGTAGCCGATCGGCCGCTCGGGAACGCTGGCCAGGTTCGGAAAGGGCTGGTCGGCGCCCGGCACATCGCCCAGTCCCGAGTCGATGGCCGTGCATCCCGTGGCGGCCCAGAACAGCAGTGCCGCAATACCCGTCTTTCCCAGCTTGCAGGCCATGCGCGGCCTCACCTTTTGCATTGGCCGACCTCTTTGATTATCAATGCCATTGACTATCTATAAGCCAGGCCGGCGTTGCCTCCCGCGCCACCCGAGGCGGGAATTTAAGGACCAGCCAATGAACGATCAACAGCGGCCCGAAACCAAGCTGCCGGATCCGGTCGAGCTGTCGAAATCCATGGCCCGCATCGCCGGCCGCAGCCAGCGGCTGGTGACCGAGTTTCTCCGCCGCCAGGCCAACGGCGGGCACCCCATCCAAGCCGACCCGCTCAGTCTCGGCCGCACCTTCCTCGAGATGACCGCCCGCATGATGGCCGATCCGGCTAAGCTCATGCAGGCGCAGATGACGCTCTGGCAGGATTATCTGAAACTCTGGCAGAGCACCACGCGCCGCATGCTGGGCCAAGAGACCGAGCCGGTCATCGAGCCAAGCAAGGACGACCGCCGCTTCAAGCACGAGGCCTGGAGCGAGAACCAGCTATTCGACTTCATCAAGCAATCCTACCTCCTGACCGCCCGCTGGATGCAGTCCACGGTGAGGGACGTGGCGGGGCTGGACGACAAGACCGCGAAGAAGGTCGATTTCTACACGCGCCAGTTCGTGGACGCGATGGCGCCGTCCAACTTCGTCATGACCAATCCCGAAGTTCTGAAAGCGACGCTGGAGAGTGGTGGAGAGAACCTGGTCAAGGGGCTTGAGAATCTGCTGAAGGATCTCGAGCGCGGCAAAGGCCGGCTCTCCATCAGCATGACCGATATCGAGGCGTTCAAGGTTGGTCAAAACATCGCGGTGACGCCCGGACAAGTGATCTACCAGAACGACCTGATGCAGCTGCTGCAGTACGACCCCGCCACCGATCGGGTGGCCCGGCGGCCGTTGCTGATCCTGCCGCCCTGGATCAACAAGTACTACATCCTCGATCTGCGGCCGGCCAATTCCTTCATCAAATGGGCGGTGGAGCAAGGCCACACCGTCTTCGTCGCATCCTGGGTCAATCCCGACGAGACGCTGGCGCAGAAAAGCTTCGAAGACTACATGGTCGAGGGTCCGCTGGCCGCGCTCGGCGCGATCGAGCAGGCGACCGGCGAACGCGATGTCAATGCGGTCGGCTACTGCCTCGGCGGCACTCTTCTGGCTGCCACGCTCGCCTGGATGGCGGCGCAAAAGGACGATCGCCTCAAGAGCGCAACCTATCTTGCATCGATGGTCGATTTCTCCGAACCGGGCGAGCTCGGCGTCTTCATTGACGAGGAGCAGCTGACCGTTCTCGAGGAGAAGATGGAAAAGCGCGGCTATCTGGAAGGCCACGAGATGGCGACGACTTTCAACATGCTGCGCGCCAACGACCTGATCTGGAGCTTCGTCGTCAACAACTATCTCCTCGGCAAGGACCCCTTCCCCTTCGACCTGCTTTACTGGAACGCCGATTCGACCCGCATGCCGGCCGAGATGCACAGTTTTTATCTGCGCAAGATGTACCAGGAGAATCTGCTGGTTAAGCCGGGCGGAATCACGCTGAAGGGCGTGCCCCTCGACTTGCGCAAGATCACCACTCCGGCCTTCATCCTCTCAACGAAGGAAGACCATATCGCGCCCTGGCGATCGACCTACGCGGCCACGCAGCTCTTCAAGGGTCCGAGGACATTCGTGCTCTCCGCATCGGGGCATATCGCAGGCGTGGTGAATCCACCGACGGCAAACAAATACTGTCACTGGGCCAATGCGGAACTGCCGGCTGATCCGGACAGGTGGCTCTCCGGGGCCGAGCAGCATGCGGGCTCTTGGTGGCCGAGTTGGCAGCACTGGATCGCCGAGTTCTCCGGCGGCGAGGTCAAGGCCCGCAAGCCCGGCGACGGTAAGTTGAAGCCCATCGAGCCCGCGCCGGGATCGTATGTGAAAGTGATGCTTCAATAGGCGGGCCGAAGAAGTCGGAAACGGAAAACCGGCGACTGAAATGCAACCTTCTCTATTTTGAGCCAGCTTAGAAGCTGGATCATATCTCCCCCAATTCCGTCGGCCTCATGCCTGTTTCTGGAGTTGGCCGACAAGGGGACATGGCGCGAAGGCCGTGATTCTTCCTACTCTGGCCCGAGGCCAGCCATAGATCGGGGCGAGTAGATCGCGCGCCTGCCGACTCAGACCCTCTCCAGCCGACAGTTGCGCCAAGCTCATCGCGGTTTGCGGGCGCGCAGGTGGCTAGGGCGGAGCTCGCCACTTTCGACGATGGGCAATTTGTGGGTCGAGATCAGCAGCCGCCGCGCCGCGATCTCCGGGCCGAGGGCACCGACGAGGCGGTCGTAGTTCTTGCCACTGACCAACTCGATCTCGCGGCGGACCTCCCCGCGGTACCACGCGTTGCGGTCGCGTAGCGAGACTTCCTCGAAGCCGGCGGCCTCCAGGATTGCGGCGCTGTTGGCCGGCGTTTCGAACACAAAATCCAGATGCACCAGCTCAAGCCATGCCCGCATCGCCGTGGACAGCACCGGCCCGCCCCCGTAAAGCCAGTCGCTGGCGACGAACCAGCCGCCCGGCCGCAACACCCGCAGCACGTCGATATATAGCGTGGGCTTGTCGGGAATGTGGATTATGGAGTCCTTGCTGAACACCACGTCGAAGGAATCGTCGGGGAAGGGAAGCGGGCCGGGTGTCACCAACCGGATCTCTACTCGGTCCGACAGCCCGGCCTTCTTTGCGGTCGCGGCCGCGCGCGCCACGAGCTGCGGCTCGACGTCGATGCCGACGACGTCGGCGGCGCCATGCTCGCGAACCAGCAAGACATCGATCGCCCCCAGCCCGCAGCCGATATCGAGCACGCGCTGTCCGGCAAGGTCGACACCTTCGAGAAGCGCGCGCACTTCCGCTGGCCCGCCGGGCGAGAGGAACCCCTCGCCGCTGATCCACTCAATGCTGGCGACGAAATCATCGGGATACTGGGTCGCCATGATGTCCTTCCAACTGCTGTCATGGCGCGACCGTGGTCGAAGCTGGCCCAGTGCCATAGGCCGTCATCGCCAATCAGCATTACCGTGCCGCGGTGTTATCGTTACTCCTGGGACGTCGCGGTCTTGATCTCGGCCCATAAGTCCCGGCCAGTTCAACATAATGCGCGGCGATCCATCCAAAGTTGCGCTCGTCCTCGGGGCCGAGCTTGCGTCGGAAGCGCGCTGGATTGCCGGCCCAAAGTTCACCCGAGGGAATGCGTTTGCCGGGGCCCACCAGCGCCCCGGCCGCGACCATAGCGCCCGCTTCCACGACCGCCCCGTCAAGCACGACCGCCTTGATGCCGACGAAGGCTCGAGCTTCGATCCTGCATGCATGGATGACGGCCGCGTGACCTATCGTGACTTCGGCGCCAATCTGCGTGGCGAAGCTGTCGGTTGCGGCATGGACGACGGTGCCGTCCTGGATATTCGTTCGCGCGCCGATGCGGATGGCGTTCACATCGCCGCGCACGATCACCCCGAACCATAAGCTTGCCTCATCGCCGATCTCGACATCGCCGATGACGGCGGCGGTGGGCGCGATGAAGGCGCTCGGGCTGATCTTCGGAGTCACACCCTTGAAGGGCAGGATCAAGGGCTTCATGGGAACAGGGCCGGCTGCTCCAGGCCGAGCGTTTCCGACAGGCCGCACATGAGATTCAGGTTCTGCACAGCCTGACCGGAAGCGCCCTTCACCAGATTGTCGATCGCCGACACCAGGATCGCCCGCCCCGGGACCCGGTCGGCGACGACGCCGATGAGACAGTGGTTGGAGCCCCGCACATGGCGCGTCGCCGGCACGACGCCGAGCGGGAGCACCTGTACGAAGGGTTCGCCCTCGTAGCGCTGAGCGAGCACACGGCGCAACTCGGCCGCGCTTTCCCCGTTCGCGAGACGAACATAAATCGTCGCGAGAATGCCGCGGTTCATCGGCACCAGATGCGGAGTGAAAGTAACGGTCACCGGACGCGCCGCTGCCTCGCCAAGACCCTGCTCGATCTCCGGCGCGTGACGATGACTGGCCAGACCATAGGCGTGAATGCCCTCGCTCACCTCGGCGAAGAGCGAACCCTCTTTGGCCGCCCGCCCCGCTCCGCTGACGCCCGACTTGGCGTCGATGACGATATCCTCGGCGGAAATCAACCCCGCCTCGAGCAGCGGCGCCAGCGGGAGCTGCGCAGCCGTCGGATAGCAACCGGGATTGGCGCAGAGCCGTGCGGTCCTGATCGCATCGCGCTTGATCTCGGTCAGGCCGTAGACCGCCTCGCGCTGCAGCGCCGGCGCACGGTGCGCATGGCCGTACCAGGTCTCGTAGGCGGCAAGATCACGCAGCCGAAAATCGGCCGATAGATCCACCAGCTTGAGGTGATCCGGCAGCGCCGAGACGACCTCCTGCGTCGTGCCGTGGGGAAGCGCGCAGAATACCGCGTCGAGCGCCGACCAGTCGGCGTCATCGATATGGATCAGCCGTGGCAGATCAAGGCCTGACAAATGTGGAAACACGGCCTCGACCGGCTTGCCGGCGGATCGCTCGGCGGAGAGCAGTCGGATCTCGGCCGCCGGATGGCGAACCAGAATGCGGATCAACTCTGCTCCGGTGTAGCCGCTGGCTCCGAGAATACCGATGCGGATCCGATTGTCACCCAAGGCCATCTTTGCCCATCTCCCCAAGAGGCACACGAAGCAGAAGGGGCGCCGGTCGGCGCCCCCTTTCCGAAGTCCCTCGGCGAAGCGCCGGACGCTAGCGCTTCGAGAATTGGAAGCTGCGACGCGCCTTGCGTTTGCCGTACTTCTTGCGCTCGACCACACGGGCGTCGCGGGTGAGGAAGCCGCCGGCTTTGAGGACCGGCCGAAGCTCCGGCTCGCGATTGGTCAAGGCGCGGCTGATACCATGCCGCACGGCCCCCGCCTGTCCCGACAGGCCGCCGCCAATGACGGTGCAAATCACATCATACTGGTTGCTGCGGTTGATCGCCTGGAAGGGCTGATTTATCAGCATGCGCAGAACGGGCCGGGCGAAATAGACCTGCCAATCACGGCCGTTGACTGTGATCCGGCCGGAGCCAGGCTGCACCCACACTCGCGCCACAGCGTCCTTGCGTCGCCCGGTGGCATAGGCGCGGCCCTTCGCGTCGAGCTTGGGCGCGCGGGTAACATCGGCTTCCGGCGCGCGGGTCAGGTCCTTGAGATCGGCGAGGGATTGAGTCTGCTGAGCCATGGAACTCAAGCCGTCCGCTTGTTCTTGGGATTGAGTGCGCCAAGGTCGATCTTCTCGGGCGATTGAGCGGCGTGGGGATGCTCCGGGCCCGAATAAATCTTCAGATTGCCCATCTGCTTGCGGCCGAGCGGCCCGCGCGGGACCATGCGTTCCACCGCCTTCTCAACAACGCGCTCGGGAAAGCGCCCGCCGAGTATCCGCCCGATTGTGCGCTCCTTGATGCCGCCCGGATAGCCCGTGTGCCAATGGAAAACCTTGTCTGTCAATTTGCGCCCGGTCAGTCGGACCTTGTCGGCATTGACCACGATCACATTGTCACCGCAATCGACATGCGGGGTGTAGGCTGGCAAATGCTTGCCGCGCAGCCGATTGGCGACGAAGGCGGCAAGCCGACCGAGCACGACGCCCTCAGCATCGATCACGATCCACTTCTTGTGGATATCGGCAGGCTTCAGCGATACGGTTCTCATACTGTGTCTCAGGATCGGGTGGGCCGAGGGCCGGACGGCCGCTCTAGCGCATTCGCGCGACGTGGGACTGATAGCCAAGAAGCGTGTTTCTGTCAATCGCAACGGCGCGGAAATGCTCGAAAATCAACAGCGGTAATATATTACCATCAAGCGGAAGCCTTTCCGCTTGCTTTCGGATCGCGCCGGCAGACAATGCGTCTCGAACAAGATCCCGCGGAACCCCGATCGCATGGCGAGTTTGCCCCAACAAGTGAGCGAAACCGAGCAGTTTCTGCTTCGAACCCAGCGAAACGGCGTCATCACGCTCACGCTCAATCGGCCGAGGCAGTTCAATGCGCTTACCGAGGCGATGCTGGATGCCTTGACTGCCGAGCTCGAGGCGATCGGCAACGATGGGCTGGCGCGCGTGGTCGTGCTGGCCGGCAGCGGCGACAATTTTTGCGCCGGGCACGATCTCAAGGAAATGCTGGGCCGACCCGATCAGGACTGGTATCGCACGCTCTTCGGCAAGTGTACCGCCCTGATGCGCCGCATCGTCGAAATTCCGCAGCCGGTGATCGCGCGGGTCCAAGGCATCGCCACTGCCGCCGGTTGCCAGCTTGTCGCGGTAGCCGATCTGGCCATTGCATCCGAGGATGCGCGCTTCGCCACCTCCGGCATTAATGTCGGCCTCTTCTGCTCCACGCCGGCGGTGCCACTGACCCGCTCCGTGCCGAAGAAGCCCGCCTTCGAAATGCTGATCACCGGCGATTTCATCGATGCCGACCAGGCGCAGCGTCTTGGCCTGGTCAACCGTGTGGTGGCGCGCGATCGGCTCGACGAGGCGGTAACCGAGCTTTCTGAAAAAATTTGCGCCAAGTCGCCGCTGGCCGTGGCGACCGGCAAGCGTCTTTTTCATGCGATCCAGGGCGAGGAGTTAGAGCAAGCCTACGCAATCGCCGGCGAAACCATGGCCTGTAATATGATGGCCGAGGATGTGCGGGAAGGGATCGACGCCTTCCTGACCAAGCGCCGGCCGATCTGGCGCGGTCGCTGAGCCCCATGGATCACGATTACTATCCGGATGTCCTCCTCCGCCGCATCTTGCGCGAAGTGCACACCATCGCGATGGTCGGCGCCAGCCCGGACTGGAATCGGCCAAGCTATTTCGCGATGAAGTACCTGCAGATCAAGGGCTACCGGGTCATTCCGGTGAACCCGAGGGCGATCGGAGAGATGATCCTCAACGAGCGGGTATATGCATCGCTGCGAGACATTCCGGATAAAGTGGACATGGTGGATATCTTCCGCGCCTCCTCCGCGGCGCCGGCGATCGTGGAGGAGGCCATCGCCATCGGCGCCAGGGTTGTGTGGATGCAGCTCGGCGTGCGCCATGATGCGGCCGCGCGGCGCGCAGAAGAGGCCGGGCTCACGGTGATCATGAACCGTTGCCCGAAGATCGAATATGGGCGCCTCAATCGCGAGCTGAGCTGGGGCGGCGTCAACTCCCGAATCATCTCCAGCAAGCGCCGGCTGGAGGCAAGGCGATGAGTGAGAAGCCGAAAGAACCAGGCTTCTCCACGCTTGCCGTGCATGCCGGAGCCACGCCGGATGCGACCACCGGCGCTCGGGCAACCCCGATCTACCAGACGGTCGCCTATGTCTTTGACGACGCCGATCAGGCCGCCTCGCTCTACAATTTGCAGACCTTCGGCTATGTCTACAGCCGCCTCGGCAATCCGACGGTATCGGTCTTGGAGGAGCGTATCGCCGCGCTTGAGGGCGGGCGCGGCGCGACAGCGACCGCCTCGGGCCATGCCGCGCAGCTCGTCGCCTTTTTCGCGCTGATGCAGCCGGGAGACGAATTCGTAGCCTCAAAGCGGCTTTATGGCGGTTCCGTCACACAGTTCGGCCTTACCTTCAAGAAGTTCGATTGGCGCGTCCATTTCGTCGACCCCGACCGTCCCGAGAACTTCCGCGAAGCGCTGACCTCGCGCTGCAAGGCCCTTTTTGTCGAATCCCTGGCCAACCCCGGCGGCGCGGTCGCTGATCTCGAGCCGATCGCGGCGATCGCGCGCGACGCCGGCATCCCCCTCATCGTCGACAACACGCTGGCGACGCCTTATCTCTGCCGCCCTTTCGACTGGGGCGCCGACATCGTCGTGCATTCGATGACCAAGTATCTCGGCGGACATGGCAATTCGCTGGGCGGCGCGATCGTCGAAAGCGGGCGCTTCGATTGGTTCGCGAGCGACAAGTTCCCGTCCTTGAGCGCGCCGGAGCCTGCCTATCACGGTCTCACCTTCGCCGAGACCTTCGGCGATTTTGCCCTGACCATGCAGACCAAGGCCGTGGGCCTGCGCGATCTCGGGCCCGCGCTCTCGCCCTTCAACGCCTTTCTCATCCTGATGGGAACGGAGACCTTGCCGCTGCGCATGCAGAAGCATACCGAGAATGCGCAAGCCGTCGCCGAGTATCTTGCCGGCCATCCGCAGGTCGCGTGGGTCTCCTATGCCGGATTGGAGACGAGCCCTTATCACGCCCTCGCGCGCAAATATCTGCCCAAAGGACCGGGCGCGCTCTTCACCTTCGGCCTCAAGGGCGGCTATGAGGCGGGCGTCAAGGTGGTCGAAGGCTGCGAGATGATCTCGCACCTCGCCAATATCGGCGATACGCGCAGCCTGATCCTGCACCCGGCCTCGACCACGCATCGACAGCTTTCGGAGGAGGAGCGCGTCGCCGCTGGTGTGGGCCCCGAGGTCGTGCGAATTTCGGTCGGGATCGAGGATGTGGACGACATCATCGCCGATCTCGACCAGGCGCTGGCGCAAGCGGCTCGTTAATTCGAGGTACCGCCGAGGAGGCCAGCGGCCCGATCGAGGCTAGTATAGGGGCCCCTCCCACCAGCCTCGTCCGCGCCCACTGCTAGAATATAGAGCGAGCTCTCGCAAGCGGGCGCCTTGTCCGGTTGCGGCGCCCCTATTCCGCCGGCAGCGGTTGCGTCGCCGCCGTGCGCTGGGGTTGCGGCAGCAAAAGCCCGCTTAGGGTCACCACCGCCGCCAAGGCGGCCAGAATCAGGAAAAGCGCGCCGAAGCCACCGCTGCGCTCGTAAACGATGGAAACCAGAAGCAGCGCCAACGGCGCGATGCCGAACGAGATCACGTATTTGATTCCGAAGGCGAGGCTGCGGTGACGCTGCGGGGAGAAACGCGACAGCAACATGTTCTCCGCCGGGAGCGAAGCGCCGCCGAAGGTCGCCATCAGGATCGCGACCATGACGAGAGGCAGGCCCGCCATCCCCGCCGCAAGGGCCAGCAGCGGAATCTGCACCGCATAGAGAAGAATGTAGACCGGCTTCAGTGGATAGCGGTCGGCGAGGTGCCCGCCGACCACCTGCACGAAGGCCGAGACGCCATAAACGATCGCCACCAGCGCGCCGATCCCGAAGACCCCATCCCCAGTGATGCCGTAGATGCGCTCCGCGAAGAATTTCGGAAGAGCGGTCTGGGTCGAGTGCCAGATCAGGCCGCCGCAGACCATGCCGACCGTGAGAATGAGGAAACCGCGCAACATATCGCCATTGCGTGCCTCCGGCCCGTGCGTCTTGCGCGCCCCCGGCTCGGAGGGCATGAGCCCAAGCTTAAGGCAGGCCATAAGGCCAAGGCCCAGAGCCATGGTGAACAGGCCCGGCAAGATGAAGGCGGCGCGCCAGCCGAAGAGATCGGTCAAGCCGCCGGCGACCAGCCCCGCGGCGGCTACGCCGATGCTGCCGAAGATACCGTTGATGCCGAGCGCCTTGCCCTGCCTGACCGCGGTGTCGACCAGCCATGCGATCCCGACGGGATGGTAGATAGACGCGAAAAGGCCGATCCCGGTCAGTCCGAGCCAAAGCAGCGCGGGCGTGTCGGCGATGCCGCAAACCACCGACGAGGCGCCCATTCCAAGGAACATCACCACCATCATGCCGCGGGTGCTCCAGCGGTCGGCGAGCCAACCCGCAGGAAGGGCTCCGAGCCCCATCAAGAGGGAGCCGAATGTCCAAAGCTGGATGAGCTCGGCATAGGAGCGGCCCCACTCCCTCTCGATCGCGAGGACGATGACGAAATAGAAGGCGGTCAGCAAATGGGTAAGCGTGTGGCCCACGGAGGCGAAGATCGCTACCGCTACGCGGGACCGGCCATCGACGCGGCCGCCCTCCATCTGCATCTCTCGTGAGCTCATGAGTGCCCGTTGAGTTTCACCAGCTGGAGATTGTGCGATCGAGCCCTAGGATTCAATCCGCCGACCGGTCCGAGCCGGCATGGCTCCCATGCGGGCTCCTTGGCGCGCACTCCGCTTCGATCCAGACGAGGTAGTCCGGGTTGCCGCCGATGATCGGCAGCGCGGTAATGCAGGGACACTCATATGAATGAAGCGCGCGCACCCGCGCGATCAGCTCCGGAAGAGCGGCCTCGACGGTTTTGGCGAGAAGCAGCGTCTCGGAGGCCTCCTCGACCCGCCCCTTCCAGCGATAGATCGATCGGATACCGGGGATGAAATTGACGCAAGAAGCCAGCCGCTCCTCAACCAGCAGACGCCCAATCCGCTCAGCCTCTACCGGCGATCCGGCCGTGATTTCAACGATCAGGCTGCCCACGGTCCTTCTCCCTCCTTCGTCGTTTCGAGCGGCAAGAATGCCTCATCCACCCCTTTTCCCGGAATTGCGGCTTCCATCCGACCCTCGTAGGATGCGGGGGTTGGGGGAGCGGTTAGACCTATGCCGTTGGCCGATGGCTGAGGGAGCGGATCTCGTTCAGGTGGGCGCGCGCGGGCAATGGCCGACGCCCGAGCAGCGCGAATGGCTGAAGCGCGGGCTGGATCAGCCCGGCGGAAAGCTGCCTCTATTCGACCGCTATGGCCAGAGCGTGAATTCTCGCACCATCCGTGCCTGCATCGATCATGGCTGGGCAGAGCCGTGGTTCACCAACCCGCTAAAGCCGGATTGGCTGGTCTGCAAGCTCACCTCCGCTGGCCGTGCGGCCGCTGAGAGAAAGGCGTGATCCTTCAGCGCAGAAGGAAGCCGTGGCCGAGTGGATCGTCCGGCTCCAGGGTAAAGCTCGACCGGCCGGTATAGTAGGCGCGACCGCCTACCTCGACGATCACGGATTTGAGCGGGCCTGAGCTCGCCTCTCTCAGTGCGCTGCCGGTGAAAATGGCGCCTGTGATGCTCTCGAAGCGCCGCTCGAGCCCCAGGTCGATCTGCCCTTTGGCGTATTGGATGGCGATGCGCGCCGTCACTCCACTGCCGGTCGGGCTGCGGTCCACTTCACGTTCGGCAAAGACGCAGACATTCGCGCTTGGCTCCCCGGCGCCCTCCCCGCCATCGGTGAGAATGGTCCCATAGAGAAATGCAAGATCCGGTTCGTCGGGATGTTCGATCGAAACCTGCTCCTTTACCGCCTGCGAGACGCGGCTGGCCGCATCGGTGAGATCGCGCACGGATGACCTGCGGACGTCCAGCCCGAGTTGCCCGGCGGGAAGGATCGCGTAGAAGGCTCCGCCATAACCGATATCAAGCGTGACAGGTCCTGCTCCAGGGACCTCCACCCTCCGTTCCAAAGCGTATGCAAAGGCGGGCACGCTCTCGAAGCGCACCGCTCCGGCGCGGCCATTCTCCACTGCAACCTTCGCACGAACGAGCCCGCAGGGGCACTGAATCTTGACGATGGTTTCCGGCTCCACCAGGGGCACGAGCCCCTGATCCACCGCCCAACGCCCCAGCGCGACGACCGCGTGGCCGCACATGGTGCTGTAGCCCTCATTGTGGATGAACAGCACGGCGAGATCGGCTTCCGGATGATCGGGTTGAACCGGGATGACGCCGTACATGTCAAAATGGCCGCGCGGCTCGAAAATGAGAAGTCGGCGCAATTGATCCAGATGCTCGCGGGCATACCGGCGCTTATCCAGAATCCGCTTTCCGGGGATCTGCGGAAAGCCGCCCACGACCAGCCGTACCGGCTCGCCCGCGGTATGCATTTCGATCGTATCAATTCGCAAATCAAACATGGTTAACGGGTCCGATTTCGCTGGAACTACCACGCAATTTATCCCGAACGCCCTTGCTCCTCCACCCAAGCCGAATTCCCTAGGGGGCTCCTAACGTGCTTGCTGTACTGGCAGTCTGCAGCGGAACGAATGGAGCAGCCGGAATTGCGCGGGCGTATCACCTCCCTCATTGTCGAATCACTGCCTAGGGCCGATCGCGACCAATATATCTGGGACTTCGATTTGCCAGGCTTCGGCGTGAAAGTGACGCCCGCAGGCAGCCGCGTTTATCTCGTCCAATATCGCAAAGGCGGTCGCAAGGGACAGACTAAACGAATCACCATCGGCCGGCATGGGTCGATCACTGCCGAGGCTGCACGAACCATCGCTCAACGCATCAAGGAGACGATCAATTCCGGGCGCGATCCGGCGGGCCAGTTCGGCCTGCGTCGCGACCCCGCCGCCCCTCGGCCGCTGCCGACGCCGGCGCGTACGCTGCGCCTCTTGCGCGAAAAAGAGGCAATGGGCGACTGGCCCAAGGATCGGCGCGGCCGTCGATCGATTCTGGAGCGCTCCAAACGCAATAACAGCGACTAAGGCGTCGCACAGGCTGGACAGCGCCTGCCGTCCCGCTACTCTCCCCGGGGGCTCATGCCGGGGGAAGCCGACGCCATGGATTGTGGGCAGGAACGCGCGCCGAGGGTCTGGATCCTGGCCGGACATAAGGCGGGCGACAACGCGCAGCTGATGGCGCTGGCAAACGCGCTCGGCTGGCCGTTCGAGGTGAAGCGGCTTGTCTATCGCAGGACCGAGCTTGCGACCAATCTGTTTCTGCGGGTAACGCTGGCGGGAACGGTCCCCGGCCGCTCGAGCGCGCTCGAACCGCCCTGGCCGGATCTCGTCCTGACGGCAGGTCGGCGTAACGAGCCGGTGGCGCGCTGGATCAGATCGCAAGCGGGCGGCGCCACCAAACTTGTCCATGTCGGGCGGCCCTGGACGTCGCCCAGGCAGTTCGACCTGGTTGTGACGACGCCGCAATATGAAATTCCAGCCGCCGCGAATGTGCTGACCATCGGCATGCCTTTGCATGCGATCACGCCTGCCGCCCTTGAAGGACCGGCAGCGGAATGGGAGCCCCGCCTTCGGCAAATGCCCCATCCGCGCATCACGGTCCTGGTCGGCGGATCGAGCCCGCCGTATCGGTTCGGACCAAACGAAGGCACGAGGCTGGGACGAACGGTCGATGAGCGAGCAAGACGCGCAGGAGGATCTCTGCTGATCACGACCAGCGCCCGCACCGCGCCGGCGGCGGCCGCCGCGCTCGAAGGCGAGCTGCACGCGCCCTGCTTGTTCCATCGCTGGCGGGGCGACGCAACCGAGAATCCTTATCGCGCATTTCTGGCGGTTGCCGACGAGATCGTGGTCACCGGAGACAGCATCTCGATGTTGGCCGAGGCGACCTCCACCGGAAAGCCGGTTTTCATCTTCGATCTGGGAGGGATGCGGGAGCGCGGACCCCGCCCGCTCAGCACGGCCCGCGACGGACGCTCGTTGTTGCATTTGGTCCTGATGCGGATCGCACCGCGCCGCATGCGCCGCGACACACGCACCCTGCTGCAGGCGGCTGTCGCAGATGGACGGGCAGCTTGGCTGGGCAAGAGCAATCCCACCGTCGCCGCCGCCCATTCGGATGATCTAGCCCAAGCCGCCGCCGCTGTTCGCCGGCTGTTTGGCGTCGCGGCAAGCTAGGCCGCTTGGGAGCGCCCAGGAAGCCTGCTGCGTTCGACTGCCTCGAGCGCATCCGGTCGGACATGCTTCCTGGCGATCTCCTCTCTGACCAGCTCCTCGGTGACGAGGCCCTGTTCCAGGCATTCACGCAAGAGGCCGAAGAACAACCGCTCCTGATTGGGATCGGGATGCGACATGTAGCGGCCAAGCAGTCCGTAGTCGCCGAATACCCGACGGCGCGCGGCCATCACCCAGGCATAAATGGGGAAATAGGGGATACGCTCGGCAGGCAGATAGTCGACCGGCAAACCTGTCTTCCAAGGCTGCGTCCGACGGCGGGTGTTGTGCACCATCTTCGTGCCCGCCGTGAGCCGGTCGAAATCGTTCCATTCCGGCTCGAACAGGCCGATGCTTCCCTCAGGCTCAAGCAGCAGCGAGATCCAGAGCATATAGTCGCGCTTGAACTCGAACAGCTCGTTGAATTGCTCCTCGACCCTCCAATGAGCCAGCTTGGCGCAATCGAGCAGCATGACGCTGGAGGCATAGGCCATACCCACGGTCTTCATGCCACGCCGACGGCACATGATGGCCTTGCCGCCCATGTCGCGATTAAGCAGCTCGGTTATGTCCGCGACCGCGAAAATATCCGGATCCATCACCACCGCACGTCCCCGATAGCCCATCAGCTCAGGCGGCAGGAATCGCAACGGCGTGAAGGATTGAAGATCGTCGTTGCGCCAGATCCGCCTCACCCCTTCCCGCAGGTAGGGCTGGCCTTCCTTGGCGGCGAAGAACGGATAGTCGGCATGGTGCATGATCCGAACGTCGAAACTGTCCGGATTGGCGGAGTTGCGCTTGAGCGCGTAGGCTCCGACCAATGCGCCGAGCCTCTGCTTGGCGTTGGTCTGGATGAAGACCCCGGGCTTTCCGCTTGCCCGGTCCCGTTCGACGATAGTCACGAAAACATCCTCCGTTCCTTGCCTGCTGAGGGCTCACACCCTCGCGCCGACCGCGCGCTCCATCAATGGCACGGAGACGCCATAGCCGAATACCGGGTCGAGTTTGTCGCGGACATAGCCCTCAATCTGCTGGATTTGCGCATCGTCGAAATAATCCCGAAAGCCGCCGACCTTTCCGCGCCGCACCTTGTAGGAATCGATGTTGCCGCGCTCGGCCGGCTTTAGGACGCTGCCGCTGCGCCAGAAAGCCTTCCGCTCTTCGAGCGCACGCATGTTCTCGATCGAAGCGAAGGAGACCGCCTCCGCCAGTTCCGCATCGGTCGGCCGCTCGCCGATGAAGGTGAGGATGCGTCGCAGCTCGCCTGCCGTGTCGCCTCGTAGGTCCTCGTAGCGAACCAGGAGCACTTCGCCCATGTTGGGCAGCTCTTTCGCCCAGCCATTGGTGAACTGGACAACCCGTTCCAGCCCCGCGGGGTGGCGCAGCACGAAATCCTGAAGAGAGATGTCGGCGCCGTGCGGAGGATAGCCGTTCAGCGCCTTCTTTCCGGGCTTCATGCGATAGCGCCACTGGAAATACTGGGAGACCGCCGTATCGGCGGGATGGCGTACCAGCACGACTAGTTTCTTGCCCTTGAAATCCGCCTTGCCCCGCGTACCGGTATAGTCGCGCAGATAGTTGTCGTGCGTGAACATCACGGCTGGGATCGCCCGATTGTGCCGGTGATAGTTGTCGAGCGTCAGCAGCCGTCTCGGCGACACCCCATAGCGAAGCTGGAAATATCTGGAAAGCATGACCCGCGCCCAGGTTCGGCCGCTCTTGCCATAGGAGACGACAACCAGATCGGCGCGCGCCAAGCGTTTGGCATCGTAGCGGCCACGCAACCGGCGCTCGAGCGGGACCCTCTGCTCAACGGGCAGAAGCCGCAGGACCATTACCGTCGCCTGGTGCAAAAGAACTTGCAACGTGCTCCTGATCATGCGGCTCCCGTGATTGCCTTCCTTACGGTTTGGAGCGACTCGCTCGAGGCGCCCGCCCCGGTGCCGCTCCAGAACAACGCCCTGACCCGGCGTACCGCGCGGTCCATATCCTGCAAAGGCGCAGGCCGGGCCCGGCCGATATCCTCGCCCAGCCATACCGCCCGTCCGGACTGGATAAGTATATCCTGAACGATGCGGATGTCGCGCGCGCGATTGACGCGGACCGGCGGCAACGCAATGGCAAGCCCGTTGAGGATGGCGCGCGGGCGCTGCCTCAGCAGCCTGAGCCAGCGCATCCAGGCGCGCGGCTCGAGACCGGCTGACCAGGGCCCGCGCATCGGCGCCAGCCCGCTCCCGAACTCGAAGATCTGCAACGGTTTGCCGGTTCCCGCAGCCTCGGCCAACATGGACATGCTATCGCCGGTCACGATGAAGCGGTCGGCCGAAGCCAGGAGCCCTTGATAGGGATTGTCCTCCTGCCCCCGGCGCCACTCATGCAGAAAGGACGGCGCATCTAGGGCGGCACGCAGCGCCGGGACAACGCTCGGACGTGTGCGGGAGCTGGTGGTGACGAGCAGCGAGCCGCCGACGGCGCGCGCGACGGCGCTTGCCTCCATTCCGAGCCGCTTGGCGCTCGCTGCGTCGAAAAGATAAGGGCCGCTGGAGCCTCCGACCAACACCGCAATCCAGGGCCGTGGCAGTCCGACCCAGCGCGGCGTCCAGCGCGCTGCCGCTTCGGCCTGCTCGCGATGATCGAGGATGTGCAAAGGCAACTCGTTGATCACCAGGTTGGGATGAGGTTTCAGCCTGTACTGGGGGGTGGCTATGACCAAGTCAACGGTACTCGGCCGGGTCCAGCCGCGCCCGACCAGGACGATCCGTGAGCGCCCCCCGGACCGGTGACGGATCCACTTGGCGACATTCTCGTTTCTGCGCCCTGCCGAGATGACAAGGTCCGGCCAAGGCGGCGCGATGGGATCCGAACGGGCGCGGTCCACTCCAAGCAGCGTCGCTTCGATGAGCATGTTTGGGAAGAACTCGAACCAGGTATGGGTGATGCGCTTCAGTTCGAAGGGCCAGCCGAGGGCATGCGCAAGCCCGATGCTCTGCGCCCGGTCGCCGGCACGGTGGCATTCGAGGACCCAGACTCGCTTTGCCTCCCGGCCGGGCAGTTCGTCGGGTCTCGCCGCCATACCTGGCGAGGTTGGTTGTCTCATGGGGCCGGAAGCTAAACCGGTCCTGTCTGGAGGCAAGCGGACCTCATGAACATCGGAAAGATGGTCGGAGCGGCGGGATTTGAACCCACGACCCCCACACCCCCAGTGTGGTGCGCTACCAGACTGCGCTACGCTCCGATCGCAAGGGCCAGACCGGATCGCGATCCGGCGGCCCGTCGGCGGCCTATATAGCGGCGGCCCGGTCCG
>DASPGI010000105.1:0-9556 GCA_035620695.1 Alphaproteobacteria bacterium
ATCTGTTCTTCCTGGAGGGCGGCGCCTCGGTCAGCCAGCAGACCCTAAGCACGGAACAGTCCTCCGCGGCCAGCGACCAGGAGACGGTTCAGGTCTATCGGGTTAGCCCGATCCTGCGTTCCCGGCTGGGGTCTGACACCCTGGCGGAGATGCGCTACATCTTCAGCGAAGTCGTCGTATCCGGCGACGACGCCTCCGATGAGACCGGGCATATCGGCGCGGTGACGGTCAGCGGTGTGGAGGACCCCTTGCGTCTGCGCTGGACGGCGGGCGGGCGCACCGGGCTTCAGCTCCGTTCGGACGATGGCGACATTATGCGTAACGATGCCGAGATCGGGGCCGAATTTGCGCTGACGCGCCCCATCCATCCGATCGGCGCGGTCGGCTATCAAACCTTCAACGAGGAAGGGGGCCTCGATTTCGAGAGCCCCAGTTGGCGCGCTGGCGCGCGTTTCTTCCCAAACCGCCGGCTGGATTTCTCGGCCGATTACGGGCTGCGCGACGACCGCTACAGCCCCGCCTTTCGGCTGCGCTATGAGCCAGGACCCAGGACGAACGTCTTCGCCTCCTACTCAGAGGCGCTGGGGACCGCCCAGCAGCGCCTCGCCGGTACGCTGGGCTTCATCGCCATCGACCCAGAAACCGGCGAATTCATCGACGATCGGGCGGGGACGGTCTTCGATCCACGGACCGACCCGTTCGATATCGATGACGACACCTCCCGGGTCAAACTCCTGACCGCTTTGCTCACACATGACTGGCGGCGCACAACGGTGACCTTGCGGGCCGGCGGGGGCACCGAGGAAGAGGTCGAGACCGGCGATGAGGAGGACGTCCTGAGTTTCGATATCGGACTGCAGCGACGCCTATCGCGGTGGACCTCGCTGGAGACCGGCTTCGGTTATATCGCCACCGATTTCGCCGATGGTCAGGACGACGATGAGTACTTCATCCTGGGCGGGCTGCGGCACCGGCTCGGTCGCTCGCTTTCCGCCTTCGCCGGCTATGGATACCGTTGGCAGAATTCAAGCGAACCCACAGACGAGTATAAGGAGCATCGCGTGGGAGTAGGCTTTTTTATGGAATTCTAATGATCGACCCATACTCCGCGCACCCCAACGGAGATGTAACGCCGGGTCTCGGAGCCGTGCTAAGGTCCGTTCGCTAAGCCTATGGTTTTGTCCGGCCACGCTTGGGCTGTCTTGATGTGGAGCCGCATGATGCGCCTCTTCGGCTGCCTCTCGGCAGTGTTGATGCTGGGCTTAAGTCCCGGCGCGATTGCGGCTGACCAAATCACCGTCGGCAACGCAAAGGTCATCGTTCGAACCGTGACCGGGGCCTTCGAAGGCGAAATGCGCCAGTTGCAGCTTCTCGACGATGTTTATCACAACGAATTGATCGAGACCGAGGTCGAAAGTGCGACCCAGCTGCTCTTCCTCGACGAGACCACGCTCACTCTGGGACCGGAGTCCAGGGTCGTGCTCGACAAGTTCATTTACGATCCCGACCCATCCAAAGCCTCCTTCGTAATGACCGCGACCCAGGGTGTCTTCCGCTTTGCTTCCGGCAAGCTCCCGAAAGGGGCTTATCAAATCAACACTCCGGCGGCGACGATCGGCATTCGCGGCACGTCGCTGGAAATTGCGGTGCTGCCGGCCTCGCCGGAGCACGGTCAGCCCGTCGCGGTCGATGTGCGCCTGGAGAGCGGAGAGGCGTTCCTCACAACCGAGAAGGGCGAGCTGATCCATCTCGATTCGAATCGGCCCTGGGCGCGCTTGCTTGTCGCACCCTGATTGTTAGGGTGCGATCCCTCCGGCGGCGATCGGCCGCCAGCCTTCGACAGATTGGTCGACGCTGCTGAGCTGCTCCGGCGACAGCCGCGGGGTCAGCTCTTTCCGCAGCGCTTCCGCTTCCTGGCGCAGCCCCTCATCCTCCGCCCGGCGCTCGGCTAAACTCGTCCAAAGATAAGCTTCGGAGGGATCGGCCGCGCCGGCCATGCCGCCGGCATAGAGCTCGCCCAACCGGAGCTGTGCTTCGGCATCTCCGGCGCGTGCGGCCTTCCGGAGCCAGTAAACCGCTCGCCCCGGATCTTGCGAGACTCCCCGGCCGTCCCGATAGAGCAACCCCAACCGCAGTTGTGCCGGTATTTCGCCCTGCTGAGCCGCCTTGCGATACCAGGCCGCCGCCTCTGGCTCGCTCTGTTCAACTCCCTCGCCGCGCTCATAAAGCCGGCCCAACTGATACTGAGCATTGGCAAGCCCCGCCCCGGCCGCTTTGCGATGCCACTCCGCGGCGCGCTTAAGGTCCGGCTCGGTGCCCATGCCCGCGGCTAGCATCAGCCCGAGATTGTTCTGGGCCACCGGATGGCCCGCTTTTGCCGCACGCTCGAACAGGGCCAAAGCCTTGCCGTAATCCTGCGCCACGCCCTCTCCGTCGCGATAAAGGAAAGCGAGGTTCACCAATCCAATTGCGTAGCCCTGGTCTGCGATCTTCTGGAACAATTCCGCCGCGCGGGCATCGTCGTGGGGGACACCGCGGCCCTCGCGATACATGACCCCCAGGGAAAGCTGCGCATAGATATCTCCCTGCTCGGCAGCTTCGGCATACCAGCGCGCGGCCTCGGCGTCGCTTCGCGGTACTCCCTCGCCGTTTTCGTAGAGCACTCCGAGATCGAGTTGCGCCGGCCCGTATCCTTGCTCTGCGGCAAGGCGATACCAATAGGCCGCCTTCGCGGGGTCCGCCCGAACGCCGCGGCCATTCTCGTACATCTCCGCGAGCTGGTGCTGCGCGAGAGGATCGCCCCCCTCGGCACGAGACAGGAGATCAGAAGGCGGACTGACGGCCGACTGCGCCAGTGCCGGGCCAGCGATCAGCGAAAGCGTCAGCGCCAGACTTGCGGCGCGGCCCATCAGGGTTCCAGCGACTGCAGCAGGATGGCTGCGGCGCGGTGCTGTTCCGTCGCCTCCGGCGCGGCAAGCGTCTCCATCAGCACCTCCCTGGCGCCGGCGGTATCGCCGCTACGGATCAGGGCCTGGGCGAGGCGGATCGGTGTCTCGGGAGGAGCCGCCTCGCTGCCGGCGGCGCGCCGCAGGATGGCGGCTGCGCCCTCTGGATCCCCGCCCTGAAGCAAGATCAGCCCTTGCGTATCCATAGCCCAGGGATCGTGCGGCGCGAGGGCGAGCGCCCGCTCCGACCAGATCCGCGCCTCGTGCAGCTCATCCAGTTGGGAGAGCGCCCAGGCAAGATTGTTGAGTGCGACCGCATCTCGTGGACGCTGGGCAGCGAGACGGCGCAAATGCGGCAGCGCCTCCGCGAACTCGCCCTCCAGCAATAGCAGATCGCAGAGCACGCCCAGCGTCTGCGCGTCCTCCGGATGATCCGTGAGCCAGGTCTGCAAGGACAAGCGCGCGCGCAGCGCCCGGCCGCCGCGGAAGTCAGCCAGCGCAGCACCCCGTGCGGTCCATGAAGCAGGAGCATTGGCGAGGGCGTGCTCGAAGGCGGCGCGGGACTCCGGATCTTCGCGGTCGAGCGCGGCCAAGGCCGAGACAAGTTCCGGCATTTCCACCGGATCCAACCGGAACAGCGCGAGGTCTTGCTCCAGCGGACGAGCTTGGCTCGGCGTCGCTTCGCTCACGACAGAGCTGGCTGCCTCATCGATGCGCGCCTGCAGCTCGGGGAGGAACGGATGGTCTGGCTGCAGCATCTTGAGCGTATCGGCCTCGATGCGCGCCTCCGTCCAGTGCCCCAGCTCGGCGGCCGAGAGAGCGGCGAGTGCGCGGCTTGGTGCCTGTCGCGGCTGCACCTGCAAAGCCGCTCTGGCATGCTTGTTGACGGCAGCAAAATCGCCCGCGCGCAGGCTGACCAGGGCGGCAAGGTAGTGGGCATCGGGATGCTCGGGCGCGCTCGTGAGAACGCCGTCGATCGGCACCGCCGCTTCACGGTCGCGATTTTGCGCCAGCAGCGCCTGCGCCAGATCGAGCCTCGCCCCCAGCGCATCGGGCGCCGCCTTGAGCCGGCGCCTAAAGGCATCCTCCGCCGCAACATAGTCGCCGCCTCGGAAGGCGCGGTGCCCCACCAGAGCAAGCAGGGCCGGATCTTCGGGTGCGAGCGCCACTGCGCGGTTGAGCGCGGCCTGAGCCTCTTCCTCCCGGTCGAGCCGGACAGCAGTACGGATGATGCCAATCAACGGCTCGACCTGGGTCGGATCCAGCGTTTGAGCCGACTGGAAGCTGCCTAGCGCCTCCTCCGGTGTCCCGGCCGCAAGCTCTGCCTCTCCGCGCAAGGACCAGGCCAAGGCTTCCTCGGGATCCGGCCACGCGGGCTCAGGCCGCAGTTCCGAGAGCAGCCGTGCGTAGTTTCCCAGGCGCAGCCAAGTCTGGCCCAGTGCAATCACGATCGCCGGATCGCCGGGCTGAAGCGCCGCGGCGCGCCCAAACTCCTTTTCCGCGTCCGCGAGCCGACCAAGGCCGAAATAGGCCTTGCCGAGGAGCATCCGCGCCGCTGCATTGTTGGGCTCGACCTGGATCGCTTTCTTCAACTCGACGACCGCGCCGTTCGGCCGTCCAGCATCGATGAACTGCTTGGCGAGGCTCATGCGCTCTTCGACAGCGCGGCTATCGCAGCCAAGGGTTCCAAAGATAAGCAGAATGGCCGCGCCCGAGGCTCTAAGCCGACCTCCTCGCCACAGAAGAAGACCGAGCACGACAAAGGCGATCGCGATCATGGGCAGACTGGATGGCTCGGGCATCGCCTCCGGGCAATCCGACATAGCGATGCTGACCGAAGATCCCAATGGGCGTAACGTGCCCGGCGATGGATCCTGCGACACAACAAGTTCTTCACAGTCCTGCGCGTAAGCGGTCGCGACTAAGCTGCCGCCCGAGGGCAGAAGGGTGCTGACGGTGGTGACACTGCCGAGACGCAGTCCGACCGATGTCAGCCTTGCGCCAGCCTGTTCTTCGGTGAGGCCGATCAGATTTGGAACCGGAATCAGATCGGAGCCGCCACTGCCGATCGGCGGCAATGCGCCCGTCGGGAATCCGCCGGCGCCGCCCGGCTGCGAGCCCGTATCTCCGCCCACGTCTCCCCCCGGAGCAGGCCCGGTCGGTCCCGCCGAAGGCGCTGGCGCCGAGGTGTCGGTCTGGGTGTTGAGGGCAATCATCACCTGAAGGTTGCGCGCAAGCTGCCGCATGAGCGCGGAAATGGCGGTCGGATCGCCGGGAAGGCCACCGACCGCCACCGTGACCTCCTCGCCGGAATTGGCGACGACACAGTCGTTCGTCTCCTGCGTGAAGCGGCCTTTGCGGATGGCCTCGACCGTGAAAGCCTCATCAGCAAGAATGAATTGGTCTTGCGCGGTGAGCGGGCCGATGCTGACCACGCCCTCGCCCGGCTTTTCGGGTTTTTCCTCAACGCGCAAGATCGTCCCCGAATCCTCGCTTTCGACGCCCACCAGGGTCTTGCCGACATCCTCGGGGCCGAAGGGCTCGGTCATGACCGCGCAAAGACCGGGACCGCTGGCGCCAGCCAGATACTCGCTGAGGATCGCCGTCAGCGCCCTGCTGCGATCGGCGGTCGCGGCATCGAACTCGCCGCTGGGCGATGCCAACAGGAGGACCGAGGCTTCGTCCTGAGCCGCCTGCACCGATTCGGGCAGGGCTGCCCTGATCCGGTTCAGCTCGGCTGCGACGTAGACCCTGGCAAGGCTTCGATAGGGGCTTTCCTCACTCGTCTCCGGCCCCAGCATGTCGGCGAAGCTATAGGGGCTGCCGAAGAACGCGGTCTGCGGACCGTCCGGTCCAACCCGATCCCAGGTTTCGTCGTAGTTCGCCGGTCCGCCAGGCGCATGCGTCCGCCAGTAATCAAGACCAAGCGCGCAGCCCGGCGGCTGGTCGAGATAGTCATAGGCGCGGTAGGAGCGACGGATGTCCTGGCCCTTGCGCAGGGCGCAGATGGCGGCAGCACCTTGGGTCACCGCGCAGGTGGTCGCTCCGTCCGCTTCGATCTTGCAGGTGATGGTCGTCACATCGGAGCGCGGCCCCTCTTCGGCCACCACCGGGGCAGCCGGGACGGCTCGCGTCAGGGCGAGTCCGATCAGCAGGCAAACGAAAAGCGCCAGCAAGCGGCGCGGCGTTTCTATCCGCCACAGCTGCACGCCGGCGAAGAGGGCGGCAACAGGTGACACCACCGATTCTCCCGGCCAGCCGTTTCGTTCGCCAAGCTACCAGGGAGGGGCAAAGGAATTCACGATTCCAAAGGGATGGATTCGGCCGATTTCTGGGAGGCCGGCGGGGCGGGCGGGTGCAATCGCCCCCGTGCCCAGCCCGTCGCCCCCTGCCAGCGCCATTGCGCCGAAAGCCCCAGCCGGACCAGAAGGCTGCGCCAGCTGGACGTTCTCACCATGCCGCGGCCATAGGTGACCTCGGCATTGGCGAAATCCCGCTTTGCCGGTCCGGTGCCGGTTCCGCGCTCAATGCGCCGGATGCCCTCATCCGCCGCCGCATCGATCATGCCGGCGAGCAGCAGTCGGCCGGGCGCAAAGGGCGCAAGCTCCGGCGCATAGACGGGGAACCAGTAATGCAGCACCGCACCGCTGCGCAGCCCGAAATGCGCCGCGAGCAACTGGCCACCTGCCTCCAGAACGGACAGGACGCCCGCGCAGTCGGCGCTTTGGAGGGCGGCGAGGCGCCGCAGCAGATCGCGCTTCCAGGCTACCCTCAGCGCGTCAGCAACGCCCGTCCGCCGATACTGCTCTCTTTTCAGAACAATCAGCTTTTCCAGGACCGAAAATGGTGCTTCGGACCGAAACCGGAAGGCGAGGGGGCCCAATTCCCGCTCAATTCTGCGGCGGCGGCGCTCGATCTCTCTAATCACGCCGGGGCGTTGAGCGTGCAGGCGTTGCCAATAGGCCTCAGCGCCGGCGCTCAGATCAATGGCGAGACCCTGGTCGAACCGGCTGGGCGAGAGGCCGCAGCGCTGCTGGTCTTCGATAAGATGCGTGAAGAGAAAGGAGTCGAGCCCGATAGCGCCGAGCAGTCCTTGAGAATCCACTCGGAATTCCGGCGCTGCAATCGCGCCGACCGCATCTGTCATCGCCCCGCCGATCGGCTCGCCATGCCTAAGACCTTGGCTCAACGCCGTCGGGTATTGGAACGGCAGGAACGCTTGGATACGGCCATTGCGCAATATCACGGCGATGCGCGCGCCCGCATGGACCTGCCCGACCGCGCGGATATAGTCGGGAGCAAGGAACGGCGAGCGCAGACTGGGGTCTGCCGCGCGCCAGTCTCGCCAGAGGGCAAACTCGCCTTTCCCAAGCGATGTGGGGGCCGAAACCTCCGCCGTGAGCCTTGGGCTTGACCTCATGGAGGCTTTGGCTGCGCCAGTTTCAGCGCCGGGCGCGCCAGCAGCCAGGTGGCAAGTCGGTCGGGAGCCAAGCTACCATCAGGCCCGGCAATGGCAGCTGTGCTGAGGGCGATACGTCCAAAGAGGTAGGGCGGCTGGCGGATCAATCGGTTGAGACAGGGATCGCTGGTGAAGAGCAGGTCGAAGCCGGCGCTCCGGGCGAGGGCGATCACGCGCGCATCATAGCGGCCATGCGGAAAGGCAAGGCAGCGTGAGGCAACCGCCGCTGCCGCCGGGTCCAACCAATCCGACAAGGCGTGGCGAGCGCGGGCAAGATCTGCGTTGATCTCGTCATCGGCGAGCAGGGTCAGTGGCAGATGCCCGGCAGAATGCGCCCCAATCGCGATCCCCATTGAGGGGAGATTTCCAAGCTCTTTCGCTCCCATCATCTGCCTCACGCCCGGCTCGTCCGGCGCTGTCCGAGCCAAGAGGGCGTTTCGGGCCGCTGGATCACGCGCCACCTCAACCAGGCGCTCATGAAAGGAGCGACCCGCCTGCGTGCCTTCGGCCCGGACGGCGTCCTGCCACCAGGTAGGCGTTACGTCCGCGATTGCGTCGCTCGCGACGAACGCCACGGCCGGCAGTCTCAGGCTGTTTAGGACGGGGGCGGCGTACTGGGCCGTATCCGACCAACCGTCATCGAAGGTGATCAAAAGCG
Source organism: Alphaproteobacteria bacterium (assembly GCA_035620695.1). Lineage (GTDB taxonomy): Bacteria > Pseudomonadota > Alphaproteobacteria > JAREAF01 > JAREAF01 > JAREAF01. The sequence goes on from DASPGI010000105.1 coordinate 8,063, forward strand.
GCCGGGTGGGAAGCTCGGGACCGCCATCGATCCAGGCGAACAACTCTCTGAGAGAGATCACCGAATATTGGCGCGCAAGAAGGGAGACCGAGGCCCGGAACAGGCTGAGAGCCAGCGTGTATTCCGGATCGAACTTACTGTTCTTCGCCATCTCGTCGGGAATGACGCGGTGGAAGAGAAGGATGGTCAGCTTGTCGGCCACGGCCCATCTACGCCAGAGGCCGAGGCCTCCGGCTCCGAAGAGACGCCTGCGACACCAAGCCCTCGCCTCCAAGCGGCGAAGGGCCATCGAACCGGGTGGAGCCATTGCCTTCCGGGGCTCATAGTAATGGGCCGCAACAGGGAAATTCTCGCGCATCGCGAGACCCGAACTGCGGATCGAATGGGAGGTGGCGGCGGCAACAATGAATCGGTCGGCGGCTAAATGGAAGTGGTATATTTCGTGCGTCAAGTCCGTGCTGTAATGACGCGTCGTCTCATCGCAGTACGAGGTCGGCCCCATGTGGAGATCAGCGCCCGGTCACCTGGCTGGCTTGGCCACTCTGTTGGCATTTGCGCTTTCGCTCACCGCCTGCGCCGGCGGCAAACAGCCGCCCGAGTTGGACGCCGCAGCGGCTCAGGAGCAGCTTTATCGGATCGGCCCCGGAGATCTCCTCAGAGTCTTTGTCTGGGGCAATCCCGGGCTCACGGATACGGTGCCGGTCCGGCCCGACGGCCGCATCTCGATCCCGTTGATCGAGGATCTGCAGGTTGCCGACAAGACGCCCACGGAAGCTGCACGCATGATCGAGGAGCGGCTGGCCGCTTTCGTCGAGGATCCTCTGGTGACCGTCATCGTCACCGAGTTCGTCGGGCCCTTCGATGGGACCGTGCGGGTGGTAGGGGAGGCCACCGAGCCGAAGTCGATCCCCTATCGCGCCGAGATGAGTCTGCTCGACGTCATGCTCGAGGTCGGCGGACTGACCGAATTTGCCGCCGGAAATCGGGCGAGGCTAATCCGGGAGACCGGCGGCGAGAGGAATGAGTATCGGGTGCGGGTCGGCGATCTGATCCGTGACGGGGACATCTCTGCCAATGTGCAAATGCAGCCGGGCGATGTACTGATCATTCCGGAGAGCTTCTTCTGACCAATCCGCCATGGCGCACCATTCGCGCGCTGGGTCATGGACTGGGCGGTCCCCGCGACGCTGATACCACCGGCTGGCCGAGGCGGTGCGGATCGAGCAGCGGCCCTCTTTCTCTACGTCCGCTCGCACGGGTTGCGGATGCCGCTGCTCCTATTGGCCGCACATTGGCCGCACACCGCTTGCGTCAATCGGCGGGCGCGAAGAGCCCACTAGGCCGACCGAGGGAGGGCTACTTCTGGCGCGCCTTCGACAGGCGCGTTGGGGCGCTTCAATATGTGAGGCGGCATGGTCTGGCGGCCATCCTAGGGTCCGCTCTCCGGAAGGGGGTAATGCGATGCTGAGGATAATCGGCTTGCTTCTCATCCTC
>DASPGI010000106.1:0-27648 GCA_035620695.1 Alphaproteobacteria bacterium
TGCTTGCGCGTGCCGGAGAGCGCGACCGTCGCGCCTTGCCGATGCAGGGCGAGCGCGATCGCACGGCCGATGCCGCCGGAGGCGCCGGTCACCAGCGCGGTCTTGCCCGTCAGATCGAACATGGGGTTCTCCTCCCTTCGCTCCCCTCCCCCTGGACAGGGGAGGGTCAGGGAGGGGGTGAGTTTCGCCCTGTAGTTGACCCCCCACCCCATCCCACCCCCACAAGGGGGGGGGGGGATTTTTTACAGACTCTTCGCCAGCGCCTCCAGCTCCTCGGGCGCTCCGGCTGAACTTGCCGCAAGATCGCGGTCGATACGCTTGACGAGGCCGCTCAATACCTTGCCGGCGCCCAGCTCGACTACCGAATCAACTCCCGCCGCCTTCATCGCCAGCACGCTCTCGCGCCAACGGACCAGACCGGTCACCTGTTCGACAAGAAGCCGTCGAATCGTCTCGGGATCCTTGACCGGCGCGGCGGTGACGTTGGCGATGAGCGGAACGGCTGGCGGCAGGATGCGGACCTCGGCCAAAGCCTCGGCCATTTCCTCGGCCGCGGGCTGCATCAGCGCGCAATGGAACGGCGCGCTGACCGGAAGCAGCATCGATCGCTTGATGCCACGTTCGGCAGCAAGAGTGATGGCGCGCTCGATCGCGGTTTTGTGTCCGCTAACCACCACCTGACCGGGGGCGTTGTCGTTGGCCGGCGCGCAAACCTCGCCTTGCGCGGCATCCCGGGTGATCGCCTCGGCTTGTTCGAGATCGGCGCCGATCAGCGCCGCCATCGCGCCCTGGCCCAGCGGGACGGCGCGCTGCATCGCTCGGCCACGCCGCTTCAGAAGCCGCGCCGCCTCTGCAATCTGAAATGCACCCGCCGCCGCCAACGCGGAATACTCGCCTAGACTATGCCCCGCCACATAGGCGACCGTATCCGTCAGGCGGCGGCCCATTTCGCGCTCAAGCACACGCACCGCCGCAAGGCTCACCGCCATCAGAGCTGGCTGGGCATTTTCGGTCAGAGTGAGCTCCGCGTCCGGACCCTCGCGCATCAGCCTGAAGAGACGCTGCTTCAGCGCCTCGTCGACCTCTTCGAAGAGCTCCCGCGCGGCGGGAAAAGCCTCGGCCAGAGCCTGACCCATGCCGACCGCCTGGGAACCTTGACCTGGAAAAACGAATGCTCGCGCCATGGCTTGAGCCGACCCTCCTGCGACGGGGCGGCATTGATACCGGCCGCAACCAGGGTGTCAAGGCAGCCGCTCCGGTCTATAAGGTCGGACGGCACCGGCACCCCGAGCCTGCGCAGGGAGCACGCCATGACTGACCCCCGCCTCGACAATTCCCGCAAAATTCGCGCGCCGCGCGGGACCAGGCTCAGCGCCAAGAGCTGGCTGACCGAGGCGGCCTTGCGGATGCTCATGAACAACCTCGACGAAGAGGTCGCGGAGAAGCCGCAAGAACTGGTGGTCTATGGCGGCATCGGTCGGGCCGCGCGCGATTGGCCCTCCTTCGACCGGATAGTGGCCAGCCTGAAGGAGCTGGAGGCCGACGAGACGCTGCTCGTCCAATCGGGCAAGCCTGTCGGCATCTTCAGGACGCATCCCGATGCACCCCGTGTCTTGATCGCCAACTCGAACCTGGTGCCTCACTGGGCCAGTTGGGAGCATTTCCGCAAGCTCGACCAGGCGGGCCTCATGATGTACGGCCAGATGACGGCCGGCTCCTGGATCTACATCGGAAGCCAGGGCATCGTCCAAGGCACCTACGAGACCTTCGTTGAGGTCGGGCGGCGCCACTATGGCGGCGATCTCAAGGGCAAATGGATCTTGACCGGCGGGCTCGGCGGCATGGGCGGCGCCCAACCATTGGCGGCGACAATGGCCGGCGCTTCGATGCTGGCGGTGGAGTGCGCGCCGAGCCGCATCGAGCGGCGCCTGGAAACGCGGTATCTCGACCGAAGCGTCGACACGCTCGAGGAGGCGCTTGCGATCATCAAAGGCGCGGTTAGCCGAGGCGACGCGGTCTCAGTGGGCCTTCTAGGCAACGCCGCGGAAGTCTTCCCGGAGCTGGTGCGGCGCGGCGTCAGGCCCGATGTCGTCACCGACCAGACCAGCGCGCATGACCCTCTGAACGGCTATCTTCCCGCGGGCTGGAGCCTGGATCAGGTCGAGCGCATGCGCATCGCCGATCCCGATTCGGTGGTGAAGGCGGCCAAGGCCTCGATGGCGATCCAGGTCCGCGCCATGCTGGATTTCCACCGCATGGGCGTGCCGGTGCTCGACTACGGCAACAACATTCGTCAGATGGCGCTGGAGGAAGGGGTTGAAGACGCCTTCGCCTTCCCCGGGTTCGTCCCGGCCTATATCCGACCGCTCTTCTGTCGGGGCATCGGCCCGTTCCGCTGGGCGGCGCTGTCCGGCGAGGCGGAGGACATCTATCGGACCGACGCCAAGGTGAAGGAGCTGATCCCCGAGGATCGGCATCTGCACAACTGGCTCGACATGGCCAGGACCAGGATCGCGTTTCAGGGACTGCCGGCGCGAATCTGCTGGGTGGGCCTCGGCCAGCGCGCGCGCCTTGGCCTCGCCTTCAACGACATGGTTGCGAAGGGCGAGTTGAAGGCGCCGATCGTGATCGGCCGCGATCATCTGGATTCGGGCTCGGTCGCCAGCCCCAATCGCGAGACCGAAGCGATGAAGGACGGCTCGGACGCGGTTTCCGACTGGCCGCTTCTCAACGCACTCCTCAATTGCGCGAGCGGCGCCACTTGGGTCTCGATCCATCACGGCGGCGGGGTCGGCATGGGCTTCTCGCAGCATGCCGGGATGGTCATCGTCGCCAACGGCACGGCTGAGGCGGCGCGGCGGCTGGAGCGCGTGCTGACCAACGATCCCGCCACGGGCGTCATGCGGCATGCCGACGCCGGCTACGAGATCGCCATCGACTGCGCCCGCGAGCACGGGCTGAAGCTGCCGATGATCTAGAACGCCAGAAGCCAGAACGCCAGAAAGCCAAGCTGATGGATGAACGGCCCTCCGGCGCGATGGCATCGTGCGAAAGAAGGTGCCGAGATCGAAGCTGGAACAATCTGAGACAAGTGAGCGGCCAAGCCAGAGACAGACCGTCTCGATGCTTTACGGATGCCGACATCCTTCACTCTGGCAGCCCGGCCATCCGAAGGCCCTCAGCAAACTTTGCAAGATCCCAGCCGAACTCCGGGAATTGTTCCTTAAGACCGGATATGCGCCAGGTCGGATGGAGTTGGCGCAACCTCGCAGCGGCTTCTTGCGCTTCAGCCAGTTGTCCGGCGAGCGCGGCGCTCGCTGCCGCCGTGCATAGCGCAATGAGCATAGCTGGCTTCTCGCGTATAACCGTCTTGGCCCATGACAACGCCTCGACATAACGGCCGGCAACAAAATGAGCCGAGGCCATCCCCTCCTGCGCGGAATAGATCTGAGGATCGTTTGGGCTCAGCCGCATCGCACGCGCGAAGCGCTCAATCGCGACCTCCGGCTCACCAAGCTGGAGCTTCACAAACCCGCTAAAGAGCCACGCCCATACCAGGTTCGGATTGAGCACGAGAGCCCGATCCGTGAACGCAGCGCCATCCTCGAGGTCGCCGACGACATAGGCAAGGGCGATCCCGGCCGTGCAGAGCGCGACCGCGTCATCCCGACCGCACTCTGCCGCCCGCCGGGCCAGTCGCCTGGCTTCCGCGGCCTCTTGTGTAGGATCGGTGACCCAGCCACTCACCTTGCGTTGTGAATAACAGCGTGCCGCCCAGCCATAGGCCGCGGCGAATTTGGAGTCGAGGTCGACGGCCCGATGGAAGTGCGACAGCGCATTGGTATTGGCCTCCTTGGTCCATTGATGAATCTCCGTCAGGCCGCGGAGATAGTAGTCGTAGGCATCGAGACTCTCGGTCGGCTTGCGCCTGGACCATTCGATCTCGGCCTGCTCCAGCTTCGGCACTATCGCGCCGACCACGCTCGCCGTCACTTGATCCTGCAGATCGAAAATATCTTCAGGCCCCCCGTCGAAGCGATCGGCCCAGAGATGTGCACCCGTTGCGGCATCGATGAGCTGCCCGGTGATGCGCACGCGGTTCGCCGCCCGGCGCACGCTGCCTTCGAGCACATAGCGCACCCCCAGCTCGCGCCCGACCCGCTTCACATCGACTGCCCGACCCTTGTAGGTGAAGCTCGAATTGCGGGCGATGACGAACAGTTGCCGGAAGCGCGACAACGCCGTGATGATCTCTTCCACCACGCCGTCGGCGAAGTACTCCTGCTCGGGATCGCCGCTCAGATTGTCGAAAGGGAGGACGGCAATCGACGGCTTGTCGGGGAGCGCCAACACCGGCGCTGCCTTTGTCGCGGGTCCGCTGAGCCGCACCCGAAAAACCCGCACCGGCCGGGCGATATTCTTCAACTGCTGCTCGCCGGCATCCTCGAAGGCGAGGTCGAGCTTGTCTCGCACTTCGTCGTGAACGCCGAGGCTCACGCAGATGCCTCCCGGCTCGGAGAATCCCTCAAGTCGTGCCGCCACATTGACGCCATCGCCATGGATGTCGTCGCCATCGATGATGATGTCGCCGATGTTGACGCCCATGCGGAACTCGATCCGCCTGTCCTCTGGCGTATGTGAATTGTGCTCGATCATCACGCGCTGGACCTCGACGGCACATCGCAGAGCATCCACGATGCTGGCGAACTGCACCAGCATCCCGTCGCCCGTGGTCTTAACGATCCGTCCGCGATGTACGTCGATCTTCGGGTCGATGACGGCGCGCCGACATGCCTTCAACCGCGCGAGCGTGCCCTCCTCGTCGATGCCGATAAGCCGGCTGTAGCCGGCGACATCGGCGGCAAGAATCGCCGAGAGCTTGCGTTCGACACGCTGCTCGACCACGGCCCTCGCTCCCAGGCCCATTGCCTCGGCACTGTACCACGATCAGAGGGCCAGCGTTTACCAATGCCTATGGCTCGCAGCCGGGTTGCTGCTTGCCATTCAGTGGCATTCACGCGGGTTGACGCCCCGAAATGTGCGAAAGCCAGGAGCACGAGGCTCCTGGCTTTCTGACTTCTCGCTTCTGGCTTTCGAGCTACGGGATCGTCACGACCACGTTCTTGGTCTTGCCCGCTTTGACCTTGACCTCGGTGGTTCCGACCTTGTCGCCGGCGCGGGCAGTGACGAGATAGGTGCCTTCCCGAAGCGTCAGCGGCTCGCTCGGCGAGGTCCGCTTCGTCAGAATTTGACGCTTGCCGTCCGGACCCGGCTTGGCGCGGGCAATCTCATAGACCACATTGCCCGAGACCGCTTTCTTCTTCTTGTCGATCGCTTTCAGCATCACCTGGCCCGAATAAAGGTTGACCGTGTAGTTGAAAGCGTCGCCCGACTTCAGCGGCACAACCAGATCGGTGACGGTGTCGTCGTATGTGGCGCGCACGACATATGCGCCTTCGCTCAAGAGGAAACGCTGATGGGCAGAGCGCCCCTCCCCGATCTGGCGGCCGATGCCGCCATTGCCCTTCACATACTCGTAGACCTTCCAGTCGACCGGCTCCTTGATCGGCTTGGCGCCCGAATGAGGAATCATCCGGAAGGTGACCGTCGCGGCGCGGAAGTCGAGCTGCTGCTTCACGTTCTGCTTCTTGCCGATAGCGACCTGTCTCGAAGCCTGGGCGGCATCGTAGTTCCCGTGGACCCGATAGTTGCCCGGATCGAGCGCAACGTTCAGCGTCGGACCCTTCGCCTCGGCGATCACCTGACCGCGGCACTCGCCGCCCACACGCATCACCTTCCAGGAAATCGGTTCCTTGATCGGCTTCGCACCCTTCGTGACGATCCCGACCATCGTCAGCTTGCCCGCCTCCGCGCCCGGCGGCTTGGCCTTGGCGCAGAGCTTGGCCGGGTTGGGCGCGGGCGCCTTCTCCACCGCCTTGGCCGGTGCGGCGGCTGGCAACGTGCCGCCTTCCTTGCCGGCCGAGTTGGCAAGGTCCGGAAGGACCAAACATAAAGTTAGGACAGCGAATAGCCCCAGTCTGAACGACATGGACGTCGACCCCCCTGTTCGCACTCGCTCCCAGCCCCTCTTTAACGTCTGGGGCGGTCGCGCCTCAATCCCCAAGATTGGGACACGCCAATTAACAGGAAGTTGCGGCGGTGCTTTGGCTCAAATTCGAGGAAAGGTGGACAGGCCTCAACCAGTGATCAAGGAAGCCACTATACCAGTTCAGGAGATTACGATCGTAGAGGTTAATCTCATTGAGTTGGCGGTTGCGACCATGAGCGCCTGGCGTGGAGAGCTGCTCTTCGTAGAGCAGCGTCCACTCCTTAATTTCCTCCGGCGTCGTGTCGGGGTGAAACTGCAATCCGTAGGCGTGACCACCGTAACGGTATGCCTGATTTGGGAAGGCGCCGGCGCCGCGCGCCAGAAGTTCGGCGCCCCGGGGCAGGGCGAAACCCTGATAGTGCCAATGATAGACCTGAAGCGGATCGGGGATGAGGCGCGCTCCGGCTTGCGTGGGTCGCACCGTGTAGTATCCGATTTCGGCCATGCCGTCGGGATGCTCTCCGACCTCCGCGCCCAGGGTCGAAGCGAGAAGTTGAGAGCCCAGGCAGATGCCGAGCAGCGGCCGGCCGGTGCCCAGAAAGGCCTCGATCGCGCGCATCTCCTCGATCAGGTAGGCGTGCTCGGGATCGGTTGCGTCGCGCACATTCTGCGGTCCGCCCAGCACCAGCATGGCCTGGTAACGTGAAAGATCCTGCGGTAGCGGCTCACCGGCGGCCGGGCATATGGAGGTCACCGAGCAGCCCTTGGCGCTCAAGAGCGCCATCGTCCGACGATCCTTCCACCGGGCCATGTGCCCGATCATCAATACCGAGGTCATCCCCTGGTTCTCTTCAGCTTGCGCCGTCTCGTGCCCGCCGGAACGCCTTCATATGGAAGCGGATCTGCTCGGCAGGATAGCGATAGGTGCGGCCGACCGGGCATGCATCGCGCGCCCGGCAGCCTTCCTCCATGCACATGGCCCCCGCAGGCGCGCGGAGATGGGCCGCGCAATCTTCGACCCGATAGGAAGAGCCGGTGAAGGCTCCGACCGGACAGGCGGAAAGGCAGGGCCTCCCGGCGCAACTCTCGCATGGGCTGGCGCGGGGCTCCCAGGCGGGCAACTCGAGCCGCTCACCCAACAACAGCGCCGCACGATAGGCATGCCAAAGCCCGAATTCGGGATGGATCAGGATCCCGAGCGGCGAGACCGCGACCGGCTCGGCCCGCATCCCCCAGCGCTGGAACGGCCAATAGGGAGGCCCTTCGAACGCGTAGAGGGGGAGCGCGCCCAGGCGTTCGGCCAGTTCGGAAACCGCGCGCCGGGTCCAGGCGTCGAGCGGATGGGTGCGCGCATCTCCAGCCCGCTCCGGGCTGCGCGCAAAGGCGTCCCAGGCGCCGCGCCCGGCCATGCCAAGCAGCAGCAGGGTCCGCCCCTCAGCGCCGGATGGAAGCGGCGGGAGCCGATCCTCCGCCGAGGGATGGAATCCTCCGCGGGCCATCAGCCCGGTCGCTTGGATCGCCTGAACTATGTCGTCGAGGGTCATCGAAGCCCGTCAGATGTGCCAGAAACAGGCACGCGTCGATCTTTGTTCTGGACGCGACATTCGACTATTCTAGCAGCGTACAAGCTTGATCCGGCCCTCCCATGTTCGGTGCTTCCTCGACCCGATTGCCGCAGCCCATAACGCTTTTTCTGCTGCCGAAATTCTCCATGATGGGCTTTGCCTCGGCGATCGAGCCGTTGCGCAGCGCCAATCGGATGAGCGGACGCGCGCTCTATTCATGGCACATCTTGTCCAAGGATGGCGCCCCGGTGACGGCAAGCAACGGAATCCCGGTGGTGCCCGAAGCTGGCATCGACAAGGTCGAGCGGTGCGAGACGCTGATCGTCTGCGGCGGCATCGACGTTCATCTCTATCGCGATAAGGCGGTCTTCGCCTGGCTTCGGCGCCTCGATCGCCAGGGTGCTGATATCGGTGCGATCTCGACAGGCAGTCATGCCCTTGCGCGCGCCGGTTTGCTGGATGGCTATCGATGCACCATCCATTGGGAAGGTCTTGCCGCGTTCAAGGAGGAATTTCCGAACATAGACGTGACGACCGAGCTGTTCGAGATCGACCGCAATCGTTTCACCTGCTCGGGCGGCACCGCGGCCTTGGACCTGATGCTGAACCTGATCGCTCAGCAGCACGGGCACGAGCTGGCGGCCTCCGTCTCGGACCAGTTCATCCACGAGCGCATCCGCGACGCGCACGACCATCAACGGATGTCCTTGCCGGCGCGTCTGGGCATCCGCCATTCCAAGCTGATCGCGGTAATCAAGCTGATGGAGGAGAATATCGAGGAGCCGATGAGCCGCGCCCAACTTGCGCGCAATGCCGACCTCTCCACCCGACAGTTGGAACGCCTATTCCGCAAATATCTGCAGAGGACCCCGACCCGGCACTATCTGGAGATCCGCCTCAACCGCGCGCGTCTGTTGCTCCAGCAGACCGACCTTTCGGTCCTGGACGTGGCGCTCGCATGCGGCTTCGTCTCCGCCTCGCATTTCTCGAAATGCTATCGCGAGTTTTTCGGTAAGAAGCCGCGCGAGGAGCGCATGACCTCGGTGCCCTTGAGGCCACGAGCAACCGACGCAACCGCGGCGCAGAAATGAGCCGGATTTACGCCTTGGCCGCGAGCGCGGAGCCTTGGCGCTTGGCCATGAAGCTCTTGGCGGTTTCGACCGCGACCGCGGCGTCGCGGCAATAGGCGTCGGCTCCGACCGAATTGGCGAAGGCTTCGTTCAATGGGGCGCCCCCGACCAGAACGACATAGTCGTTGCGGATGCCCTTCTCCTTCAGCGTGTCGATGACGACCTTCATATAGGGCATCGTGGTGGTAAGCAGCGCCGACATGCCGAGTATGTCGGGCTTATGCTCTTCGATGGCCGCCAGATATTTCTCGACCGCGTTGTTGATGCCGAGGTCCACCACCTCGAAACCGGCCCCTTCCATCATCATCGAGACCAGGTTCTTGCCGATATCGTGGATATCGCCCTTGACCGTGCCGATGACCATCTTGCCCATCTTGGGCGCGCCGGTTTCGGCCAGCAGCGGGCGCAGGATGAACATCCCCCCCTTCATGGCGTTGGCCGCCAGCAGCACCTCCGGCACGAACAGGATGCCGTCGCGGAAGTCGATGCCGACGATGCGCATGCCCTCCACCAACGCCTCGGTCAGGACACGGTAAGGCTCCCACCCGCGCTCCAAGAGGATGTGCACACTCTCCTCGATCTCCTCCTTGAGACCGTCATAGAGGTCGTCGTGCATTTGCTGCACAAGCTCGTCATCGCTCAAGGAGCGCAGATCGAGTTCTTGTTCATCGGCCATCGAACGTCATCCCATGGAAACGGACAGCGCGAGAGATGCACAGCGCAGCGCCGGCCGCAGCCGGACACTAGAGGGCCGTCTTGGCGCAGCACTCCTTCTCGCGACATGAAATGCCAGCCTAGCGACACCAAGTGTCTTGCAGCGACATCGCTGGTTTGCCCGGCATCCACTCAATGCTAAATCCTGGATCGAGATTGTCCCACCGCGGAGCCGCACCATGAGCGAGGTAATCCTTCTGACGCCGGGCCGGCTCGATCTTGAGGCGTTGCGGCGGATAGCGGACGGGGTGGGGCCGGTCGCGATCGCGCCCGAGGCGTGGGGTCCCATCGCAGCCTCGGCCGAGCTGGTCGACACGGTCATTCGCGAGCAGCGCATGGTCTATGGCATCAACACCGGATTTGGCAGCCTCGCCCGCACGCGCATCGCCGAGGCCGACCTTGCCGAGCTGCAGCGCCGCCTCGTCCTCTCTCATGCCGTCGGAACCGGTCCGCTGCTCGAGGATCGGGTCGTGCGCCTGATCCTCGCGATCAAGATCAACGCCCTGGCGCGAGGCCATTCGGGGGTTCGCCGGCAGGTGATCGAGGCGTTGATGGCGCTTCTGAATGCCGGCGTCTACCCCGCCATTCCCGCAAAGGGCTCGGTCGGGGCGTCCGGTGACTTGGCGCCACTGGCCCACCTCTCCGCCGCGCTGCTCGGCGTGGGCGAGATGCGGGTGGAGGGCAACCTGGCCCCCGCGGCCGAGGGATTGAGGCGCGCGGGGCTCCAGCCGCTGGAGCTCGCCGCGAAGGAAGGGCTGGCGCTGCTCAACGGCAGCCAGGTGTCGACGGCGCTCGCGCTTGTCGGACTGTTCGCGGCTCAGGACATTTTCGCCGCCGCGCTGGCTGCCGGCGCACTCTCTGTCGATGCCGCGGCCGGCAGCGATGCGCCCTTCGATCCCCGCATCCAAGCGGTGCGAGGGCAACCTGGGCAGATACGTGTTGCTTCCGTGCTCCGGGACTTGCTTTCGAGCAGCCAGATCCGCGCCTCCCATCAGGATTGCGATCGGATTCAGGACCCCTACTCGCTCCGCTGCCAGCCTCAGGTCATGGGCGCCGTGCTCGATCATCTCGACTTCGCCGCGGGCGTGCTTGAGCGTGAGGCCAACGCCGTCTCGGACAACCCGCTGGTTTTCCCCGATGAGGGTGAGATTCTCTCCGGGGGAAACTTCCATGCCGAGCCCGTCGCCATGGCGGCCGATGTGATCGCCATCGCGCTGGCCGAGATCGGATCTCTGTCCGAGCGGCGTATCGCGCTCCTTACCGATTCCCGGATGAGCGAGCTGCCCGCCTTCCTCACCCCGGAGCCGGGACTCAATTCCGGCTTCATGATCCTCCAGGTGACCGCGGCGGCACTGGTCAGCGAGAACAAGGGGCTCGCCCACCCTGCCAGCGTCGACAGCCTGCCGACCTCCGCCAACCAGGAGGACCATGTCAGCATGGCGACCTATGCGGCGCGGCGCTTGACCGAGATGAGCCGAAACGCCGCCACCGTGATCGCCATAGAGCTGCTCGCGGGGGCGCAAGGGGTCGAGCTGCGCAGGCCGCTGGAGACCAGCCCGAAGCTTTTGCCAGTCATGCGCCAGATCCGCGCCCGCTCCGCCTTCCTCGACCGGGACCGCTACATCGCGCCGGAACTTCGCGCAATGATCGAGCTGGTGCTGAGCGGCTGGTTCCGCACCCTGGCCGCGCCATGAGCTTTTCCCTTGCCTTGTCGGTTGGCCGTCGCCATCTTCCGCACCGCACCGCGCGCCTGTCATGAATCAGCCTCCCCTCCCCCACGGCTTGTGCTTCGAGGATCTTTACGACGAGGTCGGACTGGCGCGGCTGGATCAAATCTTCCAGTCCCGTCTCGAAGCCCATGCGCCCGATCTGGCAACGCAATTGGCGGCTGGCCGGGCAACGCCGGAGGCTCTCGGCCGCAAGGCCGAGTCCGACTTGCTGATGGCGCTGGCCCCGTATCTGGAGGATTTCATCGCCGAGCTGTTCTCCATCCGCGCGCCGCTCGCCGAGTTGGCGGCCCGGCACGAGGAACTGGCGCCTCTTTATGCCTGCAAGCGCCTCTTCGTGCAGCGGCAGGCCGTGAAGGTGCACAAGGCCGAGGATGTCGAGGGCCTCGATCCGACGCCACTTGAAGCGGAGCTGAAACGGCGCATCGGCGCGCCCCTCACGGATCTCGCTTTCGCACGCGCCGTCCTCGCCTGGATGGATGCGGAGGCCGCTCATAAGGACGACCTGGCGTTGGCCCTCAGCTACGCCGCCTGGGCGACGCTGACGGAAGCGGGGAACCGGCGCTGGCATTCAAGCCGGCTGTTCCGCACCCCGCACAGGCTCGATCCGTTGCATCTGATCGATCTCGGCACGACCGAGCATCACGGGGTCGCAATGCTCGAACTGCCGCAGGATCGGCGGCGGCACCGCGACGGTTTCGCTCTGACCGACCCGGGCGCCGATCTCCCTCATGCGCTCGATCAAATCCACTACTGCATCTTCTGCCATCACCAGCAGAAGGATTCCTGTGCGCGCGGCTTTCGCGAGAAAGACGGCGGCTTCCGCAAGACCGTCTTCGGCATCACGCTCGCCGGCTGTCCCTTGGATGAGAAGATCTCCGAGATGCACGAGCTGAAGGCCGCCGGTCGCGTGATCGGGGCGCTGGCGATGGTCGCGGTCGACAACCCGCTCTGCGCGGCGACCGGGCACCGCATCTGCAACGATTGCATGAAAGCCTGCATCTATCAGAAGCAGGAGCCGGTGGACATCCCGCAGGCGGAAACGCGGGTGCTCAAGGACGTCTTGAACCTGCCCTGGGGCTTTGAGATCTACGGACTGCTGACGCGCTGGAACCCCCTGAACCTGCGCCAGCCTCTGCCCGCATCGGCGAGCGGCCGGCGCGTGCTCATCGCCGGCCTGGGCCCGGCGGGATTTACTCTTGCCCACCATCTGTTGAATGACGGCCATACCGTTTTCGCGGTCGACGGGCTCAAGATCGAGCCCTTGTCGTCGGAGCTTTCCGGCGTCGACGCCGAAGGCAGGCGCGCGCCCTTCCGTCCCGTCCGCGACATCGCCGAACTGATCGAGCCTCTGGACGACCGGGTGATGGCGGGATTCGGTGGTGTCGCCGAATACGGCATCACCGTCCGCTGGGACAAGAACTTCCTGAAGATCATCCGCCTTCTGCTGGAGCGGCGCACACGCTTCGCCATGGCCGGCGGCGTGCGGCTGGGCGGCACCCTGACCTTGCCGCAATGCTTCGAGGAGCTTGGCTTCGACCATGTGGCGCTGTGCATGGGCGCCGGGCGGCCGACCGTGATCGACATGGCGAACGTGCTGGCCCCCGGCGTGCGCATGGCCTCCGATTTCCTCATGGCGCTGCAACTGACCGGCGCGGCCAAGATCGACTCCGTCGCCAATCTTCAACTCCGGATGCCGGTCGTGGTGATCGGCGGCGGCCTGACCGCGATCGACACCGCGACCGAAGCCTTGGCCTACTACCCGGTGCAGGTCGAGAAGTTCCTGGCCCGCTACGAGATCCTTGCCGCCGAGCGTGGCGAGAAGGCGGTGCGCGCGTTCTGGGGCCCGGCGGAAATCGAAATCGCGGACGAGTTCCTGGCCCATGCTCGCGCGATTCGGGCCGAGCGTGTGCTTGCCGCTTCAGAAAGGCGCTTGCCCAGGCTGCAGCGGCTGATGGAAGAGTGGGGCGGCGTCACCATCGCCTATCGCCGTCGGCTGATCGACGCGCCGAGCTACACGCTCAATCACGAGGAAGTCGCCAAGGCGATGGAGGAAGGCATCCGCTTCGCCGAGGGGCTGACGCCGCTCGCCGTAGAGGTGGATGCAGCCGGCCATGCGGCGGGGCTGCGGCTCAAGCGCGAACGGCGGGGGCCGGATGGCGTGGCCCTTGTGGACGAAGTGAGGCTGCCCGCGCGGGCCGTGCTCGTGGCGGCGGGCACCCGCCCGAATACGGTGCTGGCGCGCGAGGAGCCGGCCGAGCTGGCGATCGAGAACACCTTCTTCCGCGCCCTCGACGAGGAGGGTAAACCCGTTACGCCCGAACGGGTGTCGAAACCGAACAAGCCTCATATGTTGGCGGCATTGCGGCCAGATGGACGCGCGATCAGCTATTTCGGGGATCTGCACCCCTCCTTCTCCGGCAATGTCGTCAAGGCGATGGGCGGCGCAAAGCAGGGATGGCCGGTGGTGGCCCGAGCCCTTGCCCGCCTTCCAGCGCCCGAGCGCACCGTGAGCGAGGCCGCGTTTCTGGCGCAGCTGTCACATCG
The DNA here is from genome assembly GCA_035620695.1 of Alphaproteobacteria bacterium. GTDB lineage: Bacteria > Pseudomonadota > Alphaproteobacteria > JAREAF01 > JAREAF01 > JAREAF01. Next base: position 13,733 of record DASPGI010000106.1, read on the forward strand.
CTTGCGGGCGCGCGTGCGCGAGGTGAATCGCTTGACCCCGACCATCATCGAGGTGGTGGTCGAGGCGCCTCAGGCAGCGGCCAATTTCCAGCCCGGCCTGTTCTATCGTCTGCAGAATTTCGAGACCCTTGCGGCTGTGGCGAACGGGACGCGGCTGACCATGGAGGGTCTGGCCCTGACCGGCGCCACGGTCGACAAAGAGCGCGGCCTCGTCTCGCTCATCGTTTTGGAGATGGGCGGCTCCTCCGATCTTTGCGCGCTGTTGAAGCCCGGTGAGCCGGTCGTGCTTATGGGTCCGACCGGCACGCCGACCGAGATCGCTTCCGGCGAGACGGTGCTGCTGGCCGGCGGCGGCCTCGGCAATGCCGTGCTGCTGTCGATTGGACGCGCTTTCCGCGCCGCTGGCAGCCGCGTGCTTTATTTCGCCGGCTATCGCCATGTCGAGGACCGCTACAAGGTGGAGGAGATCGAGGCGGCGGCCGACATGGTAGTTTGGGCCTCGGACGAACCGCCCGGCTTCACCCCCGGACGGCCGCAGGATCTGACCTTCGTCGGCACTATCGTCGAGGCGATGGTCGCCTATCAGGAGGGGAGGCTTGGGGCGAAGCCGATCGACCTCATGCAAGTCGACCGCATCATGGCGATCGGTTCGGATGGGATGATGGCGGCGGTGGCGCGCGCGCGGCACACGGTGCTGGCCCCTTACCTGAAACCGCAGCACCGCGCCATCGGCTCGATCAACTCTCCTATGCAATGCATGATGAAGGAGATCTGCGCCCAGTGCCTGCAGACGCAGGTCGACCCCGAGACGGGCGCGCGGCGCGTGGTCTTCTCCTGCTTCAATCAGGATCAGCCGCTGGACTGGGTGGACTTTCCAGTGCTGGGCGCGCGGCTCTCGCAGAATTCCGTGCAGGAGAAGCTGACCGCCGAATGGATCGACCGCTGTCTCGTCACGATGCAGGTGCGCCAAGCGGCGGCGGAGTAGGCGCGCCACATTCGGGTCCCTCAATGTCGCTGTTCGTCGAGATCCGAAATCGTTTTCACCCACTTTTTCGACTACGGCGGTCGAGAATCGGTGCTGCGCTCCTAAGCGCCTGCGACTTCCGCCTGCCCTGGCGTTTCCGGGGAATACCGTTCCCGGTCTGGCTACGATTCATTCAACATGGGAGCTTTCTGGTGCTCGGCGCACGCGTCGATGCTGCTCTCAACGACGCGTTCGTATCGGCAGTGAGAGCTGCACCCATTCGACGGCTTTGGGACGTGGGCGCAAACATGGGTTGGTATAGCTGGGTCTTTCTCAGCCATGTGGTCGATGGACAGGCCGTCCTGCTCGAACCCGATCCGGCGAATCTCGACCTCCTCCGCCGTACCGCCCGACGCCTTGGCGCACGCGCAACGATCTTGCCGCTCGCGGCGGGCGATCGGACCGGCTCAGCGCCCTTTGTTAGGGATCCCTTGACCGGCGCGACCGGCTCGCTGGTCTTGGAGGAGTACTTCTTGGCCCGCCACTATGGCCGCAGGGAGGGAACGATTGATGTAGAGACTACCCGCCTCGACGATTTGCTGGGCCGTTTCGAGGCGCCGGATCTGATCAAGATTGACGTGGAAGGGGCGGAGCGCTTGGTCTTTGCCGGCGCCCCCAGTTTGTTGGATCGCCAGCCGGTGGTGGTTTATGAAACGACCGCTGCCAATCGAGAGCACCTTGCCGCCCTCCTGATTGGCCATGGCTACCTTCTCTTCGATGCTGAAGGCTACGGTCGTCGCGAACAGACGAGCCCTAACGTGTTGGCTTGGCCGGCACGACTCCACGATCGTACTGGGGAACTTGTAGCTGTTTGGCGGTCACGCCGACCGGCGAGCTAGCTTGTGGCCAAATACGGTGCATAAGAGGTTGCGCTCCGCGCGCTTCCGATAGGGCAACCATTTTCAGTGGGTGTATCTACGCTGCATGCTTGTCGCCAAGAACGGCTTTAACTCGGATTCGGGGCCGAGCATTCCGGTAGAAGCGCCGCCACGGCTGCATCCGCCGGGCCGTCATCCTTCGCGCAGACCGGGAAGCCCGCCTTGCACATCGTCTCGTCGAAGCGCCGCCGCTCGTCGTCGCTCATTCCCGGATCGCTGATGAAGCTCTCGATCGTCACGTCTGGGTACTGGGAAAGCGTGTCGGCGACGGCACTCTTGGCCTCCTTCAGCCGGTCAAGTCCGGCGTAGATCGCCGCGCGCGTTACCAGGCCCCAGCGGGTAAGCGTCTCGAAGGGCTGGCGCTCCACGATGCTCAACGCATCCTCGTAGCGGCCCACCGCGAAGTAGGCATGACGCAAGGTGTTGCCGGCCCAGACCGGGTAGTTGGGGTTCAAGCGGATCGCCCGATCGGCCGCCTCGGCGCCGCGCTCGGGCTCGCCCAGAGCACCCGCCCAGCCGGCACAGGACATCAGCAGCCCGGCGGAACCGGGATTGAGGGAAAGCGCCGTCTCGAATTCCTTCTTGGCCTTTTCGAAGTCCCCTGACGAGGCAAAGAGCACGGCAAGTATGTCATGCGCATGGGCGCCCATGGGATCGAGCTGCACCGCACGTTTTGCCGCGGAGACGGCGGCCGCGAAGGACTCCTCCGGATCGGCGCCGAAATTGTCGGCGATCTCGCACGCCCCGGCGAGCTGAACCCCAACCCCGCACCAACCCCGGGTCACGCTCGACCGCCTCGGTCAGCAGCCGAATGGCCTCCTCAACACTCTCCTTCGTAGGGCTGTCCATCTTCTCGCTGCCGAGAAGATAGAGCTCGTAGGCTGTCAAATCTTGCGGAAGCTTGTGGCGCGCCGCTGCGTATTCGGACTGCCACAGAGGATCGCCTAGAGAAATTTTGACCGCCACCTGCTGCGCGATCTCGCTTTGCACGGCGAACACGTCCTCGGCCGGTCGATCCCAGTGTTCCGACCAGAGATGCGCACCGGTTTCCGCCGAGACGAGCTGCGCAGTGAGCCGAAGCTTGTTCTCGTGCCGCTGCACCGACCCTTCGAGTACGTAGCGGACATTCAACTCGCGTCCCACCTGCCGCACGTCGACAGGTTTTCCCTTGTACACGGCGGTCGAGTTTCGGGCGATCACGTCGAACTCCCGCCAACGGCTGAGATCGGTGATGATGTCCTCGGTGAGCCCGTCGGCGAGGCGGGCGGTGGCCTCGTCGCCGCTGAGATTCTCGAGCGGAAGCACCGCGATCGACGCCTTGGCGGCCAGCCCCGCGTCGCCCGGCGCATACCACCATGCCGCCACGCCGACGAGACCGACCGCCGCGAGCATCATGGCTGCGATCGCGGCAACCTTCCCGCGCGACAACCTTGGCGGCAACCGCCTGCCCCGCTCTCCACTGAACCGCACCCGGTAAGCACGCACCGGTCGAGCAATGTTCTTGACATGCTTTTCGCGGAGATAGTCGAGAGGGTGAGCGAGCTTGCCTTGCAGATGGTCGTAGGCCGTTCCCGACACGATGACGTCCCCCGGCGCGCCAATCTGCTGCAGGCGCGCGGCGATGTTGACGCCATCGCCATAGACATCGCCCTCCATGAGCGCCACGTCGCCGAGATTGACCCCGATGCGAAACACGATGCGGGTATCTTCGGGGATGTCGCGATTGTGCGCCGCCATTGTTTCCTAAATGGCGACGACGCAGCTCACCGCGTCGACGATGCTCTCGAACGACACGATGCCCCGTCCCCCATAAGCTTCACGACCTGCCCGCGGTGCCTGGCGATCAGTGGGTCCACAAACTCGGCACGAACGGAATTGAGGCGGGCGATGGTTCCGGCCTCGTCCTTCTCCATGAGCCGGGAATATCCCGCCACGTCGAGGACGACGATCGCCAAAAGCCGACGGTCGAGCTGAGCCGAGGCCATTGCCGCTGCTTCCCGCCTCAAAAATGGCTGGGCGAAACTTTCTGGAACGGCGAACCTCAACTAGGCAGGCCAATCTTGTTGGGACCAGCCGCAGGTGGGCAAATGAACCTTTGGGGTAAGATCGGTCGCGCGCTGCCGCGCCCTACCCGTCCAAGAGCGGCGCATTCCGTCGCCCGTCGGCGCGTAGACGTCGTCCAAGCGGTTCCGTTGCGGACCGATTGCCCCCATATTCCTGGCCATGAGCCGCGCCGAAGCCATCGCCGCTCCCAAGACCCTCGTCATCGCCTGCGGGGCGCTGGCGCGCGAGTACCTGGCCGTGGTCGAGCGCAGCGGCTGGAAAAATCTCGAGATCACCTGCCTGCCGGCGAGTTGGCACAATCGGCCGGAAAAGATCCCTGAGGGCGTCCGCCGCAAGATTAGGGCCGCACGCGGTCGCTATGATCGGGTGCTGGTGCTCTATGGCGATTGCGGTACCGGGGGCATCCTCGACCAGGTCTTGTCCGAAGAGGGGGTGGAGCGGATCGCAGGACCGCATTGCTACGAGTTCTTCAGCGGGGCCAAGGCGTTCGAGGAGATGATGGAAGCCGAGCTCGGCTCCTTCTTCCTGACCGATTACATGGTCCGGCATTTCGACCGGCTCATCATCCAAGGTCTCGGGCTCGACCGCCGGCCGGACCTGAGAGACGCCTATTTCGGAAACTATCGAAAGCTGGTCTATCTTTCGCAGGTTGAGGATGGCCGCCTCTTGGCAAAGGCTCAGATGGCCGCCCAGCGGCTCGGGCTTGCATTCGAGCACCGACATACCGGCTTTGGCGGGCTCGAGACCTTTCTGACCGCGCACCAGAGCGAGGAGCACGCCACTCATGGCTGACCTGCTGGTGGTCTATTGGCGCGACATCCCCGCCCAGGTGATCGTCAAGAAGGGCCGGGTGAGCGCCAAGCGCCAGCTTTCGGAGCGGTTCGAAAAGGCAATCGACAGGGCGGCCATGCGCGCCCAACTGCGCGATACGGACTCCTACCTGGCCGAATGGCGCAGGGCCGATCCGGAGCCCTGCGGCGACGATCTGGACGCCGAAGCCGCGGCCGCGGCGGAGCGGCTGGAGGCGGAGTGGACCGACGCGCGGCTCACCGCCGCGATTGCCGGCGGCGGCCTGGAGAAGCGGGACTAGGAGGCGGCGACGACGCTAGCCGGCGTGCCTGATGGGGCATTGGAATTGAAGGGGGTAAGCCTCATCTGGTAGCGACAGGGGAATGTCGGAAACTGACGCGGCTTTGGCGCTGGTACGCGCGTTGACTGCCTGCGCTTGGGCAAATGATGCGCCCGCGCGGAGAGCACTTTCTAACATGGAAGCTTAGTTGCAAAATGGCTTCTTATAAACAAATTCAAAGGCTTACGGGTGATTTCTCCATCGAGATTACACCTGCGGCGGCATCTCGGGTCGAGAGCTTTAAGGCCCTGTTGCCCGCGGGCGCCCATGTAAGCGTCACTTTTCTTCCCGGCACGGACTATCACGAAACGGTGGCGGTAGCGGCGCGGCTGCGGGTGGAAGGCATGGCCCCGGTGCCGCACATCTCCGCCCGCAGCATCCCGGACCTGCCCGCCCTCGAGGCCTATCTTCGGGCCCTCCGGTCGGAGGCGCTGGTCGACCAAGTTCTTGCCATCGGCGGGGGCCTCTCCAAGCCGGTGGGGTGTTTTGACAGCTCGCTTCAGCTTCTTGAAACCGGCCTCTTCGAAAAATACGGGATTCGCAAGATCGGCATCGCGGGACATCCCGAGGGCACGCCCGACATCGCGCCGGCCGAACTGGAAAAGGTGTTGCGGCGGAAGGCCTCTTACGCGTATGCGACCGGAGCGCAGATGTATCTCGTCACCCAGTTCTGCTTCGAGGCCGGGCCGGTGATCAGGTGGATCGAACGGCTACGCGCGATCGGCATCGGCCTGCCGGTCAGGATCGGCGTGCCGGGTCCGGCCTCGATCAAGACCCTGCTCCGCTACGCCCAGGAATGCGGTATTGGTCCCTCAATGCGCGTCCTCACCCGCCAGGCAAGGAATGTTGCCAAGCTCCTTACCGTGCAAACCCCCGACAGGCTTCTTGCCGACCTCGCGGAGTTCCAGGCCGCCGACCCCGAGCAGCAGCTGCGCGGCGTGCATCTTTACCCCTTTGGGGGCTTCGCCAAGACCTGCGCCTGGTTCACCAGCGTCGCCGAGGGCAGGTTCTCGCTGGCCCGCGACGGCAGCGGGTTTACCTTGATCGGGTCCCCGGCAGCAGCAAGCGCATCCTAGGCTCAAAGAAGGATCCGGATCCTCCCATGACCGATACCATCGTCAGCTCCGCCGCCAAAGAAATGGTGATCGGCTTCGAGCGCCCCTTCTGCATCATTGGTGAGCGCATCAATCCGACTGGCAGGAAGCTGCTCGCAGCCGAGATGGCCGCCGGGGACTACTCGCGGGTGAAGGCGGACGCGATCGCACAGGTCGAGGCCGGCGCCCATATGCTGGATGTAAATGCCGGCATCCCTCTGGCCGACGAGCCCAAGATCCTGGCCGAGACGATCCAGCTCGTGCAGTCGCTGGTCGATGTGCCGCTGGCGATCGATTCCTCGATCGTGGCGGCGCTGGAGGCCGGGCTTGCGGTCTACAAGGGCAAGCCGCTGCTCAACTCGGTCACCGGCGAGGACGAGCGGCTCGAGGCGGTGCTGCCGCTCGTCAAGAAATATAGCTGCGCGGTGGTCGCCATCTCCAACGACGAAACCGGCATCTCCGAAGATCCGGATGTGCGCTTCGCGGTCGCTAAGAAGATCGTCGAGCGCGCGGCCGATCACGGCATTCCGCATTCGGATATAATCGTCGATCCGCTCTTGATGCCGATTGGCGCTCTCAACAGCGCCGGACGCTCGGTGTTTCAGCTCGTCCGCAGGCTGCGCGAGGAGCTGAAGGTCAACACGATCTGCGGCGCCTCCAATGTCAGCTTCGGCCTGCCGAACCGGCACGCCCTCAACGCCACCTACTTGTCGATGGCGATCGCTTCGGGCATGACCTCCGCCATCACCAACCCGCTGCATCTCGAGGAGATGACGAGCGTGATGGGCGCCGACGTGCTGATGGGCCACGATCAAAATTGCGCGCGCTGGATCCGTAAGTTCCGGGAGCCCGCCGCCGAAGGGGGCGAGGAGACCGGGGCGCGCGGGCGACGCGAAGGGCGGCGCCGGCGTGCCTGACGAAGCGCTCATCGTCTTCATGCCGTCCGGCCGACGTGGCCGGTTCCCGATCGGCATGCCGGTCCTGCAGGCCGCGCGCGCCCTCGGGGTCGATATCGATTCCGTCTGCGGCGGGCGTGGCATCTGCGGGCGCTGTCAGGTGACGGTGAGCGAGGGCGAATTCGCCAAGCTCGGACTTGTCTCGCGACTTTCGCATCTCTCCCCGTTCGGCGGCAACGAGGCGCGCTATGCCGAGCGGCGCGAACTGAAGCCGGGCCGCCGCCTGTCCTGCTCGGCGCTGATCCGGGGCGATCTCGTCATCGACGTGCCCCCCGACAGCCAAGTGCACAAGCAGGTCGTGCGCAAGCGCGCCGAGATGCGGGCGATCGAGATCGATCCGGTGGTCCGCCTGCATTATGTCGAGGTGCGCGAACCCGACATGCATGATCCCTCGGGCGATCTGCAGCGGCTCGAGGAGGCGCTGGCCGAGCAGTGGAGCCTGACCGGCCTGACCACGGACTTGCGGGTCATGCAGGCGCTGCAGAAGGCGTTGCGCCAGGGCGCCTGGAAGGTCACGGTGGCCGTCCATGACGGCGAGCGCATTATCGCGCTCTGGCCGGGCTTTCAGGATGTCGCCCATGGTTTGGCAATCGACATCGGCTCGACCACCATCGCCGCACATCTCTGCAACATCTTCACCGGAGAGGTAGTCGCCTCCGCCGGCACCATGAACCCGCAGATCCGGTTCGGCGAGGACCTGATGAGCCGGGTCTCCTACGTGATGATGAATCCGGGCGGGGAGAGGGAGATGACGGCCGCCGTCAGGGCCGCGGTCCAGGGCCTCGCCGAAGAGACCGCGCGCCAGGCCGGGGTCGATATCGAGAACATCCTGGAAGTAACGCTGGTCGGCAACCCGATCATGCATCATCTGATGCTGGGCATCGACCCAACCGAGCTGGGCGGCGCGCCCTTCGCGCTCGCAACCGATGGGCCGATCACCCTTTGGACCAGCGAGCTGGATCTGAGGCTGCATCCCAACGCTCGCGCCTATGTTCTGCCCTGCATCGCAGGACATGTCGGCGCGGATACGGCGGGGGTGATCCTCTCCGAATCTCCGCATACGTCCGAGGAGATGACCCTGGTCGTCGATGTCGGCACCAATGCGGAGATCGTTCTCGGCGACAGACGTCGCCTGCTCGCCGCTTCCTCCCCGACCGGCCCGGCCTTCGAAGGCGCGCAGATTTCGGGGGGCCAGCGCGCGGCGCCGGGTGCGATCGAGCGCGTGCGGATCGACCCCGCGACATTGGAGCCGCGCTTCAAGGTGATCGGTTCCGATCTCTGGTCCGATGAGCCCGGCTTCAGGGCGGCGACCGCTGCATCTGGCGTCACCGGCATCTGCGGCTCGGGAATCATCGAGGCTCTGGCCGAGATGTACCTGGCCGGAATCATCAATCAGGACGGCGTGATCGACGGCGGCATGGCGGCGCGCAGCCCGCGCATTCAGCCGATGGACCGGACCTTCGCCTATCTTCTTCATGACGGCGAGCCAAGCTTGCGCGTGACCCAGAACGATGTGCGGGCGATTCAGCTTGCCAAGGCGGCGCTTTATGCGGGCGCGCGGCTCCTGATGGATCGCATGGGCGTGGACAAAGTGGATCGGATCACGCTCGCCGGCGCTTTCGGCAGCCATATCGACGTCAAATACGCAATGATCCTCGGCATGATCCCCGATTGCGATCTCACGAGGGTCACCTCCGCCGGCAACGCCGCCTCGACCGGCGCGCGCATCGCCCTCCTCAACCGCAAGGCACGCACCGAGATCGAGCGGGTGGTCAAGCAGGTCGAGAAAGTGGAGACGGCGGTCGAGCCGCGCTTCCAGCAGCATTTTGTCGAGGCGATGGCGATCCCGCACAAGACCGCGCCCTATCCACATCTACGCGAATCGGTCCGCCTGCCAGAGCCGAAGTCGGCCGCATCGGCGGAACCAGGAGAGGGTGGCCGCCGGCGCCGCCGCGGCCGCTCCGAGGTCAGCCCAGGATCGGAAGCAGCCGAGTGACCACCTCGGCCGCGCCTACAGCGGCGGCCTCGACAAATGCGCCGAAGTCGCGGGCGCTGTCCCGGCCGGCGAGATCGCTGATCGCCCGCACCACCAGCCACGGCTTTCCATAGGCCTCGGCGACCTGCGCCACGGCGGCGCCCTCCATCTCGATTGCCAGCGCCCCGTGCTCGGCAAAGAGCCTGGCCCGTGTTTCCTCGCAACCAAGAAACTGATCGCCGGTCAGCACCGTGCCGAATCGCAGCCGTGGGATGCGTGGCGCCGCGCCGGTCGCCGCAGCGGGAATCTCCGGCAAGGCCAGATCGGCGAGCGCCGCCCTCGCCTCTTTCAGCAAAGGTTCAGGCACAACGAACGCCAGCGGCGCGCGGCGCGCCCCGAACGGCAGCGCGCCCGGCCGGTAAGGCTTGATGCGCCCGCCGACGATCGCTCCATAGTCGTGCTGGATCACCTGCTCGGCGATCGCCACATCGCCGATCCCGAGACTGGGATCGAGGCCCCCGGCGACGCCCGCAAAGAGATACGCCCCGACCCCGAACCGCTCCGCGAGCACGCTTGCGACCAGAGCCGCGTTGACCTTGCCGATGCCGGTCTCGACCAAAACCACGGAAAGGCCGTCGAGTCGCCCCTGGTGGAAGCGCACGCCCGCATGTGTTTCGGGTCCATCGGCCTGCAAACGACCGCGGAGAATTGCTGTCTCCTGGCTGATCGCGGAGATAAGTCCGATCGGGCAGTCCATGATTACACGCTTACTAATCTGCCAGGTAGCATACCACCCATCGCCCGCCGGGCCGTTGCCCCAGGCACCCTCTCTCCGCATACCGCGGGTAAACCCTGCTCCCGTCCCTGAGGGAGAAGCCGCGGGGCAAACGGAGGGGTCGAGAGTGGGCTAACAAGATTGGCGCCGGTACATTTGTGCATGAGCGACGTTGCCGACCTCCTTCCCCTCCGATTCTCGCGCTGGTTCGAGAGCCGCGGCTGGCGCCCTCATCCGCATCAGCTTGCGATGCTGAGGGCGGCGCAGGATGGTCGCTCGGCGCTCCTGATCGCGCCGACCGGAGGCGGCAAGACCCTGGCCGGCTTCCTGCCCAGCCTGGTTCAACTCGACAGACAGCCGCAACAGGGTCTGCATACGCTCTATGTGTCGCCCCTGAAGGCGCTCGCGGTGGACATCCATCGCAACCTCGTGGAGCCGGTCGAGCAAATGGGCCTTACCCTGACTCTCGAAACCCGAACCGGCGACACCCCGCAGGCCAAGCGGCAGCGCCAGCGCATGAAGCCCCCGAACATGCTGATGACGACGCCGGAGTCCCTGGCGCTGATGCTGTCCTTTCCCGATGCGGCCGAGATCTTCGCCGGCCTGTCCACCGTGATCGTGGACGAGCTGCACGCGCTGGAGCCCCACAAGCGCGGCGATCTTCTCGCCCTTGGGCTCGCCCGGTTGTCGAGACTGGCGCCCGGCGCCCGGCGGGCCGGCCTCTCCGCCACCGTGGGAGACGAGCGGCGCCTGATCGCCTGGCTGTCCCCGACTGGACGCGCGGAAAACGCGCCGGTCATGCTGGTCCGAGGTCCCGAAGGGGCAGAGCCCAGCGTCAAGATCCTCCTGCCCGAGGCGGGCCTGCCCTGGGCCGGCCATATGGGCACCCATGCCGCGCCGGAGATCTATGAGGCGATCAAGGAGGCCAGGACCGCGCTGGTCTTCGTCAATACGCGTGCACAGGCCGAGCTCGTTTTTCAGGCGCTCTGGCGGATCAACGACGAGAATCTGCCGATCGGGCTCCATCACGGCAGCCTCTCCCCCGAGCAGCGGCGAAAGATCGAGGGCGCCATGGCCGCGGGCAGGCTCCGGGCCGTCGTTGCCACCTCCTCGCTCGATCTCGGCATCGACTGGGCGGCGGTCGATCTCGTGATCCAGGTCGGCGCGCCCAAGGGCGCCTCGCGCCTGATTCAGCGCATCGGCCGGGCCAACCATCGCCTCGACGAGCCAAGCCGCGCGTTGCTCGCGCCCGCCAACCGCTTCGAGCTTATCGAATGCCGCGCCGCGATCGAGGCGGTGCGCGCCAAGGAACTGGATGTCGACCCGCCACGCCCCGGCGCACTCGACGTGCTCTGTCAGCACATCCTGGGCATGGCTTGCAGCGCGCCATTCGACGCCGACGGGCTCTACAGTGAGGTATTGCGCGCGGCACCCTATGCCAGCCTGGCGCGAAAGGGCTTCGACGACGCCCTTTCCTTCGTCGCCACCGGCGGCTACGCGCTCGGCACCTACGAGCGGTGGCGGCGACTGGCGCAAGACCGCGAGGGCCGCTGGCATGCGGCGAACGGCCGCGTCATCCGCCGCTATCGCATGAACATCGGCACGATCGTGCAGTCGCCGATGGTGAAGGTGCGGCTCGGCCGCACCCGCCTTCTGGGCGAAGTGGAGGAGTGGTTCGTTCAGCATCTGACGCCGGGCGACAGCTTCATATTCGCCGGCCAGCATCTGAGATTCGATGGCATGCGCGAGATGGTGGCCGAGGTGAGCCACGCCCGCGGCGAGGAACCGAAGGTGCCGGCTTATGCCGGAGGCAGATTGCCGCTGACGACGAACCTCGCGCGCCGCGTACGCGCCATCCTGGCGGAGCCCGGACGCTGGCATGCGCTGCCCGACTCCGTCGCGGAGTGGCTGCGGCTTCAGCGCTGGCGATCCGAGCTGCCGGCGCGCGATGGTCTCTTGGTTGAAACCTTCCCGCGGAACGGCAAGGCGTTCCTGGTCGCCTACTGCTTCGAAGGGCGTAATGCGCACCAGAGCTTGGGCATGTTGCTGACGCGACGGATGGAAAGGATGGGTCTGGGACCGCTCGGCTTCGTCGCCAGCGACTATGTGATCGGGATTTGGAGCCTGGAAGAGGTCGGCGACATGGACGCACTCTTCGAGGAGGATCTGCTCGGCGACGATCTTGAAACCTGGATGGCCGAGTCCAGCCTGCTGAAGCGTACCTTTCGCAACGTTGCGATCATTGCGGGTCTGGTCGAGCGCCGCCAGCCTGGGCTAGAGAGGACCGGGCGCCAGCTTACGGTGAATTCGGATTTGATCTATGAGGTTCTGCGTCGACATGAGCCGCAGCACATTCTCCTCCGCGCCACCTGGGCCGACGCGTCGAGCGGACTGCTCGATCTAAGCCGGGTCGCCGAGATGCTGCGTCGGGTCAAGGGGCGCATCCGTCATCGCCGCCTCGACCGTGTTTCGCCGCTCGCCGTACCGACGCTGATCGAGATCGGGCGCGAGACCGTGGAGGGCAGCGCGAATGAGTCCCTGCTGGCTGAGGCCGAGGCGGAGCTGGTCGCCGATGCCATGGGCGGAGATATGCAGGCGGAAATACCGCTCTAGCTGTCTCGCCTGCCTCCACTTCGTATCCCAGTTCTGATTACGGACGGATGGGTGACGGAGGCGTTGCATTCCCTTCCTTCCGGCGCTACCCATGCGCTCATGCCGCTTGACAGCATGAGCGACGAGCCGCGCCGTGGGACGGTGCCGATCGAGGTGAACTGCGTGACACTGCTCGCCGATCCGACCGGAGCCGCGATCGAGCCGGCGACGGGCACCCTTATTGTCGCCGACCTGCACTTCGAGAAGGGTTCGGCCCTCGCCCGCCGCGGACGCCTTCTGCCGCCCTATGACACACGCGCGACCCTAACCCGACTCGCAGCCCTGATCGCGCGCTGGCAGCCGCGCCGTATCGTCGCGCTCGGCGACAGCTTCCATGACGGCGGCGCAGGGGAGCGAATCGCCGTCGCCGATCTCGCACTTCTTGCCGCACTCATGCACGGCCGAGACTGGATCTGGGTGCGCGGCAACCATGATCCCGAGCCGCCCGCGCTCTGCGGCGGGGAGACGGCCGATGAGGTGCGCATCGGCGCGCTGGTGTTACGCCATCAACCGGAAGGCGAGAGTGCAGGCGAAATCTGTGGGCACTTCCATCCGAAAGCGAGCCTGCGCCTGCGCGCCGGAAGACTGGTGAGTGGACGTTGCTTCGCAGGCGACGGCCGACGGCTCGTGCTGCCCGCCTTCGGCGCCTACACCGGTGGACTCGATGTGCTGGACCCGGCATTGAGAGGTCTGTTCCGTGGTGATTTCGCGGTCATCCTGATAAGCCGCGATCGTCTCTACCGCTTCTCAAGCACGCGGTTGGCACACTCCCCCTGGTGAAGGAGAAGAGGCCCGGGGCGAACCCCAGGCCTCTGGCCGACCCTAGCTTAAGTTCAGGGCATGATGACGGTGTCGATCACGTGGATGACGCCGTTGTCGGCGGCGATATCCGCCTTCACCACACGCGCCTCGTCGACCATGACCGCGCCCTTTCTGGCGTCTACCTTCAGCATGCTTCCCTCGACGGTCTGGGCCTCCTTGGTCCTACCGGCGACGTCGCCCGACATGACCACGCCCGGCACCACATGGTAGGCGAGGATCTGGACGAGCTTGTCCTTGTTTTCGGGTTTCAGGAGCATCTCGACCGTACCGGCCGGGAGCTTTGCGAACGCATCGTCGGTTGGAGCGAAGACCGTGAACGGACCGGGACCCTTCAGGGTATCCACGAGCCCGGCGGCCTCGATTGCTGTGACCAGCGTCTTGAAGGAGCCCGCCGAAGCGGCGGTGTCGACGATGTCTTTCGCATGGGCGAATCCAGCGCCAAGGACGAGCGGTGCAGCCGTCAACACAGCGAATGCGAAGCGGATTGGATTGGGCATGATTAGGTCCTTCCGTACCTGTTGTAACGGTTGCGATTTCAGACGTTCGT
>DASPGI010000107.1:0-34725 GCA_035620695.1 Alphaproteobacteria bacterium
CATCATCGTCCTGTCGAAGGGACGCCTCGTGAACCTCGGCAATGCGACTGGCCACCCGAGCTTCGTAATGTCGTCGAGCTTCACCAACCAGGTGCTGGCGCAGATCGAGCTGTGGGCCAACCCCGGCAAGTATGAGCGCAAGGTCTATGTGCTGCCGAAGCATCTGGACGAAAGGGTGGCCGCGCTGCATTTGGCAAAAGTCGGGGCGAAACTGACCAAGTTGACGCCAAAACAGTCCGAGTATATCGGCGTTGCAGCCGAAGGACCCTTCAAGCCCGACCATTATCGCTACTAAGACAAGCGGCGGGCATTGCTTTGCTTGCAAGCAATGGTGGGTAGAGCCTAGACTACCGTCCGGGGGAGCCAACCTACCACCTTCGGGGCCGAGTTTCTCGGCGAGGGGAGCCGGAGCTGACCTCCAGCGAGGCCGTTCAGAGCATCGGACAGGGCGCGGTGCCAAGCGAGGCCTGGATCGCGCTCGCGCTCCTCACCATCTTGCTTGGCGCCATGGCGCTGGCATGGCGCGGCGGCCGCGCGGCTCGCCTCCAGATCAAGCGGCTAAAGTCAGAAAGTGCGGCCTTCTTCGAGATGATGAAGGAGGGCCCGGCCGGCCTTCTATGGTGGTCCGAGGGCTCCGATCAGCCTCGGGCCAGCCCCGGGCTGGCGCGGATGCTGCATGCCAGGACGCCGATTGCTGATACCGCGCAGCTTGCACAACTGCTGGCTCCCGACGATGCCGGCCGTTTCTCCAGCGCGCTGGAGAGCCTGCGCCGAGAGAGAACCAGGTTCGAGATGCTACTTCGTCTTGCCCAATCGGAGGAGATCGTGCAGGCGACAGGGCAGCCGGGGACCGGATACGCCGCCGTCTGGTTTCGAGATGTCACCGACTGGGTGCGTGATGCGGCGCAGCTGCGCCAGGAGCGCGCCGCGCTTACCGCCGCTCTCGACGTTCTGCCGGCGCCCGTCTGGCGGCGCGGGCCGGACGGGCGCCTCCTTTATTGCAACCGAACCTATGCCCGGATGGTCGATACCGATCCCGAAGCGGCAATCGAGCACGGCGTCGAGATCGCGCGCGGCGCGATCGGCGAGAATGGGCGTGGCCTTGCCTTGCGTGCGCTCGGCGCCGGCGAGCCGCGGTCGGAAAGCCACCATGTGGTGGCGGGCGGGACGCGCCGGCTGCTCGCCATTACCGAGCTGCCCGGGCCGGCTAAGGGGACGATTGGCTATGCGGTCGATCTGACCGCATTGGAGGATACGCAAGCCGAACTCGAACGGCACATCTCAGCTCATGCCGAGGTCCTGGAGACACTCGGCACCGGCATCGTCATCTACGGTCCCGATGGACGGGTCAAGTTCTTCAACAGCGCATTTGCCGCGCTCTGGCAGCTCGACGAGCGATGGCTGGAGACCGAGCCAAATCTCGGCGAGGTTCTGGAGATTCTGCGTGAGAACCGCCGACTGCCCGAAACGGTCGATTTCAAATCCTTCAAGCGCGACCTACAGAAGCAGCTTCTAGGCATCATAGATCCGATCGAAGATCTCCTGCACTTGCCCGACGGGCGCACGCTCAGGATGGTTGCCGCGCCCCATCCCTTCGGTGGGGTGGTGGTAACCTATGAGGATGTGACCGACCGCCTTGCTCTCGAGCGCTCGCACAACACCTTGATCGCTGTGCAGAGGGAGACCCTCGATCATCTTTACGAGGGGGTCGCGCTCTTCACGGGCGACGGACGCCTGAAGCTCTCCAACCCCGCCTTCGCGCGGATGTGGAACTTTACGCCCGAGGAACTGGCCGGCGAGCCGCACATCGCGGCGCTGGTTGACCGGATCAAGCGTTATTTCCCTCAAGGTCGCTGGTCCCAGCTGCGCGAGAAGCTGATCGACAGCGTGGCCGAGCCGGAGGCGCGCAGCGGCCGAATGGAACGACGCGACGGGACCTCGCTTGATTGGGCTTCGGTGCCGCTACCTGACGGCGCCTGTCTCTTCACCTATCTCGACGTCACCGATTCTAGCCGCGTTGAGCGCGCGCTGCGCGAACGAAACGAAGCGCTGGAGCATGCCGACCGGCTCAAATCCGAATTCATCGCCAACGTCTCCTACGAGTTGCGAACACCCCTCAACGCCATCATCGGCTTTGCGGAAATTCTGGACCGCCAATATTTCGGGCCCCTCAATGTGCGGCAGATCGAGTACAGCAAGGGCATTGTAGAAGCGTCCCAGCGCCTCTTGGCGCTCATCAACGACATCCTCGACGTCGCCAACATCGAGGCCGGATATCTCCAGCTCGAGGTGCAACCGGTCGAGATGAAGGCCTTGGTGCAAAGCGTGGAGGGACTTGCTCATGAGCGGTTGCGCAATCGCCAGCTGACCTTCGAGAGCGTCTGTGCCGATGATGTCGGCCTTGTCCACGCCGACGAGCGACGACTGAAACAGGCGCTCTACAATCTCATCTCGAATGCGGTGAAATTTACTCCGGAGGGTGGACGCATAAATCTTACCGTCGCACGCGAGGGCGAGGAGCTCGCCATGACGGTCGCCGATACCGGAGTCGGTATTGCCCCGGAGGATCAGGTACGGGTCTTCGACAAGTTCGAGCGCGGTCCCGGCGCGCATCGACAAATCGGCGCCGGCCTCGGCCTGGCATTGGTCAAGAGCCTGATCGAGCTGCATGGCGGCCGGGTCGAGCTGAAATCGATGCCGGGTGAAGGTACTGCCGTCACTTGCCGTATCCCCGCACGCGCCACGGCCGCAGTCTCGGTGGCGGAGTAGCGCGGAATCGCGCTCTGGTCGGGGGCAGCGTCCTCGACGATATTGCTGGTGGACTCGAAGAAGCCCTGGACCGCCGTCGCCCAACAAATCAGCGCCAGCGAAGAAAGCGACCACGATCAGCGCGGCGATCAGCGTGCACTCGATGCTGGCGCCGCCCCAGTCACCGGGATGGCATGAGCCTCCATCTCAGATTAGATTATGCTTATGCAAATCATGCGAGAGTTCCAGGAATGAAAACTCTGTAAAATGGCGACCACTATCCTGTTAGTGACAAATTCACAGGCTCGGAATCCCTTTCGTCGTCGAATACTCGAAGTGCAGGGCTTCTCCCGGATGGACGCGAGCGTAAGCGGCATGGGCGGCGGCCGCCGCCTCGGCGAAGCCGCTGAGAATGAGCTTGAGCTTGCCCGGATAGGTTGCGATATCACCGATCGCGTGGATACCCTTGACGTTGGTTTCGCAGCTCGCCGGATCGACCTTGATATGGTTGCGTTCCAGCGCCAGGCCCCAGCGGGCGATCGGCCCGAGATTCATCGCCAATCCGAAAAAGGGCAGCAGCACATCGGCCTCGATCAGCCGGCGCTCACCTTCCAGCGTCTTTACGCTCACCGCCGAAAGCTGGCCGTCGCCGCCCTCGATTCCGGCGAGCTGGTAAGGGACCACCAGCTCGATCCGGCCGGCCGCCGCAAGGCGCTCCATCATGGCGACGCTTTCCGGGGCGGCGCGGAATTTCGGCCGCCGATGCACCACATAGATCTTGCCCGCAAGTTCCGCCAGGGAATTGGCCCAGTCGACCGCCGAATCGCCGCCGCCCGCGATCACCACCCGCTTGCCGCGGAACTCCTCGCGTCGCTTGACGAGGTAGAAGACGGACTTGCCCTCGAAGCTTTCAATTCCCGTGAGCGGCGGGCGGTTCGGCCCGAACGCCCCTACCCCCGCGGCGATGAAGATGCACCGCGCCTCGATCTTGGCGCCGGTGGAGGTGGTGAGGCGCCAGTCCGTCCCCGCCGGCTCCACCGCCTCGACCTGCTGTCCCAGATGATAGTCCGGCTTGAACGGCGCGGCCTGCTCGGCCAGCTTGTCGATCAGAGCCATGGCGTCGATTCGAGGATAACCGGGAATATCGTAAATGGGTTTTTCCGGGTATAGCGCGGCGCACTGCCCGCCCGGCATGTCCAGGGCATCGATCACGGTCGTGCGCATCTTCAGCATCCCACATTCGAAGACGGCGAAGAGGCCGACCGGACCGGCGCCCACGATGGCGATATCGGTCCTATGCACGCTGCTTGACATGGCGGGCTCCGGGACTCATGAAAGGCGTCGAGAATGACCGTGCCCGTTTCATCGATCAAGCTTCGCGGCCGCATGAAGCCGAGGTGGGTTGCGCTTCTGCCAGGAAAGCCTCAGATGCCCATCTTGCTCGACGATGAGACCGCCACCTTGGATTTCGCCGCGCGGATAGCGGCGCTCGCCCGGCCTGGCGATGTGATCCTGTTGGAGGGCGGCCTCGGCAGCGGCAAAACCGTCTTTGCGCGCGGCTTTCTGCGCGCTCTCGGCGTCGCCGAGGAAGTGCCGAGCCCGACCTTTACGCTGGTCCAAGCCTATGACAGCAGCAAAGGCCCGGTCTGGCATTTCGATCTCTTTCGTCTGATGAAGCCGGAAGACGTACTGGAGCTGGGCTTCGAGGAAGGCCGCGCCGAGGCCATGCTGCTCGTGGAATGGCCGGACCGGCTGGGTCCACTCCGACCCGCAGACGCGCTGACTGTGGCCTTGGAGATCGAGACATCTGCGCGCCGTCGTGCGCGGCTCTCGGGCGGGGGTGACTGGTCGCAGCGTCTGGCCGCAGGGGGGCTTGCATGACCCGCCGGGACGCCGCGATCGCCCGGTTTCTCGCCGAAGCGGGCTGGGGCGAGGCGGAGCAGGCGCCGCTCGCAGGCGATGCCTCGTTCCGCCGCTACGAACGCATCCGCCTCGACGGCGGCAGCGCGGTGCTCATGGACGCTCCACCGCCACTCAATGATGTAAGACCGTTTCTGGCTGTCGACCGGCTTCTGCGCGCTCACGGACTCAGCGCGCCCGAGATCCTGGCGGTCGATCTCGCCGCCGGTCTGGTGCTGCTCGAGGATCTGGGTGACGACACCTATGGCCGGGTCCTGGCGCAGGGCGGCGATGAGGGCGGGCTTTACCGGCTCGCCGTGGATGCGCTCATCCATCTTCACCGAACCTTCCAAATGGAGGGCGCGGTGGTTCCCGTCTTCGACGAGCCGCGCGCCATGCGCGAGGCGGAACTGTTCTTGGACTGGTACTGGCCGGTCCTGACCGGGGCGCCGGCCCCCGACCGCCTGCGCGAGGAGTTCCGCGACGCTTGGCGCGCTGTGCTGCCGCTGCGTGATGCGGCACCCGCCACGCTCGTGCTGTTCGACTTCCATATCGACAATCTGATGTTGCTGAAGGGCCGCCCAGGTGTTGCCGCCTGCGGCCTGCTCGATTTCCAGGATGCGGTGCTGGCGCCGGCAAGCTTCGACCTCGTCTCGCTTCTCGAAGATGCGCGAAGGGACGTGCCGGCCGATCTCGCTCAATCGCTGATCGGCCACTATCTGGCGTCGTTTCCTTCGCTGGAAGAAAGGGCCTTCCGCACCTCCTATGCCGTCCTCGGCGCGCAGCGCTCGACCCGCATTCTTGGCACGTTCGCACGGCTGAAGCTGCGCGATTCGCGGCCGGGATACATCAAGCATATTCCACGTGTTTGGCGTTGGTTGGGTCAGGATCTGGCGAATCCGGCACTGGCGCCCGTGCAGAACTGGTTCGATCGCCACCTTCCTCCGGAGCGCCGCATCGTGCCCTCGGACCTGCTCCTATGAAGCTCGCGCGGCCGCCCGAACGGGCCATGGTGCTTGCCGCCGGCAAGGGGCTGCGCCTCAGGCCTCTCACTGCCTCGCGGCCCAAGCCGTTGGTGGAGGTTGCGGGTCGGACCATGCTGGACGGCGTGCTCGATCATCTCGTCGAAGCGGGCGTCGGCGAGGTGGTGGTCAATGCCCATCATCTCGGCCATATGATCGAGGACCATCTGCGAGCCCGCGCCATCCCGCGCATCCGCTTTTCGCACGAGGAGGTCCTGCTGGAGACCGGCGGGGGCGTAAGGAAGGCTCTGCCTCTGCTCGGCGCCGCTCCGTTCTATGTCATCAACGGCGATGTGATCTGGCGCGACGGAAAGGTGGCGGCGCTGGAGCGTCTGGCCGAGGCCTGGAACGCAACCCTCATGGACGCTTTGCTGCTCCTGCAGCCCACTGCCAGCGCGGTCGGCTATGAGGGGCGGGGCGATTTCTTCATGGATCAGCTAGGCCATTTGCGCCGCCGCAAGGAGAAGGAGGTCGCGCCGTTCCTTTTTGCCGGGGTGCAGATTCTCGCACCCGCGCTGTTCGCCGATGCGCCCGAGGGGCCGTTCTCGCTCAACCTGCTTTACGATCGGGCGCTCTGCGCCGGGAGGCTCCATGGCTTGCGTCATGACGGGAGCTGGTATCATGTCGGCACGCCCGAGGATCTTCGACGCGTGGAGGCGGCGTTGACCCCGGGCGCCGAGCCGGTGACTTAAGCGGATGCGGGACGGCCCTTCGGTTTTCAACCTGCCAGCGGGCGCCTGCTTCGTCGACGCGCTTGCCGAGCGGCTGATCGCGGAGAGCAAGGGCGATCGGCTGGCGCTGGCGCGCATGCAGATCCTGTTGCCGACGCGTCGCGCCGTCAGAAGCCTGACGGAAGCGTTCCTGCGCGTTGGCGAAGGCCAGCCGCTCTTGTTGCCGCGCTTGCGCCCCCTCGGCGACCTTGACGCCGAGGAGCTGGTGATGACCGCGCCGGAGGAGGCCGCGGAGGCCTTCTCGGGATCGGTGCCGCCGTCCATTCCCGTCCCGCGCCGTCAGGTGCTGCTGGCTCGCGCGATCATGAAGGGGCCACACAAGCCCGCCCGGTTCGACCAGGCCCTGGCGTTAGGGCGTGAGCTGGGACGTTTTCTCGATCAGGTGCAGGCCGATGGGTTGTCGCTGGATCGACTCGAAGAGTTGGTTCCGGCGGATTACGCCGTTCACTGGCAGGAGACGCTGCGATTCCTTAAGGTGCTGCGCGAGATCTGGCCGCAAATCCGCGCGGCCGAGGGGGGCATCGACCCGGGCGAGCGCCGACTGAAGCTGATCGAGGCGCAGGCCGCTCGCTGGCGGGCCGTTCCGCCCGACCATCCCGTCATCGCGGCCGGCTCGACCGGAAGCCTGACCCCTGTCGCCGAACTCCTCGCGGTGATCGCCCGTCTGCCGCAGGGCCGTGTGATTTTGCCCGGCCTTGATCGCGATTGCGACCCAGGCATCTGGGCCGAGGTCGGGAAGGATCCCGCTCACCCGCAGCATGGCTTGGCGCGGCTCCTCGATCGCCTGGAGCTCGCGCCGTCGGATGTTCCGGACTGGCCGGTCGGACGTCATGCTCCGCTTGCGCATGGCCGCCATGCGCTGTTCATGGCGGCATTGCGGCCGGCGGCCGTCGCCGACCTCGCCGGCTATCGCGGTCCCGCGCCGAAGGAGCTGGCCCGCATCCTCTCCGGTCTCAAGCGTCTCGACAGCGAGAATCCGGAAGCCGAAGCGCGCGCGATCGCGCTTCTGATGCGCGAGGCGCTGGAGACGCCGGGCAAGACCGCGGCCCTCATTACGCCCGACCGCGGCCTGGCGCGCAGGGTGGCGGCCGAGCTGAGACGCTGGGGCATCGTAGTCGACGATTCCGCCGGTGTGCCGCTGCTGCAGACGCCGCCGGGACTGTTTCTGCGCCTCCTGGCAAGCGCCGCGGTTGAGGGTTTCGCGCCAGTGTCCTTGTTGGCGCTTATGAAGCACCCGCTGACTGCGCTTGGCCGCACTCCTGGGTCCTGCCGAACCCTGGTCCGCGCGTTCGAACGCCGCGTGCTGCGCGGCCCTCGCCCGGCGCCTGGGCTCGCCGGCCTCAAGGCCGCGCTGGCGGAAGTCGAGGGCGATCCCCGGCCGGCAGAGTTGATCGCGGCGTTGGAGCCCCGCCTTGCACAGTTTGAAGAGCTGTTTAGACAGCCAGCGACCGGCTTTCGCGAGCTGCTCGAACAGCACCTCGCCGCCGCCGAGCGGCTGACCGAAAGCGAGCGGGAGCGCGGCTCCGACCGGCTCTGGGCCGGCGAGGCCGGCGAGGCACTGGCGGCCGGGCTGGCCGATATCGCGGAAGCCACCCGTGACCTCGACGAGATCGCGCCTTCCGAATACCCGGCGACGCTGGAAGCCTTGCTGCAGCCGATTGCCGTTCGTCCGCGCTTCGGGCGTCATCCGCGGCTCTTCATCTGGGGCCCACTGGAAGCCCGGCTGCAGCGCGCCGACCGCACCATACTGGGCGGGCTGAGCGAGGGTATCTGGCCGGCTGATCCCGAGCCCGATCCCTGGTTGAGCCGGCCGATGCGCGCGCGCTTCGGGTTGCCGCCGCTCGAGCGCCGCATCGGCCTTGCCGCACACGATTTTGTACAGGCCGCGATGGCTCCCGAGGTGGTGCTGACGCGCTCGATCCGCGTGGAGGGCACGCCGACCGTCCCGGCGCGGTGGCTCCTGAGGGTGGAGGCGCTGCTCGCCGCTTCGGGCAATGCGGGCGGGCTTTCACCGCCGGCCGGCATCGAGGCATGGTCGGCAAGGCTGGACAAACCGCAACGCTTTACGCCGACCCGGCCGCCGCGGCCATGCCCGCCGGTCTCGCTGCGCCCGCGCCAGCTATCCGTCACCAGGATCGGAACCTGGATGGCCGATCCCTATGCCATCTATGCGCGCCATGTGCTGCGCCTGAGGAAGCTGGATCCGATCGATGCCGAGATCGGGCCTGCCGCGCGCGGAACGCTCGTCCACGAGATTCTCGATCGGTTCGTCGCCCAATTTCCAGATGTGCTACCGCCCGATGGAGAGACCCGGCTACGCGCGCTGGCCGCGGAGGCCTTTCGCCAGGCGAGCGCGGCGCGGCCGGCCGTTTGGGCCTATTGGCGGCCGCGTCTGGAGCGGATCGCGCGCTGGTTCCTGGAGCAGGAGCAACGGCGCAGGGCCGATGGCGCGCGGCCGCTCAGAACCGAGGTTGAAGGCGCGTTGACGATCGCGGGGCCGGCCGGACCGTTCCTCTTGACGGCGACGGCCGACCGCATAGACCGGCTCTGTGATGGAGGTTTGGCCATCGTCGACTACAAGACCGGACTCCTTCCCCCCAGAAGCGAGGTCGCGCAAGGCATTTCCCCGCAGCTTCCGCTTGAAGCCGCCATGGCCGAGGCCGGCGGCTTCGAGGGCGTGCCCGCGGGCGCGGTGGGAGAGCTCGCCTTCTGGCGCATCACCGGCGGTCGCGAGCCGGGCGAGGTCTGCGAGATCGCCTTGGGCGAGGAGGCCGGGCAACTTGCCGCCGAGGCGTTGAAAGGGCTGACGCAACTGATCGCGACTTTCGACGATCCGGCCACCGCATATGAGCCGGTGCCTTGGCCCGAACGCGCGCCCCGTTTCTCCGATTATCGGCATCTGGCGCGGATCGACGAATGGTCCGATACGCAGGCGCCATCGTGACGCTGCTCATGGATCGCGCCGAATCGGAGGCCGACCGGCGTCAACGCATTGCCGCCGATCCGATGCATTCGGCCTGGGTCGGCGCATCGGCGGGAACGGGCAAGACCAAGGTGCTGAGCGACCGGGTTCTGAACCTTCTCCTGGACGGCGCTCCGCCCGAGCGGCTGCTCTGTCTTACCTACACACGTGCGGCGGCGGCGGAGATGTCCACACGGCTCGCGCAAACTCTGGCGCAATGGGCCTCGATGCCGGAGCCGGCGTTGGTCCAAGCGCTTGCCGAGCGGTCTGGCGCGCCGCCATCAGGGGAAAGGCTGCGCGCCGCGCGAAGGCTGTTCGCGCAAGTGCTTGACGCACCGGGGGGCCTGCGCATTCAGACGATCCATGGCTTCTGCCAGTCGCTGCTCGCTCGGTTCCCGTTGGAGGCGCGGTTGGCGCCGCATTTCCGCGTGGCCGAGGAGGCGACGGCCATGGCGCTGCTTCTCGAAGCGCGACGTATTCTCTTCGCGAGGGCCGGAGCGGGGGCGCGGCCCGACATCGCCACCGCACTCGACGAGGTCGCCGTGCTCGCCAACGAGGAGGAGTTCGCCGAGCTGGTCGGTCAAGCAATAGCGGAGCGGGGGCGTTTTGCGCGCGCGCGGCGCCGTCACGGGGGCCTGGAAGGGCTGATCGCCGCCGTGAACCGGTTGCTCGAGGTGACGTCCGGGATGACGCACGACCGCGCGATCGCCCTAGCCTGCGAGGACAGCGCCTTCGACGGCGCCGCCCTCAAGGCTGCTGCTGCTGCGTTGGCCGCCGGTAGCGCGCGCGACCGCGAGCGCGGGCAGGTGATCGCCGACTGGCTGGCGGCGCCGGCGCTGCGGGTTCAAGAGTTGTCCGCCTATCGCGGCTGTTTTTTCACGAAATCGAACAAGATCCGCAAATCCCTCGTTACCCGCGCGGCCTCGGCCCCTGGCGCCGAGGAGGCGCTGGCGGCGGAGGCCGAGCGCCTGTCGCGGCTGGACGATCTGTGCGGCCGTATCGCGGTTGCGCGCGCCAGCGCCGCGCTGCACCGCCTTGCGGATGCGATTCTCGCGGAGTATCGCCGGCTCAAGGACGAACGCGCGTTGCTCGACTATGACGATCTGATCCTGTATGCGCGCGATTTGCTGCTGCGGACCGAGTTCGCGCCCTGGGTGCTCTACAAGCTGGACGGCGGCATCGATCACATCCTCATCGACGAGGCGCAGGACACCAACCCCGAACAGTGGGAGCTGGTGGCTGCATTGGCCGAGGAATTCTTCGCCGGCGCGGGCGCCCGCACGGTCGAGCGGACCGTCTTTGCCGTCGGCGATGTGAAGCAGTCGATCTTCAGCTTCCAACGGGCGGACCCGGTCGCGTTCCAGCGCATGCGCGCGCATTTTGCCCAGCGCATCCGGGCCGCCGACGCGGTCTTCGCCGAGGTGCCGCTGACCAAGTCCTTCCGCTCCGCGCCCGCCGTTCTGGCCGCGGTGGATGCGGTCTTTGCCCGCTCTCCGGCGGGCGATGGCGTGGTCCCCGATGGCGAGCTTCTCGAGCATCAGCCCCATCGCGCCGGGGCGGCCGGCCTCGTCGAGCTCTGGCCGCTGCCGCCCAGAGAGGAGGGCGAGCGCAGCCAGCCCTGGCAGCCGCCGGTCGGCCGCCGGTTCGAGCGAAAGCCGCGCCAACGTCTGATCAAGCTTCTCGCCCGCCGCATTCGCGCGTTGACAAGCGGGGCGGAAATACTCGAGGCGCGCGGCCGTCCGATCCTCCCCGGCGACATCATGGTGCTGGTGCGCCGGCGCGGCGACTTCGTCGACCTCCTGGTGAAGGAGTTGAAGGCCGAAGGCGTCCCGGTCGCCGGTCTCGATCGGATGGTGCTGATGAATCAACTCGCGATCCAGGATCTGGTCGCGTTCGGCGAGGCGCTCTTGCATCCGCAGGACGATCTCACGCTGGCGACGGTGCTCAAAGGTCCGTTGATCGGGGTGGACGAGGACCAGCTTTTTGAACTCGCGGCGGGCCGGACAGGGCGATTGTGGCCGACGCTGCTAGCCCGCGCCGAAGCCGAGCCTGAGTACCAATTCGCCGCGGACCTTCTCAGGCACTTTCTCGCCCGCTCCGATTTCCTGCGGCCATTCGAGCTCTATGCCGAGCTCTTGGGTCCGTTCGGAGGCCGCCGGAAGCTCTTGGAGCGGCTTGGGCCCGAGGCGGGCGATCCGCTCGAGGAGTTCCTCAGCCGCGCGCTCGCCTTTGAGCGTGAGCACGCGGCTTCCCTGCAAGGCTTCCTCGCATGGCTCGCCGACGGGGAGATCGAGATCAAGCGTGAGCTCGACCGCGGATCGGGCCAGGTCCGGATCATGACGGTGCACGGCGCTAAGGGATTGCAGGCACCTGTGGTGATCCTGCCCGACACCACGCAGCTGCCGAACCAGAAACGGCCGTTGCTCTGGCGCAAGGAGGACGATCTCTGCCTCTGGGCGATCTCGAAGAAACAGGACGGCGCAATCACCGGCGCCGCGCGTGCGGCGGCCGAAAAGGCCGACGCGGAGGAGCATCGGCGGCTGCTCTATGTCGCCATGACCCGTGCCGAGGATCGGCTGATCGTGTGCGGCTGGCCAAGTCAGGGCGGCGATGCGGCGGAAGGCTCCTGGTACGACCTCATCCGCGCCGGGCTGCGCGACATCTCGGAACCCTCGACCTTCGATTTCACGGCCGAGGGGGGCTGGATTGGACCGGGATTCGCCCACAGCTCCCCGCAGACCGACCCGGTCGAGGCCGGATCGACACCGGCCGCGAGCGCCGCGGTGGTCGAGCCCCCCGTCTGGCTGGACCGCCCCGCGCCAGAGGAGCCTGATCCGCCGCGCCCGCTCGCTCCTTCGCGTCCAGCGGTCCAGGAGCCGCCTGTCCGCTCGCCTCTGGGCCCTGATCGGGGCCGCGCCTTCCGCCGCGGGCGCCTGGTTCACCGCCTCCTGGAGACCTTGCCCGAGCTACCGGCCGGGGCGCGGTCGGAAGCGGCACGGCGGTTTCTCGAGCTGGCGGCGGGAGATCTCGGGGCCGAGGAACGCGATGCGCTTGCGGGCGAGACGCTGGCGGTCCTGGACCATCCCGACTTCGCCGCGCTCTGGGGCCCGAACAGCCTCGCCGAGGTGCCGGTGGTCGGGCGAATCGGCGCGGTTTCGGTGGCCGGGCGGATCGACCGGCTGGTGGCCGAGCGGGCCCGCGTCACCATTCTCGACTACAAGACCAACCGCCCGCCGCCGACCGATCCCGCCTCCGTGCCGAGGGCCTATCTCGACCAGATGGCTGCCTATCGGGCGGCGCTGAGCCGGATCTATCCGGACGCCGAGATCCGCTGTGTCCTGCTCTGGACCGATGGGCCCAGGCTGATGGAGCTCCCAGGCGCGCTCATCGACCGGACCTCGCCTTGACGCTCCCTTCGGCCGTCCATAGATTCAGGCGCGCCCGCGCCAGGCGCGGGCGCGAGACCCGCACCCCTGCTCTTGTTGAAATGGAGTTCGCATGACCCCGACCGCGGTGAAGGACGCCGATTTCGAACGCGATGTACTGAAGGCCGCTGGCCCGGTCCTGGTCGATTTCTGGGCGGAGTGGTGCGGGCCATGCAAGATGATCGCGCCTTCCCTTGAGGATCTGGCCAAGGACATGGCCGGCAAGGTCGCCGTGGCCAAGGTCAATATCGACGAGAATCCCGAGACCCCCCGGCGTTATGGCGTGCGCGGCATCCCAACCCTGATGCTGTTCAAGAACGGACAGGTCGCCGCGACCAAGATCGGCGCGCTGCCGAAGAACGCCCTCTACCAGTGGGTCGAGTCGGTGATTTAGACGGCCCCTCTTCCAGACCTACCCATTCTCCGCTAAGACCGACCCCGCGAGGTAGAGCGAGCCGCAGATGAGGACGCGGCAGGGTCCGTCCGCCATCTGGGCGATGGCGGCGATTGCGCCGGTGGGGTCCGCTGCCTCGACGGCTGCGATGCCGACCGCGCGGGCATGGTCGGCCGCCTCGGCCGTGGTGAGCGAGGCGTGCTCACCCGGGACCGGCACCGCCACGAGCGAGCGCAAGAGAGGCGCGAGCGGCCGGAGGAAAGCGCGCGGCTCCTTGGTGTCGAGCATGCCGAAGATGAGATGAAGCGGCCGGTCCTGCCAGCCCTTGGCCATTTCGGCCAATGCCTCGCCCGCCGCCGGATTATGTCCTCCGTCGAGCCAGAGCTCCGATCCCGGCGGCAGCATGGCGGCGAGAGGCCCTCGGGTCAGGTGCTGCAACCGGGCCGGCCATTCCGCGCGGAGGAGCCCGGCGGCGATCTCGGCATCACCGAGCGCAAAGGCGTCTCCCATCAGATCGAGGCAGGCGAGGGCGATGCCGGCATTGTCGAACTGGTGCCGGCCCGGCAATGCCGGGGCGGGGAGCCGACGCTCCCCTGATCGGCCGCGATAGAGAAGACCCGCGCCGGCGGGGGCCACGTCCCAATCCGCGCCGAAGCGGTAAAGCCGGGCGCCGACAGCCGCCGCGCGCGCCTCGATCGCCGCCAAGGCTTCGGCAGCCTGCGGGCCGATGGCGGCGGGCACGCCGGGCTTGAGGATGCCGGCCTTCTCGCCAGCGATCGCCGCCAGAGTGTCGCCGAGAAACTGCATATGGTCGTAGGAGACCGGTGTTATGGCCGTCGCCAGAGGCTGGTCGACGAGGTTGGTCGCGTCGAGCCGGCCGCCGAGCCCGGTCTCCAGCAGAAGGAGATCGGCCGGATGGCGCGCGAAGGCCAGGAACGCCGCTGCCGTGGTGATCTCGAAAAAAGTGATCGGATCGCCGCCATTCGCCCGCTCGCATTCCTCGAGCAGATCCACCAGCAGGTCTTCTTCGATCAGCCTGCCGGCGAGCCGGATACGCTCGTTGAATCGCACGAGATGTGGAGAGGTGTAGACATGGACCGGCCGGCCGGCGGCTTCGAACATGGCGCGCAGATAGGCGAGCGCCGAGCCCTTGCCGTTCGTCCCGGCGACATGCAGGACCGGGGGCAGGCGTTCCTCGGGATGGCCGAGCGCCGCCATGAGCCGCTCGACCCGGGTCAAGGACAGATCGATGATCTTCGGATGAAGCCGGGTCAGCCGCTCCAGTACGGCATCGCTAGCGACCGGCTTCGCCCTGGGACTCGCGTTGGCCATGGACGAGGGCGGGTGAAATCCTAGGCAGCGGCACGACCTCGGCGGAAGCAGCCGGTTGACGGATCAGGCCGATCAGCCGGACCAGAGTCTGCTTGAGCTCGCTGCGCGGCACCACCATGTCGATCATGCCGTGCTCCAGCAGATACTCCGCCCTTTGAAATCCGGCCGGCAGCTTCTCGCGGATGGTCTCCTCGATGACGCGGGCGCCGGCGAAGCCGATGACCGCCCCCGGCTCGGCGATGGCAAGGTCTCCCAACATGGCGAAGGAAGCGGAGACGCCCCCGGTGGTGGGATCGGTCAACAGAACGATATAGGGCAATCCCGCCTCGCGCACCTCGTCCACCGCGATGATCGAGCGCGGCATCTGCATCAGCGAGAGGATCCCCTCTTGCATGCGCGCGCCGCCCGAGGCGGGGATGGCGATGAGCGGCGCCTTCTCGGCGACGGCCAGGCGCGCGGCAGCGATCAGCCCGTCTCCGACCGCCACACCCATCGATCCGCCCATGAAGTCGAAATTGAACGCCGCAACCACCGCCGGATGGCCGCCCACGCGCCCCTTTGCGACGAGGATGGCGTCGGCCTCGCCGGTCGACGACTGGCTCTCCTTCAGCCGGTCGGTATAGCGCTTGCGGTCCCGGAATTTCAGGGGATCGAGATCGGGTTTCGGCAAATCGATCCGGCTATAGGCGCCGTCATCGAAGAGAAGCTCCAGCCGCTTGGCCACCGGCAGCCGCATGTGATGGCCGCAATGCGGGCACACCCGCAGATTGGCTTCCAGCTCCCGGTGGAAGATCATCTGCCCGCAATTCGGGCATTTGTCCCAGAGATTGTCCGGGACCTCCGACTTGCGCACCCAAGCCTGGATCTTCGGCCGCACGAAGTTGGTGAGCCAGCTCATCTCTGGGCCATCCTCAGCTTTGGCGCGCGCCGTGGACGCCGGCTGCAAGCGCCCGCGCCAGCGCCAGCACATGGGCAGCCGTATCGGCTGCGGGCCTGCCTTGCGCGTCGAGCTTCTGCGCCACGCGGTCGACCAAGGCCGAGCCGACGACCGCCGCATCGGCCAGACGCGCAACTGCCGCCGCCTGCGCCGGTTCGCGGATGCCAAACCCGACCGCGATCGGCAAGTCGGTCGCAGCCCTCAGGCGCTTCACCGCCGCCTCCACCGCTTGGCTCGTTGGCGAACGCGTCCCGGTGATGCCCGTGATCGACACATAGTAGAGGAACCCGCTTGCGCGGTTCAGCACCTTCGGCAGGCGTACGGCATCGGTTGTGGGCGTGGCCAATCGGACGAAGTCGAGGCCTGCCGCGCCTGCCGGAATGCAAAGCTCCTGATCCTCTTCTGGCGGCAGATCGACGACGATCAGCCCGTCGACGCCCGAGCCCCTGGCATCGGGGAGGAAACGATCGACCCCGTAGGAATAGATCGGGTTGTAGTAGCCCATCAGCACGATCGGGGTTTCGTCGTTGCGGCGGCGGAACCACGCGACCAGCTCCAGCACTTTCGCAAGGGTCATGCCCGACCTCAGCGCGCGCAGGCTCGCCGCCTGGATCGCCGGACCGTCGGCCATGGGGTCGGTGAAGGGCATGCCAAGCTCGATCACATCCGCGCCCGCCCCGGGCAACCCCTCCAGGATGGCGCGCGAAGTGGCGAGGTCGGGATCGCCGGCGGTGACGAAGGCGACGAGTCCGGCCCTGTTCTCCGCGGCGAGTGCTTTGAAGCGGCGGGCGATCCGCGTGCCGGCCGCGGAGACCCGGGGAGCGGGCGATGGCGCGGTGCGTGAGTTCACAAGGACACTCCAAGAGCGGCCGCCACGGTGAAGATGTCCTTATCGCCCCGTCCACAGAGATTCATCACGATGATCTCGTCCCTCGACATCTCGGGTGCGAGCTTGCGCACATAGGCAAGCGCATGCGCCGGCTCCAGGGCCGGGATGATCCCCTCGGTGCGCGCGCAGAGCTGAAAGGCCTCGAGCGCCTCCTTGTCGGTCGCCGAGACATAGGTGACACGCCCGGTATCGTGCAGCCAGGCATGCTCTGGTCCGATGCCCGGATAGTCGAGGCCGGCGGAGATAGAATGGGCTTCGAGGATCTGCCCGTCTGCGTCCTGGAGGAGATATGTCCGGTTGCCGTGCAGAACCCCCGGCCGGCCGCCGGCGAGCGAGGCGGCATGCTGCCCGCTGTCGAGCCCGTGTCCCGCCGCCTCGACGCCGAACATCTTGACGCCGGGATCGTCGAGGAAGGGATGGAACAAGCCCATGGCGTTGGAGCCGCCGCCGATGCAGGCGACCAGGGCATCGGGAAGTCGGCCTTCGGCGCGCCCAAGCTGCTCGCGCACCTCGTTGCCGATCACCGCCTGGAAATCGCGCACCATCGCCGGATAGGGGTGCGGGCCGGCGACGGTGCCGATGATGTAGAAGGTGTCCTCGACATTGGCGACCCAGTCGCGCAACGCCTCGTTCATCGCATCCTTCAGCGTGCGCGACCCCGAGGCGACCGGCCGGACTTCCGCGCCCAGAAGCTTCATGCGGAACACATTGGGCTGCTGGCGGGCGATGTCGATCTCGCCCATATAGACCGTGCACGGCAGGCCGAAGCGCGCGGCGACGGTCGCGGCTGCGACGCCATGCTGTCCAGCACCGGTCTCGGCGATGATGCGGCGCTTGCCCATGCGGCGCGCGAGCAGGATCTGGCCGATACAGTTGTTGATCTTGTGCGCGCCGGTATGGTTCAGCTCGTCGCGCTTGAAATAGACCTTGGCCCCGTTCAATTGATCGGTCAGCCGTTCGGCGAAATAGAGCGGGCTCGGCCGCCCCACATAATAAGTGAGGAAATAGCTCATCTCCGCCGCAAAGCCGGTGTCGCGCTTGGCCGCTTCATAGGCGCGCTCGACCTCGAGAACGAGCGGCATCAGGGTCTCGGCGACGAAGCGGCCGCCATAAATCCCGAAATGCCCGCGCTCGTCGGGGCCGGAGCGATAGGTGTTGACCTGGTCCATATCCCAGAATCCGCCGGTTCGGCCGTGCGGGTGCCGGTCGCGGCCCTTGCAATGGCGCGGGCAAGGTATAGAACCCTTCGCGACCTGCCGCAACCAGCCGGCCAGAGAGGGGTGATGACGGCTCTCGCGATCCGGCCGGCCCGGGCCGAGGATCTGGATCGGCTGCTGGGCTTTGCCGAGGATTTCTACGCCGAGGACGGGCATGTGCTGACTGACGACGGACGGCGCGCGCTCACAGGAATCGTCGCGGGCGAGCCCGCGGCCCGCGCCTGGGTGTTCGAGCTGGAGGGGCGAATGGTCGGCTATGGCGTGGTGACGGTCGGCTTCAGCGTCGAGCATGGCGGCAGGGACGGTTTCCTCGACGATTTCTATCTTGCGCCGAAAGCGCGCGGTCGCGGTCTCGGGCGGCGGGCGCTGGAGTTTCTGGTGGAGGAGGCCCGCAAGCTTGGCATTCGCGTTCTGCATCTGGAGGTCGAGACGGGCAACGAGCGCGCCCTTGGCCTCTATCGTCGCTCGGGGTTTCGTGAAGATGGTCGCCGGCTGATGAGCAAGCGGCTGGTTTAGCCGTTCGAAACCGGCAATACTTCCGATCAGGCGTCGCGTTCAGGGGAAAACCGCGCCATGGCCAGCCTCTACGATTGGAAGCCCGCGTTCCAGCAGAAACTGCGGCCTTATGCAGAGCGGCTGCACGAAAGAGGCGTCACTCCGAATCAGGTGACGCTGACGGCGTTGGGTCTCTGCGCCTTCGAAGGGGCGCTGCTGCTGGGTTGGCCCGGCGCCTGGCTGCCGCTCCTGATGCTCCCCGCGGTGTTGTTCGTGCGGCTGGCGCTGAACGCGATCGACGGCATGATCGCGCGTGAGCACGCGCAGGAGACCAAGTCGGGCAAGATCCTGAACGAGCTCGGCGATGTGTTGGCCGACGGCTTT
This sequence comes from Alphaproteobacteria bacterium, assembly GCA_035620695.1. Lineage (GTDB taxonomy): Bacteria > Pseudomonadota > Alphaproteobacteria > JAREAF01 > JAREAF01 > JAREAF01. The sequence continues at coordinate 18,436 of DASPGI010000107.1, forward strand.
CTTTATCTGCCGCTGATGGCGGTGCCTTCCGCGCCCGAAACGCTGATCGGGCTGGCGGTGCTGGCCGGAGTCGCGGCGGAGTTCGCGGGTGTGCTTGCTGAAGCGATGGGTGGCGAGCGGCGCTATGACGGTCCCTTCGGAAAGTCCGAACGCGCGGCCGCGTTCGGGGCGGCGGGCCTGTTGCTGGCGCTCGGCGCCGAGGCGGGCTGGTGGTTCGATCTTTTGATGCTGGCTGTGATCGCGCTGTCCGCCCGCACCGCCTGGAACCGCGCCGACGCGGCGGTGCGACCTCCGCTTTGATGCCTGGTATCGATCTTCCGTGGCCCGTGCTGCTGGTCCTCCTGGGCATCGCAGCTGTGCTGCTTGCGGCGACGCTGCTCGAACTAAGCGCGCGCGGCCGCCTACCTGAAGATGTCCGGCCGCGCCTGAAGAGCTGGTGGGCGATGGCGGCGATCTATTTCGCGGCTGCGCTGATCGGGCGCACAGCCTCGATCGTGCTGATCGGTTTCACCAGCTTTCTCGCGCTCAAGGAGTATCTGACGCTGATCCCGACGCGCCGCGCCGATCGCGCGGTGCTGCTGGTCGCCTATCTTGCGATTCCATTGCAGTTCTACTGGGTCGCAATCGGCTGGTACGGGATGTTCATTGTCTTTGTGCCGGTCTACATGCTTTTGATTCTACCGATCCCGATGCTTTTGATCGGCGAGACCAGCGGATTCCTGCGGGCGATCGGCACGCTGCATTGGGGGCTGATGACGACCGTATTTGCCCTTTCCCATGCCGCCTATCTCCTGGTGCTTCCGACCTTGCCGGGCGCGCCCGCGGGCGGGGCGGGATTGTTGCTTTTTCTGCTCGTGCTGACCGAGACCAACGATGTCGCCCAATATGTCTGGGGCAAGATGCTCGGGCGCACGAAGATCGTCCCCAAAATCTCGCCCAAGAAAACCGTGGAGGGGCTCGTCGGTGGAGTTGCGACCACGACGGCGCTGGCGATCGGGCTCGCCCCGCTGCTGACGCCTCTCGATTGGCCCCGGGCGCTGGCCGCGGGCCTGGGCATCGGCATCGCCGGGTTCATCGGCGACATCGTGATCTCCGCCGTAAAGCGCGATCTCGCCATCAAGGACACCGGAGCGCTTCTGCCTGGACATGGCGGAATGCTCGATCGGCTGGACAGCCTGACCTACACCGCGCCCTTGTTCTTCCATACCGTGTGGTATGTCTACTACTGAGCCGCCGGAGCCGGCGCGGCTGTTGCGGCACATTTTCTTTCTTTGTGTGGTGCGGCCGCTGGTGACGATCCTGCTCGGGGTCAATCTGCGCCATGGCGAGCGGCTGCCGCGTGACGGGCCGGCGATCCTTATCGCCAACCACAACAGCCATCTCGACACCTTGACCTTGATCAGCTTGATGCCGCATCGGTTACTGGCGCGCATCCGCCCGGTCGCGGCGTTGGATTACTTCTTGAAGACACGCTGGCTGGCCTGGTTTGCACTGCGAATCATCGGCATCATTCCGCTCGACCGCAAACCCAAGCCGGGCAGCGATCCCTTGGCCGCAACGGATGCGGCGCTCGTACGCGGCGACATTTTGATCCTCTTTCCCGAAGGCAGCCGTGGCGAGCCCGAGCGCTTGCAGTCCTTCAAGACCGGCATCGCCCATCTTGCCAAGCGAAGACCGGATGTACCGATCGTGCCGGTGTTTCTCCATGGGCTGGGCAAGGTCTTGCCTAAGGATGCCTTCCTGCTGGTGCCTTTTTTCGTCGATGTTTTCGTCGGCGAGCCCGTCCCTTGGACGGGCGCGCGCTCTGATTTCATGGAGCGGCTGGAGCGCGCGATGCAAGCGCTTGCAGCCGAGTGCCACGCGCCGCCATGGGAGTAGGGGCGCTGTCGCTTCTGTTCAGCTGGGGCTTCGCCGAAGCGATCTTCTTTTTCGTGGTGGCAGATCTCGGGGTGAGCTGGATCGCCCTTCGGCACGGCTTGAAAGCAGGCATTGCCGCGGCGCTGGCGGCTTCCTGCGGAGCCATCCTCGGGATTGGGCTCCTCTATGGCTGGGCTGAGCGCGATGCCGCCGCTGCGCTTGCCTTTGTCGATGCGGTGCCCTGGGTCACTCCCGTCCTGATCGCGGACATGCGCGCCGATCTTGCGGAGAAGGGAGCGCTGGCCGTGCTCGAGGCGGGCGCCACCGGCATGCCGATCAAGCTCGCCGCAGCGCTTGCGCCCGAACAAGGGCTGGCTGCCGGCGTCTTTCTCGCCGCCGGGTTCGTTCAGAGACTGGCGCGATTTTCGATCGTCGCGCTGTTGGCGTTCTTGCCCAGGCGCTGCGCCGCAAATGGCCCGAGCCGGTGTTGATCGGCATCTGGGCCGGCTTCTGGTTTCTTCTTTATGCGATCTATTGGACAGTACTGATCTAATCTTCAGCCGCGGCTTCGAGGAAGGCATCGGATCGGGGTTCTTGACGCGCGGACGGTCCTCGACGCCCGAGGAGATGTCCACTACGGGCGCGCGCCGGTGGTGCGGAGGCTGTCGCCAAGGGTTTTATCGGGCTCGCCTTCGCCCAAGCACCTGTGGCAGCGTGATCAGCACCGCCGACAGTATGATAAGACAGGTCGAAATTGCCGCAATAGTCGGGTCGATCTGGTCCCGGAGCGCGCTGAACATGCGCCTCGTGAGCGTTGCCGTTTCGCCACCAGAAATGAAGAACGAGACGACAGCCTCATCGAACGAAGTGATGAAGGCGAATAGAGCACCCGAAACGATCGAGAACCGGATCTGCGGCAACGTGATGGCCAGAAATGCGCGCAGGCGGCTGGCGCCAAGGCTTCTCGCCACCAACTCCTGGTTCATGTCGTAGGTCTTCAGACCCGACAACACGGGGATGGCTACCAAAGGGACTGCCAGGACGGTGTGGGCCAAGACCAATCCTGTAATCGTATTGTTGATGCCGAGTCGAGCATAGAGAAAGAAGGCGCCGATCCCGATCAGGATCACAGGCACAATGAGCGGGATGGCCAGCAGCGCCTGGATAGCGCCGACGAACCGGAATTGCCCGGCGTGCAACGAATAGGCCGCAGCCGTGCCGAGTGGCGTTGCAAGCAGCGTAGTAAGAAGCGCCGCTTTAAGCGAGACCATCGTCGCGTCACGCCATTCGACCGAGCCGAAATAGGCGTGATACCAGCGCAACGACCACGCCGGCGGTGGGAACTGCAGGAACGCCGAGTCCGAGAAGGACATCGGAACAATGATCAATGAGGGCGCCATGAGGAACGCGAGGACGAGCGCGCCGATGCCATAGAGCCACAACCGTCGGGAATGGGGAATCGGTAGCTCGGGCTCTCCGATCATCGCAACCCTTTCGCGACGAGATTTTCGGCACCAAAGAGGCGGGAAAAAATCCACAGGCATCCCATCGTCACGACGAGCAGCACGACGCCCAGCGCGCTTGCCGCACCCCAGTTCGCGTATAAACTCACCGTCGATTCCATACGCATGGCCCACATGATGACCCGACCGCCGCCCATAAGGGTGGGGGTCACGAAGAATCCGAGGCAGAGAACGAAAATCAGAACGACGCCTGCAGCCAGCCCCGGTAAGGAAAGCGGGAAAAAGACCCGCCAAAAGGCGGCCGTTGGGCTGGCGCCAAGGTTCATGGCGGCACGAAGCAGGTCGCGGTCGATTGCGCGCATCGAGGCATAGAGCGGCAGAACCAGAAATGGCAGCAAAACATGTGACATGCCAATGACCACGCCGAGAAAGCTGTGCACCAGCTGGACCGGCTCGGCGACCAGCCCGAGACCGGTCAGCCATTCATTCACAAGTCCGGTGCGCTGGAGGATGACGAGCCATGCATAGGTCCGTACCAGCACCGAGGTCCAGAACGGCAGGATAACGAAAATCATGCAGATGCCCGCGGCACGACGCGGCATCTGCGACAGCATGTAAGCCAGCGGATAGCCGAGCAGCACATCGACGATCGTGACGACGAGCGACACCTGGAAGGTGGTTTTGAAGGTTTTGATGTAGGATGGCTGCTCGACCAGGCGTGCATAATTGTCCCAGCCGAGCCTGCCTGCATCGTCGAACAGCGATAGCCAGGACAGCCAGCCGATCGGAACGAATATGATGATGAGGATGAGAAGGACCGCAGGCGTGCAGAGGCCGAATAGCAGCATCTGCTCGCGCCGCCGATCGGTTACCAGCGCCCGCTCATTGAGCCCGTCCCGGAGTGTGGCCGCCGTGTCGAGTTGCGTCGCCCTCATTGGTCCTCGTGCACGACCGTCGTATCCTCGGGACTGAGGCCGAGCCGAACGGGTTGTCCTACCGACGGGATCCTCGCCAGCATCTCACCTCGGCTGTAGTTCCGAATCGTGAGGTTGTTGCCGTCGTTGAGCCGCACGCAACACAGGAAGCTTTCGCCCTGGTAGATTATCTCTGTCACGGTGCCATCGAAGACATTAAGCGACGAGTTGTCGACATTGCCATCAAGGAGCGACAGCTTCTCTGGTCGGATCACCAGCCATTGCTTCGCAGAGGTCTTGATCGGCTTCTCGCAACTCTTCAAGATCCGGCCGCAAAAGCGCGCCCCGACCTCGTCAACCTCGATCGGAAGCAGGTTGGACTCGCCGATGAATTCGGCGACAAAGCGCGTTCGCGGCCCGACATAGAGCCGTTCAGGCGTATCCATTTGGATGATGCGGCCAAGATTCATGACCGCGATGCGGTCCGACATGGTGATCGCTTCGCGCTGGTCATGTGTCACATACACCGTCGTCATACCGAGGCGCTCGTGGAGATGTCGGATCTCGATCTGCATCTGCTCGCGCAGTTTCTTGTCGAGCGCCGAAAGTGGTTCGTCCATGAGGAGGATGCGGGGCTCGAACACGATCGCGCGGGCCAAGGCGACGCGCTGCCGTTGTCCACCGGACAACTGATCGACGCGACGTTCCGCGAGCCCGGTGAGCTGCACCATCTCGAGTACGCGGTGGACACGCTCGGCAATTTCCCTCCGATCGAACCGGCGCTGCCGCAGTGGAAAGGCGATGTTCTCGAAGACGTTCATATGCGGGAAGAGCGCATAGTTTTGAAAGACCATTCCCACGTTTCTCTTGTGGGGTGGAGTGACGAGGATCTCCTCCTCTCCTACTTTCACGCTGCCGCTGTCGGGCCTGACGAAACCCGCGAGAATCATGAGCAGCGTCGTCTTTCCTGAACCCGAGGGGCCAAGAAGCGTAATGAATTCGCCCGGCCGAACGTCCAAATTGACGTCGTGAAGAGCAATGGTGTTCCCGTAGCGCTTGGACAGCTTGCGGATCGCCAACGGTGGCGAGCGATCGTCGGGCGTGCGAATCTTCACGACCGTCTTCCTAGCAACCGCAACCTCGTCGAGACTGAGCGGGTCGGCGTCCATCAAGCGCTGGCGACGAGGGCATCCCTCGTCGCCCGAGGGCTCTCGCCGCTATCCTAAAGCCGCCTATTGTTGTAGGAAGTCATTGAAGCGCTCTTCCGCCTCGACCAAGTGATCTGCCCAGTAGTCGAAGTCGAGCAGCATCTGCTTTTCGACATTCTCCGGGGCGGAAACGATTGTCGCTTGTTTGTCGGCGGGAATCGTGCCTGTCTTGAAAGCATTGCCGTTGACCGGTCCGTTGCCGATGTAGAGAGGCAGATTGGCCTGCAGCTCCGGGCTCACGAACAGCGCCAGCGCTTTCATCGCCATGTCCTTGCTTTTCGCGCCCTTGGGAATGACCATGCAATCCGGGTTGAAAACGCCTTGCTCGAAGGTGTAGTTCACGGGAGCACCTTCGGCGACAAGGACGCTGGCCCGGCCATTCCAGATCGAGGCCATATCGACTTCGCCGTCTTTCACCAACTGCATCGCCTGTCCGCCAGAATCCCACCACACAGAGATATGCGGCTTGATCCGCTCCAACGCCTTGAAGGCGCGGTCCATATCGAGCGGATACACTTGGTCGGGCGGCACGCCATCCGCCAGGGCTGCAACTGTCAAGGTTTCGTTGGGGAAATTGCCGAGCGCCCGTCTTCCGGGAAACTTCTCAACATCCCAGAAGTCGGCCCAGGTCTTGGGGCCGTTCTCGCCATATTTGTTGGTGTTGTAGATAAGCACGACGGAATAGTATGTGATACCGATCCAGTCTTCGCGCACCAACTTCGCATCGATGCCTTCTGCGTTGATGATGCTGTAGTCGAGCGGCTCGAAAAGCCCCTCTCGATGCCCCCGCGCGCATTCGTCGGCTCCAAGCTCGACCAAATCCCACTTCACCGCATCACCGGTCACCTGCAAGCGGACGTCTGACAGGCCATTGGTTGTGTCTTCTTTGATCGTGATGCCCAGTGCCTTTGCGGCCGGCTGGAAGAACGCCTTCGACTCCGCTTCTTGGTAGGCACCGCCCCAGGAGGCGACGGTGATGCTGTCCTGCGCACCGGCGGACCTCGCCAGCGCAACGGCCAGCACGCCGGCACTTGCCAGCAACACGAAATCTCTTGCTGTTCTCATGATAGCCAGCCCTCCTCCCTGCATCTTTTTTGGAACGCAAAATTGCATACAATCGTTTAACCCTATCACTTGATGATCTTCTGTCAAGAACGGCTGAAGCCTGATTTGAGTGGCAACGAGCGAGCCAGGGGCAAGCCGCGGCCGGTTGTTCTTTTAGCTTGGTTCGGATCTAGGAGTTTGTATACAAACATCATTCCGCCGAGGGAGACACATGCCGCGAGACATGGGACGGACGTCGAAAAAGGGCACACTCAGGGAGTCGGTTTACGACTCCCTCAAGAAGATGATCCAGACGGGTGCGCTGCAGCCCGGCGGCCGACTGAGGGAACTCGACCTTGCAGCACGGCTCGAGGTCAGCCGTACGCCTTTAAGGGAGGCGCTGAACCGGCTTGAGCGTGATGGGCTGGTTACAAACAAGCCCCGTCACGGCTATTTCGTCACCATGTTCGATCTTCGCACGCTTGAAGACGCGTTCGATGTCCGTGAAGTTCTGGACGGCCATGCAGCACAGCGGGCCGCGGAGAGGATCGGTGCAGAAGACAAGAAGAGACTACGGGCGATCGTGCGCCAGTGCGAAACCATGGCAAAGATTAACAATCGGCCGATGGAGGATCTGGTCGAAGAGATGCGGCTCGGCTTCGAGATACACCGCATTATCGCGCGCGTCAGCGGCAATGACTTCCTCCGCGAGCTGCTCTCAAGAATTTTCGACAAGTTTCAGCACTTCGTTTGGATTGAACTACTCTGGCTCGATGAATGGGACGTTGCACGCCGAGAACACGCAGCGATCGTCGAGGCCATCTGCTCGGGTGATGCAGAGCGGGCCGCCGAGCTTGCGCGCCGGCACGTCCACGCGTCGCGAAACAACATCGTGCGCTTCTTGCAAGCCAAGAGGGCCTATCAGTCCTTCCTTGCGCGCGCCTCGTGAACGTGCTCGAGGGTACTTTCATCGGCAGGCGCGTCGTCGACAGGAGCGGTCAATGCTTTGTGGACCATCCAGACAACGACAGACGGGAAGCCCTCGAAAGTAGTTAGTTATTGCGGCGCGTCGGATGATCGCGACCGATTCCTGAGTCCGGACCTTAATGCTTCAAAGCCGCGCCGCGGCTTCGAGGAAGGCACGGATCAGGTCGGGGTTCTTGACGCCGGGACGCTCCTCGACGCCGGATGAGACGTCCACCACGCGCGCGCCGGTGATGCGGACAGCCTCCGCCAACCTGACGGCGGTGAGCCCGCCGGAGAGCATCCATGGGATCGGCCAGCTTCGTCCGGCGAGAATCCGCCAGTCGAAGGGGCGCGCATTGCCTCCGGGCAGCGCCCCCGGCTCGCTCGGCGGCTTGGCATCGAAGAGCAACCAATCGGTAGTCTCCAGATAGGGCGCTGCGTTCTCGAGGTCGGCCGGCCGGCTGACACCGATCGCCTTCATGACCGGTAGTGCGAAGCGACACTTGATCTGGGCGAGCCGCTCGGGGCTCTCTCGGCCATGGAGCTGAAGCATGGTGAGCGGCACCCGTGAAAGAACCGCTTCGAGCTCCGCATCCTCGGGATCGACGAAAAGTCCGACGCGCCCGATCCGCTCTGGAACCAAGCGGGCAAGCTCCGCTGCCGCCTCCGCCGAGAGCGCACGCGGCGAGGGCGGATAGAAGACGAGGCCGATGAAGGCGGCACCTCCCGCTGCCGCGGCGACCGCTGCCGCCGGGCTGTTGATGCCGCAGATCTTGGCTTGGATCACGGCCCGGCCTCCTCCATCTCTTCGAGAATGCGGGCCAGCGCCGCGTCCGGATCCGGCGCGGCGGTGACCGGACGCCCGATGACCAGCCAGTCGGCACCCGCACGCACGGCCTCGGCCGGCGTCATCACCCGCGCTTGGTCGTCCATCGATGCTCCCGCCGGACGCAGCCCGGGCACCGCCAACCGGAAGTGCGGCCCCAGTTCGGCTTTCAAAGACCCAATCTCATGGGCGGAGCAGACTGCACCCTTCAGCCCGGCATCGCGCGCTAGACGCGCCAGGCGCAGCGCCTGGTCGCCGAGGGGTCCCCGCTGCCCGGTTTCGGCCAGCCCTGCTTCTTTAAAAGAGGTCAACACCGTTACCGCGAGTAGAATCGGTGGCGTGGATGCGCCCGCGGCGGCGTCGCGCGCGGCTCGCAACATTGCGGACCCACCGGCTGCGTGAAGGGTGAGAAGGTCGGGCGCGAGAGCGGCGGCCGCACGCACCGCGCCGGCCACCGTGTTCGGTATGTCGTGGAATTTCAGATCGAGGAACAACCGCTGGTCAGGCTGGCGCACGCGCTCCACTCCGGCCGGGCCATTGGCGGCGAAGAATTCGAGCCCGAGCTTTATCCCCGCCCTGTTGCCGATTGCACGCGCAAGCCCTTGGGCGCGCACCCTATCGGTCGTGTCGAGGGCGATGAATAAGCGCGGCGAGGACATGGCGGCGGCGACTATGACCGGCCGCGGGGATCCACGTCAAACCGGCCTTCTTTGTAGAGAGTAGGCGGGCCTAGCCCGAATGGGCAGAGCAAGTAGGATCGACCATGCCATTCTCCGACCCATCGCGCATGCAAGGCCGTTCAAACAGGCGGCGTGGCGAGCGTGGACCCGGCCCGACTTGAGGATGGAATGCCGGTTGGGGCAGGCATAACGGTGTCCGCAGCCTTGCGGCGGACTTCGGCCAGCTCCCGCGACAAGACATCGGCCTCGATGGCGAGGCGGCGCGCGCGGCGGCGACGGGGGGCGCCGGCAAGCCATGCGACCGCTCCGCCGATGAGAAAGCCGAGGAAAAGGCTGGCCAGGACCAGAAGAAAGGCCGGAAGCACCGGGCGCCAGGGCAGCGGGAACAGGTCGATCTCCACCGGCGTGCGATTTGAGATGGCGAACACCACGACCGCCAGCGTGACCGGCAAAGTGACGAGCCAGGAAAAATGCTTCACCAGATCGACCCTCGGATTTGTCGCCGCCGAGAAGGATGAGGGTCGGCGGTTCCCTCCTGGACGCTCGGGTCAGACGGCGCTGTTCAACCGGTCGCGCAGCTGTTTGCCGGTCTTGAAAAAGGGAATGGATTTCTGAGCCACATCGACCGCCGCGCCGGTGCGCGGGTTGCGCCCGGTGCGTGAATCACGGCGTCTGACCGAGAAGGCGCCGAAGCCGCGGAGCTCAACCCGGTCGCCTCGGGCCAGCGCTTGCGTAATCTCCTCGAAGATGGTGGAGACGATGCGCTCCACGTCTCGCTGGTAGAGATGCGGATTGAGCTCGGCGATCCTGAGGATCAGCTCCGACTTGGTCATTCGCGTGATCGCCCCCGAAACCTTCGGCACTCAGTCAAACGCGGCTGCGCAAGGCCTCGCTGGGTCGGCTCCTATCTAGTGACCTGCGCTTCCGAAGCGAGCCTGCCTATGCGCGATCGTCCTGTCAAGATTGCCTTTCATTTCAATTATTTCCGCATCACCCGCTAACGGCTACTTGCCGGCGAGCTCCAGGTCCGGCCGAGTTGGTGGCAGGCGCTGAGCGCGTGTCTCGGGCGGTGTCACGATGCCCCCGGAGATCACCATCTTGATGCCGTCCTCGATCGTCATCTCAAGCAGGATGATGTCGCGCCGGGGAACGAACAATAGGAAGCCCGAGGTTGGGTTGGGTGTGGTGGGCAGAAAGACGTTCAGCACTTCCTCCGCGGTGCGATCTTGCACCTCGCCGACGGTCTTTCCGGTGATGAAGCCGATCGACCAGATTTCGCGTCGCGGATACTCGATCAGGCAGACCTGCCGGAAGGCGGTCGATTTATGCGCCAGAACGGTCTCGAAGATCTGCTTGGTGGCGCCATAGATGGAGCGCACCACCGGCATCCGCGCCAACAGGGCATCATTGACGCGCAGGATCACGCGGCCGACATAGCCCGCCGTCACCGCGCCGATCAGTATCAGGGCCGCGATGGCGATCAACAGGCCCAGTCCCGGAATGCCGAAGGGCAGATAGCTTTCCGGGTTGTATCGCGCCGGAATGAAGCCGCTGACGCGATCGTCGATGAAGGAGACGATCAACCAGACGATATAGAAGGTGATCGCGACCGGTGCCGTTACCAGCACCCCCGCCAGGAAATAGGCCCGCAGACGTGCCAATAGTCCGAGATGGAAGGGCTGACGGGTGGGCTCAGTGGGTGCGGGAATCTCGGGATTGCTTGGCGGGTCGACCATGGCACCTTCTCAAGGCTCGGGGGCGCCGGCGAGCGTCATCATAAGCGCAAAAAGCCGCTCCCGGCTGCGGGTGGCTAGGAGGGCCCGTGATCGCATGAAGGCCTTGAATCCGTGGAGCGGGTCCTTGGCTCTATTCCTCGGCCTTGTCGTCGTCCTTGACCGAGCGCTCGGCGCGCGCCTTCGAAATCGCGGCGCCTAGAATATCGCCAAGGCTGGCGCCGGAATCCGAAGAGCCGAATTCGGCCATCGCCTGTTTGTCCTCGTCGATCTCACGCGCCTTTATCGAGAGCGTGACCTTACGGGTTTTCGTGTCGATTTGCGTTATCTTGGCATCGACCTTCTCGCCGACCGCAAAGCGGTCCGGCCGCTGCTCGGAGCGCTCGCGGGCGAGATCGGCCTTGCGGATGAAGCCGGTCAGCCCATCCGCCAGGCTTACCTCGATGCCGCCTTCGGCAAGACCCGTCACCGTGCAGGTGACGATCGAGCCCTTCTTGACGGTTTGGGCGGCGCTGGCCAGCGGATCAGGCGACAGCTGCTTGATCCCCAGGCTGATGCGTTCCTTTTCCGGATCGATGTCCAAGACCTTGACGCGGACCCGCTCGCCCTTCTTGTGGGCCTGGATTGCCTGCTCTCCGGGTTTCTGCCAATCGATATCGGAGAGATGAACCATGCCGTCGATCTCGCCCGGCAACCCGATAAAGAGACCGAACTCGGTGATGTTCTTCACCTCGCCCTCGATTTCCGATCCGACAGGGTGTCGATCGCCGAAGGCGGTCCAGGGATTCTCGAGGCATTGCTTCAGGCCCAGGCTGATGCGGCGCTTGACCGGGTCGACGTCGAGCACCATGACCTCGACCTCCTGGCTGGTCGAGACGATCTTGCCCGGATGCGCATTCTTCTTGGTCCAACTCATCTCCGAAACATGAACCAGGCCTTCGATCCCGGGCTCCAACTCGACGAATGCGCCGTAGTCGGTGATGTTGGTGACGCGGCCCTTGAAGCGGGCGCCGACAGGATATTTGACCTGCACGCCTTCCCAGGGATCTGCCTCGAGCTGCTTCATGCCAAGGCTGATGCGCTGGGTCTCGGGGTTGAAGCGGATGACCTGCACCTTGACGCTCTGCCCGATCGACAAGGCCTCTGAGGGATGATTGATCCGCCGCCAAGCGATGTCCGTCACGTGCAGGAGCCCGTCGACGCCGCCAAGATCCACGAATGCGCCATAGTCGGTGATGTTCTTGACAACGCCGGTCAGCACCTGGCCCTCGGCGAGGCTCGCGACCAGCTCATTGCGCGCCTCGGCGCGGCTTTCCTCGAGCACCGCCCGGCGCGAGACGACGATGTTCCCACGGCCGCGGTCCATCTTGAGAATCTGAAACGGCTGAGGGGAGCCCATCAGCGGGCCGATGTCGCGCACCGGCCGGATATCGACTTGGCTGCCGGGCAGGAATGCTACGGCGCCGTTGAGGTCGACGGTGAAGCCGCCCTTGACGCGGCCGAAGATCACGCCTTGAACCCGCTGGTTCTGCTGAAAGGCCTTCTCGAGCTGCGTCCAGGCTTCCTCGCGCCGGGCCTTCTCGCGCGAGAGCATGGCCTCGCCGTTCTTGTCCTCCATCCGCTCGAGATAGACCTCGACCGTATCCCCGATCTTGATTTCGGGCCGCTGGCCGGGGGCGGCGAACTCCTTCAAGGGCACGCGGCCCTCGGATTTCAGACCGACATCGACCAATGCGGTGTCGTTCTCGATGGCGACGACGCGTCCGCGAAGGACCGCGCCTTCCAGGCTGCGGGCCTGGCCTAGGGATTCGTCCAAGAGCGCAGCGAAGTTTTCGGTATTTTGCTCTCGCGAGGCGGAGGCGGTGGCTTTGGCCATGAACTCGAAGTTCCTTTCCTTCTCGACAATGGTTATCCGGCCAGCCGGTTGGATCCGGCGGTCTTGCCAGCAGGTGTTAAGCGGTCCCCGGCCGGCGGTCAAATGCCGCAACGCCGCTTGACGTGAGCGAGCGCGGTCTCGAACACCTCGTCGGGATCAAGCGATGAGGTATCGAGCACGAGGGCGTCCGGCGCCGGCCGGGATGGGGCGACCGGACGGCTCTCGTCGCGACGGTCGCGCTCCTTCATGTCCTCGAGGACGCGCGCATATATACTGTTCACGCCGCGGGCGAGCAACTCCTCATGGCGACGGCGCGCCCGAACCTCCAGGCTTGCGGTGACGAAGAGCTTCGCCGCCGCCTCGGGGCAGACCACGGTGCCGATGTCCCGGCCGTCCAGGACCGCGCCCCGAACCCGGCCCGGCGGGCGTTCCGCAAAGCCGCGCTGAAAACCGAGCAACGCTTCGCGGACGGCAGGGATCGCGGCCACGATCGAGGCAGCCTGGCTTACCGCTTCTCCACGCAGATCAGGGCGCATCAGGTCGTCGGCCGAGAGGGCTCTTGCCGCGGCCAGCGCCGCCTCGGGGTCGGCTGGGTTCTTCCCCGCTTCCAGGACCCGCGAGGCGACGGCCCTGTAGATCTGACCGGTGTCGAGATAGGCAAGATCCAGGATCATGGCAAGACGGCGGGCCAGCGTGCCTTTCCCCGAGGCCGAGGGCCCGTCGACCGCGACGATCATGCCTGCGGCTCGAAAATATCCGCGCCGATACCGTTCATCAGGGAAACGAAGCCCGGGAAACTGGTTTCGATCGGGGCGGCGTCATCGATGCCGACGGGCTCGCGGGCGCCGATCCCAAGCGTCAGGAAAGCCATGGCGATGCGGTGGTCGAGACTGGTTGCGATGCGCGCCGCTCCCTTAGGGGGCGTTCCGTCGCCCTCAACGGTAAGGCTGTCCGGTCCCGCCTGAACGGCAACGCCGCAGCGGGCGAGGCCTTCGGTAATAACCGCCAGACGGTCGCTTTCCTTGATCCTAAGCTCTGAAAGGCCCCGCATCACGGTGCGTCCCCGGGCGAAGGCGGCGGCCACCGACAGGATCGGATACTCGTCGATCATGGAGGCAGCGCGTTCGGGCGGCACCTCTATGCCGGTGAGCGGACTTCCCCGCACCACAAGATCGCCGACCGGCTCGCCCGCCTCCTCGCGCACGTTCAAGACCGCGATCTCGGCGCCCATCTCGCGCAAGGTCTCATAAAGGCCGATGCGGTGCGGATTGAGGCCGACGCCCTCCAGTCGAAGCTGCGATCCGGGCCTGATCAGGGCGCCGACGACTGCGAACGCCGCCGAAGAGGGATCGCCTGGCACGCGGACGGTGCGGCCCGTAAGCTCCGGCTGGCCTTCCAGCATGCTCGCGCGAGCGCCGTCCGGCTCGCGCTCGATCGACAAGCCTGCTCCAAAATGGCGAAGCATCAGCTCGGTATGATCTCGTGTCGGCACGGGCTCGACGACCGTCGTCGCACCGGGCGTGTTGAGCCCGGCCAAAAGCACGGCGGACTTCACTTGCGCGGAAGGCACGGGCAATCGATAGCGGATCGGCATCGGCTCCGCCGCGCCGACCACCGCCATCGGCAGCCGCTCGCCCGTGCGTGCGGCAAAGCGGGCCCCGATCTCGATCAAGGGCCGCATCGCCCGTCCCATCGGCCGGCTCCGCAGGGAAGCGTCCCCGGTCAGGCAGGCAGTTACGGGATGGCTCGCCAGAAGGCCAAGCAAAAGCCTGACGGAGGTGCCCGAGTTGCCGAGGTCCAGCACCTCTTCCGGCTCGAGGAGAGCGCCGACACCCCGGCCGCGCACGCGCCAGATGCCGTCGGCCCCGCGCTCCACTTCGGCCCCGAGCAGACGCATGGCGGCGGCGGTACGCAGCACATCCTCTCCCTCCAGCAGCCCCTCGATCCGGCTCTCGCCGACCGCAATTCCACCCAGCATCAGCGCGCGATGGGAAATCGATTTGTCTCCCGGAACCCGCACGGCCGCGCCTTGGAGCGGGCCAGCAGGCCGGGAAATCAGCGGCCGAGGCGCTAAATCATGCATGGGCGGCGCCGCCTGCAATTTCAGTTCGATCGGATGGCGCTAGAATTATCCTGTTCCTAGCATGGGCACCGGGCGGTGCAAATCCTTTGACAGACACCGGCAGCCCGTGGCATCTCCGCGCCGTTTTTGCAGAAGCCACACCTAACAGAAAGGGGAATGCCTTGGCGAAGCCGGAATGGGGCACCAAACGCATTTGCCATAGCTGTGGAACGCGCTTCTACGACCTCTTGCGCGACCCAATCGTCTGCCCGAGTTGCAACACGGAGTTCGATCCCGAGGCGCTTCTGAGAACCCGGCGAAGCCGCTCGGTCGTCAGCGAGCGAGAGCCGGTGGTTCAGGAAGTCGAGGCCCCCGAGGTCGAAGCCGCCGAGCAGGGGGCGGCGGTCGAGACCGAGGGCGACGAGATCGAGGAGGTCTCCGACGAAGAAGGGGACGAGGAGGTCGCGACGCCCGAAGAGGCCGAAGAGACCGAGGAAGCCGAGGAGGACGAGGAGGAGGAGGATCTTATCGAGGACGCCTCCGAGCTCGGCGAGGACGAGGACGACATGGCCGAAGTCATCGACCAGGTCGATCCCGAAGACGATCGCTGAGCCGTCCACCAAGCTCCGAGTTTTCGCTTGCCACAGGGCGGCGGGCTTGAATAGCTTCTCGGCTCGATTTTGCGGGACCACGGCGCTCCCGAGCGCCGAGGCCGCGACTTTTGCGGGGCCGTAGCTCAGTTGGGAGAGCGCTACAATGGCATTGTAGAGGTCAGGGGTTCGATTCCCCTCGGCTCCACCAGTCAAAGCAAAGGCTTAGGTGAAAGTTCGCCGGAGCCTTTTATTTCCAGGTAAGCAAAAGGTAAGCTGCCGCTCGAATCATGGGGGCGGGCACATGATCGAGAACGAGGAACGAAGGGCAGCGGCTCTCTTGGGCAAGGCTGCACTGGTCAAGATCGCGACAGGCCGGATCTCGCGGCAGGAGATGATCAACGAGGCTCGCGAAGCCTGCATCGCCCTGCGCTGGCGGTTCGGCGAAAAAGCCATGCAGAGGTTGCTGGAGCGGACGAACGGCGAAGGACAGTCACCGGGTATGCCGCTGTCGTCGAATGCGGCTTAGGACCGATCCCTATATCAGATAGCCAGTATCGGCTGGGTGAGGGGGTGTCAGAAAACCACGCCCCCCGTTCAGGCCAAATGTGAACTCTGTTCCGCCACACACCGCGCCTGGGTAGCAAAATGTGCTTGCATGACATCCCGCTGACTGATTTCCGGATTCTGGCGTCAAGCGGACTTGTTGAGTCATCAGCCGAATGGTCCGAGTCGTGCCATTTCCGGAAGTGACGCGCCTTGCTCCGGCAGCCCTGCCTTGCGACCATCCAACAGGCGAGCGCGTCCATGTTGAGCTTGGCGGTAGGTCAGCCAACATCAAATTCGATGACGCCGCCTATATGCTTCAAGAATAAGCACGATTGCCCCCGCCGCACCGATCAGCAGCGAAGCCACCAATGTGAGAATCCGATTGACAAGAGCCCACTCGGCAGCCGCATCAAAACTTGTACCCAGAATCACTAGCAAGCCTGTAAAGGTAAGCTCGTTGAATCCTAGTGCTCCAGGGGTCAGTGCAATAACCGATGCGAGAATGACAAGCGGCATGGAAAT
>DASPGI010000108.1:0-6095 GCA_035620695.1 Alphaproteobacteria bacterium
CGTCTCCAGAGGATGTCCTCGACCGACCGCGCCCATTCCGTGTCGATAAGGAACTCCACCTCCCGTTCGTAGAGGTCGGCGCCGAGGCATTGGCCGAGATCCGTGATCCGACGCATTCCCGCCAGGAGGTCGCGGGCACGCGTGCCATAAATCCGCACGTACCGGCGCGCCTGCCCTTCGGGAAGCCAGCCGTGCTGGTGCTGCAGCTCAGCCTCGAAGCCGTTAATACCCGCCGGACCGAAATCTCCGCCCGGCAGCTTTTCTATCGCGGTTTGACCTGCCCTGACCGGACGAATGAATGCGGAGAGTCGCTGCATGGCATCCTCGGCCAGCCGCCGATGGGTGGTCAGCTTGCCGCCAAAGATCGTCAGGACAGGGGTGCCGCCCTTCTCGGCGTCAATCTCGAAGGAGTAGTCCCTCGTCAACGTGGAGAGATCGCTATCGCGCGCCCCTCCGACTTCGAACAGCGGTCGAACGCCGGAATAGCTCCATACGATCTGCTCGCGCCGAATCGGATACCTCAGGAAACGGTTCACTTCGGCAATCATGTAGTCGATTTCGTCGTCCGAGATGCACACGTCTTCCGGCGCCTGGTCCCAAGGTTCGTCGGTAGTGCCGATCGAGGTGAAGTCCTGCTCGTAGGGGAAGGCTTCCATAAGGCGACCGTCTCGTGTCTGCAGGAAATAACCGTGCTCCCCGTCCCACTGCCGCGGCACGACGATATGGCTGCCGCGAACGAGCCTTAGGCGCCGGCTGGTCCTGATACCCTGGATTGTCTCACCGACGCCGATCACCCAGGGGCCGGCGGCGTTGACCAGCGCCCTCGCTCGAAGCTCGAAGCGTCGGCCGCCCGAACGAGCTTCCAGCTCGATCACCCACAGCCCGTCCAGTCGTCGTGCCGAGACAAACCGATGCCGAGCGAGAATCATCGCTCCATGACGCTGCGCGCCCAGTAGATTGGCGATGACGAGCCGGGAATCGTCGCCCCGGCAATCGGAATAGGCAAAGCCGTGCCGGAACTCGGGCTTCAGCGCGGCCCCGGCCGGATGCTTCCAAAAATCGATCGACTCCGACCCGGGCAATTGCCTGCGCCGCGCCAGGTGATCGTATAGAAAGAGGCCAAGGCGGATCATCCAGCGCGGCCTCAGGCCGGGTACATGCGGCAAAACGAGCCGGAGCGGCCAGACCAGATGCGGCGCCTTGCCCATGAGGATCTCGCGCTCCAGGAGCGCATCGCGGACAAGCTTGAAGTCGTAGGTTTCGAGATAGCGCAGTCCGCCATGGATCAGCTTGGAGGAACGCGAAGAGGTCCCTTCGGCAAAATCGCGCATCTCCGCGAGCGCCACGGAGAGGCCCCGGCCCGCCGCATCGCAGGCCACGGCGGCACCGTTGATGCCGCCGCCGACCACCATCAGGTCATAGGTATGGCCGCGCTCCGCGTTCATCCCGCCGCTCCGCTGCGCAATGCCAGAACCGCCTCCATCGCGGCGCGCCAGTCCCGGTAAGCCTCATCCCACCGTTGCGCGCTGCTCGGATCCGGATCGACCGTTCCGATTGGGCGCGCCAGATCGGCAAGCTCGTCAAGGCTGGACCAAATTCCGCCGCCGAGACCCGCCATCAGCGCCGCGCCGTAACCGGTGAGGGATTCAACGCGGGAGCGAATGAGCGGGACTTGCAGGATGTCGGCCTGCAGCCGCATTAGATAGTCGGATCGGCTGGGCCCGCCATCGACGCGAAGCGCCCGGATCCGCTGCCCGCCCGGTCCGGCCATCGCTTCGACGACGCTGCGGACTTGAAAGGAGATCGCTTCGACCCCGGCGTGGCAGATCTGGCCGGTCGTGGTCGCACGGGTCAGGCCCAACAGCGCGGCGCGCGCGTCAGGCCGCCACCAGGGCGAGGCCAGACCCTGGAAGGCCGGCACCAGGATGGTTCCGTCCGCCGAACCCGCGATGGCGGCCTGCTCCAGGACGCCGGGAGCACCCTCCGCGATGCTCAGGCGCTCGGCCAGCCAATCCAGCGCCGCCCCGGCGGTCATCACGAAGCCCTCGAGTGCGTAGCATGGCTCCTCCAAGAGCCATGCTACGGTCTTAAGGATCCCCTCTGGAGGAGGGACCTCCGGATCGGAGCCGGCATTGAGCCAAACGAACGCGCCCGTGCCGTAGGTCGCCTTGATGTCGGAGCGCGTGAAGCAGCCATGGCCGAACAGCGACGCCTGCTGATCTCCCAGCGCGGCGGCGATCGCGATCGGCGCGCCGAAGAGGGTCTCGCCCGTCACCCCGAACGGGCCCGTCGAACGCCGCACATCCGGACGGCCAGACGGCGCGACCTGGAACAGCTCGAACAACTTCGCATCCCAATCCAGGCGGCGGATGTCGAAGAGCATGGTCCGCGACGCGTTGCCGGCGTCCGTGGCGTAGACCGCGCCTTCGGTCAGTTTCCAGATGAGCCAGCTGTCGACGGTGCCCCAGAAAAGAGTGCCCTGTCGCAGCGCATCGGCGATGGCCGGCCGATGGCGAAACAGCCAGCTCAGCTTGGACGCGGTGAAGGTCGGGTCGAGATCGAGCCCGGTGCGCTCGCGCACCAGGGCTCGCGTCCGCGCGTCCCTCAGCGAAGCAATCTCATCCTCGCCACGCCGGCATTGCCACACGATCGCCGGCAGCGCAGGCCTGCCCGTATCCGGATCCCAAACGACGAGCGTCTCGGTCTGGTTGGCAAGACCCATTCCGGCGACGTCGCGCGCGGCGCGGCCGGTGCGCTCGAGCACCTCCCGCACACATGCGATGACATTCGAGGTCATCTGCTCAGGGTCCTGCTCGACCCAGCCCGCCCGCGGCGCTTCGGTCGCGATCGGCCGGACCGCCTCGGCGAGGACGCGACCCTCCCTGTCGAGCGCCACCGCCTTGGTGTTGGTGGTGCCCTGATCGACGCCGATGAGGATGGTCCTCTCCCGGCTCACCGCTGCGACGCCCCTGGGATGCAATGGGGGCCTCCGCCCACCACACGCGGCGGAGACCCCCTCCGGCTAGGTCTTGAACTTCGCGAGCGCGGGCACCTCGCGATAGATATCCTCCACCGAGCGGTCCAGGCCCTCCTTCGGCGACATCTGGTCGGCCAGAACGGCGCTGAGATTCTTCTGCAGGATCTCTTCCACAACCGGATACTCGGGGAAGTTCTCAAGTTTGAAGATCACCGGCTTGGGTGAGTTCGTCACCGGATCCGGCGCGTCGGCGTAGGCCTTCGGCAGGCCCCACGCATTGCCGGGCTCCCGGTAGGCGGGCTTGCCGCCGATCTCGAGCACCTCGCCGCTCAGGAGGAAGTAGTTGGTCGGCCCGTAGACAAGCTTCTGCACCTCAGGCGTCTGGTAGGCCGCCTTCATCATGGAGATGCTGCCCGTTGACATCAGCTTGGCCTGCACTTCGGGCTGCTGCGTCCATTGCAGGAACAGCCAAGCCGCCTCCGGACTCTTGGAGGTGGTCGGCAGGAACATGCTCCATTGATGGAGGTTGACGATTTTGCGCTTGCCGATCGGCGTGCCGCTGTAGGCGACCTTTCCGACCACTTGCGACTGCTTCTCGTCGTGCGAGATGGCGTAGGAGGCATCGGCCCATAGCAGCGCCTGGACCGCGAGCCCGCTCTGCATCGCCGCCAGCTGCTCGTCCCAGGTGTAGTTGGAGCTGCCAGATGGCCCGAACTTGGTGATCAGGTCCTTGTAGAAGGTCAGCGCCTCCACACCGGCATCGGAGTTGATCACGATCTTGCCGTATTCGGGGCCTGTGGCGCTGTCCACCACCTTGGCGTCGAAAGCGTAGAGCACATTGTAGAAGTTCCACAGCATCGAGATGTGCCGCTTTCCGGCAAGCGTGATGCCGTAGAGGTCCTGAGAAAGCGGCGAGCCTGCAACGTTCGCCCCGGCCTTGCGGGTGAAGAACTCAGAGGTGTCCCAGAGCTGCTGCATCGTCACAGGCGGCGATGGCAGGTCGTAGCCGTACTTTGCCTTGAAGGCCTCCTGCTCCGCTGGATGCTCGAACAGATCCTGGCGCCAATTCAGATAGATGGTGTGGCTGGAGAACGGCACGCCGTAGAGCTTGCCCTCCTGGCCGACCGAAGCCATGAGCCAATCCTTGCTCAGCACCGTGCTTTCGAGGTTGAACTCCGGATTGGCCAGCTTCGAGTCCGACAGATATTTGTCGATCGGCTGGATCCATCCGTTCGCGATCAGGCTCGGGACGCGGACATGGGGATTGAGGATGGCGTCGTAGTATCCGGTCCGGCCCACGAAGTCGGCGGTCGTCTTTTGGATGACCTGATCGAAGGCATGCTGCTCGACTTCGACCTTGATGCCGGTCTCCTTCTCGAAAGCGGCCTTTTGCTGGTTCAACGATTCGAGCGGCGCGAGCGCCTCTCCGATGATGCGAATCGTCTTGCCCGAATACGGCGCGGCCGCCTCCTTTAGCGACCATTGCTGGGCCAGCGTGGGGCCGCCTAGCGCCAGCAGCGCCATGCCGCCCGCCGCACTCTGAAGCATCTGCCGTCGGTTAACTTTGATCGGGTCCATTCGCCATTCCTCCCTTGTCGTGTTGCATCCCTGTTCGCCCGCCGGCGCGGCGGGCCGCCGTTCCCCTCCCCTTGTGCCCGTTCAGATAGAGGCCGATCAGCAAAAACGACCACCCCAGCCACAGCAACCAAGCGCCCCATAGACCCAGGCTCTCTTCAAGAAAGCGCAGCCAAAACAGCAGGATCAGGATGAGCCCGGTGATCGCATAGAAAACCATGTCGCCAAATTCGAGCCGCTTCATCGGACGGCTCCGAAGGTGAGACCGCGCGCGAGGTGCCGTTGTACCATCCAGACCAGCAGCAGCACCGGGATGCTGACCACGACCGAGACCGCGGCGAGCTGGCCCCAATAGGTGCCGAGTGGCGTCACCAGCCCGGGGAATCCCGCCGGCAAGGTCTGCGCGGTGGTGCCGCCGATCATCATGGCGAAGAGGAACTCGTTCCACGAGAAGAGGAACGCGAGAACGGTCGTCACCGCCATGCCGGGCCTGGCCAGCGGCAGCACCACGTGCCGGAACACATGCCATTCTGTGGCGCCGTCGATCAGCGCCGCCTCGTCGAGCGCACGCGGAATGTCGTCGAAGAAATTGCGCATGAGATAGATGACCAGCGCCAGATTGAAGGTCGTGTGTGCCACCATCACGCCCCACACCGTGCCGAGCAGCCCGAGCGACTGGAAGAACATGTAGAGTGGCAGCACCATTGCGATGGCGGGCGCCATACGCGTGGTCAGGACGTAGAAGTAAAGGTGCTTCTCGCCGAAGATCCTGAAGCGGGAGAATGCATAGGCGGCCGGAACGCCGACCGCCATGCAGATCGCGACCGAGCCCGAGGCGATGATCAGGGAATTCGCGAGCGACCGATCGAACTCGCCGGTGACGAAGGCGTCGTAGAAATTACTCCAAGTTGGCTCGAAGCCGAGCTGCAGGACTGGCGACAAGATCGCCGTCCGCTCCTTGAACGCCGTCATCACCAGCCACAGAAACGGGACCAATGTGAGCGCGGTTACCGCCAGGATCAGCGCGATCTCGAAAGCGGACCATGCCTGGCGCCGGCGCCGACTTGCCGATCCGTGAGTCATGTCGCACCCGAGCGGCCATACTGGGTCAGGATCTTCAACAGCACGAAGGTCAGGATGAAGCTGATGAAGAAGAGGAGGGCCACCACCGCCGAACCGTAGCCGAGATTCCAGAAGGCGAAGTTGACCTTGTAGGCGAAGATCGTCGCCAGTTCGGTCGACACGCCAGGTCCGCCGCCGGTCATGATGAAGACCTGGTCGAAGGTCTTGAACGCGTCGGTCAGGCGCAGGAGCAGCGCGACCACAATGATCGGCTGCAGCAGCGGAAAGGTGATGTGCCTAAACAGCTGCCAGCGTGTCGCCCCTTCGACCTCGGCCGCTTCGTAGGGCTCGCGCGGCATGCTGACGATGGCGGCAAGGAAGATCATCACCAGGAATGGGGTCCATTGCCAGACGTCCACCGCTGCTATGGTCAGGAAAGCGCTGGTCCCGTCGGCGAAGACGCCTCCGCGCGCGAAACCGA
>DASPGI010000109.1:0-4724 GCA_035620695.1 Alphaproteobacteria bacterium
ACGACAAGATGGCGGCGCTGCAAGCCCCGACAAGGCCCTCGAAAGAAGAATCTTTTGCAGTGATCCAGGAGGGCTGGAATTTCGTATACGTGAATTTGCCGTTCCGAGGCCGAGTTCATGACGGTCCCGATTCTTCTTTGGTTCCGGAATGATCTGCGTATGGCCGATAGTCCAGCGCTTGGGGCGGCGACGCGTGATGGCGCGCCAGTGGTGCCGGTCTACATTCTCGACGACGAGACGCCGGACCCATGGCGCATGGGCGGCGCCAGTCGATGGTGGCTGCATGGCAGCCTGGCTTCGCTCGATGAAGACCTGCGCCGACGGGGCAGCCGCCTGCTGCTGCGCCGAGGAGCGGTCGATCGGGTGATACCCGCGCTGGCGAGCGAAACCGGTGCGCGCGCCGTCTTCTGGAACCGCGACTATGAAGGAGTTCGGCAAGACAGCGACCGGCGTATCGAGACGGCGCTCCGCGTACAGGGAATTGCAGTCGAGAGCTTTGCCGGCAACGTCCTCGTCGAACCAGGTGGCATCGCCACACGCGGCGGCGGTCCCTTCAAGGTTTTTACCCCGTTCTGGAAGTCCCTGCGTTCGGAACTTCGGCCAGGTCCGCCCATTCGCACTCCACGACACATCTCCGCGCCGCAGAGTTGGCCTGCCGGCGATCGGCTCGCTTCCTGGAAGCTGCGACCGAAACAACCGGACTGGGCGGCTGGGTTCGGTGCATGGACGCCCGGTGAAACCGGCGCAGGCGAGCGCCTGAGCATGTTCCTGCGACGGGGATTGCAGGAATACTCGACTGAGCGCAATCGGCCGGATCTTCGGCAAACTTCGCGCCTCTCGCCGCATTTGCACTTCGGCGAGATTTCGGCCGTTGAGGTCTGGCGTCGTGTGAGCGAGGCGGTCGTACGCGATCAGGCCGGCGAGAGAGACGTCGAGGCGTTTCTGCGCGAGCTTGGCTGGCGCGAATTCTGCCGACATCTCCTGTTCCATTTTCCAGAGCTGCCGGAAAAGCCTTGGCGTGCGGGATTTGCGCGTTTCCCCTGGCGCTCCGATCCGGCTTCGCTCAAGGCATGGCAACGCGGCCTCACAGGCTATCCGATCGTCGATGCCGGCATGCGCGAGCTGTGGACGACGGGCTGGATGCACAATCGCGTACGGATGATCACCGCCTCGTTCCTGACCAAGCACTTGCTCATACCCTGGCAGGAGGGCGAGGCCTGGTTCTGGGACACGCTGGTCGATGCCGACCTTGCCAGCAACGCAGCGAACTGGCAGTGGGTGGCGGGCTCGGGCGCGGATGCGGCTCCCTACTTCCGCATATTCAATCCGGTGCTGCAGGGCGAGCGTTTCGACCCGCAAGGTGATTACGTTCGCCGCTGGGTTCCGGAGCTCTCGAAATTGCCCGCGCCGGACATCCATCGGCCTTGGACATCCGAGCGCCTTCACGCCGCCGGCGTGATCCTGGGCAAAACCTATCCCAAGCCGATCGTCGATCACGCCGCCGCGCGCGCCCGTGCACTGAAGGCGTTTCGGCAGATCTCGGGCTAACGGCTTTACTGCTTCGCGGCCTCCGCCGAGCCGTTCCCGATGCCGAGCTTGCCTAGGAAGCGCAGTGATTCTTTACTGCAGCACCCAATCGGCCGGCTTGCCGCCGCCGATGAGGCGCATATGCACCCACCGCCCCTCGGCGTCGTACCAGAGCTCGCGTTCGAGATCGCCGGCCATCACGTAGCGATGCGCCTTCACCGGGCCGGCCGCGGTCTCCACCGTCTCCTCGCCCTTATCTTCGATCGTGACCTTCAGAATCTTGCTGTCGATAGTGTTGAGGAATTCGGTCTGTTTCACGAGCTCCGCGTTCCACCAGGAGTTGGAAAGAACATCCGGGCGAAGCGTCTGCTTGCCGTCGGGACCCTCGACGACGAGCATGTCACCCTCCAGTTTGCCGCTGGTCTTGGCCTTGGTGCCGTCGTCGTTGGTGTCGCTTTCAAAAGCGATCAGACGGCCGTCGCGCCAGACCTCGCGGCGGGTCTGCTCGTAGCGATAGGCGGTGATGAAGGCGACTTTGACCTTGATCGCCACGGAGATGTCCAAGATCAGGTCTTCCCCCTCATGGCGCGCATTGATGGCATGGGCGCCAATTTCCTCGCCGGCGCGGATGACCTTGAAGCTGTAGGTGCCGTCGGCGAGGTCGGCGGCTTCAGCCGGCTGGACAAGCCCGATCGCGGCCGCCATCGCGACAGCCGCCCAGGATGGAAAACGCATGGTTCCCCCCAAGAGACATAATGATGCGCGGTACAGTATCATATATTGCCGAGATGGAAGAGGTTCATGAGGCGGTCATTGATCCGCCATCTCCTCGTCTCCGGTGGCCGTTAAGGTCCTCTTCAGTTCAGGGACTGGCCGCCGTATCATGAACTAGAGGATGGCCCATCATGAGCCTTGATGATCGCTTCCTGCCGATCGCCGTCGTCAATGGCGACGACCGCGCCATCAACCCTACGGACAACCAGCCGATCCACGAGATCGCCCTGCGCCGCCTCAGCCGTCGCGCCACGATGCGCGGTGTGGGCTATACCGTGCTGGCATCAGCCCTGCCGACCTCGATCATGACCAGCCGGCACGTTATGGCTGCAAGCCAGGGCCTCAATTTTGACGAGTTGGCAAAGGGCCTCGACGAAACTCATCATGTCGCTTCAGGATATACCGCCAAACCTTTGATCCGTTGGGGTGATCCGGTGGTGCCCGGTGCGCCCGCTTTCGATCCGACCAAGCAGACGGCCGCCGCGCAGGAGCTGCAGTTTGGATATAATTGCGATTTCACGGCCTTCATGCCGCTGCCGCGAGGCTCCGCGGCTGCCGATCGCGGCCTTCTGGTCGTCAATCACGAATCTACGAGCTCCGAGCTTATGTTCGCAGGCGTGGCCGACGAGGGAAACGCCGGCCGCATCACCAAGGAGCAGGCGGAGATCGAGATGGCCGCCCATGGCCTTTCGGTGGTCGAAATCCGGCGCACCGGCGCCGGGGCCTGGGAGCTGGTTCCGGATGGTAAGATGAACCGCCGCATCACCCTTCGTTCGACCGAATTCGCTATAAGCGGCCCCGCGGCCGGTCATGACCGGTTGAAGACCGGCGCCGACGCTTCCGGCCTCAAGGTGATCGGCACGCTCAACAATTGCGGGGGCGGGGTCACGCCCTGGAGTACGGTTCTCAGCGCCGAGGAGAATTTCCACCAGTATTTCGCCGGCGACCCGGCCGACACCGCTGAAGCGGAAAACCACAAGCGCCTGGGCATCGACAACGAGCCTGGATACGCTCGGTGGGGCCGCCATTTCACGCGGTTCGACGTGACCAAGGAGCCGAACGAGCCCAATCGATTCGGCTGGATCGTCGAGATCGATCCCTATGACCCGCACTCGGTTCCTGTGAAGCGGACCGCGCTCGGCCGCTTCAAGCATGAGGCCGCCACCGTCATCGTCAACAAGGATGGTCGGCTGGTCGTTTATACCGGCGACGATGAGCGCTTCGAGTATGTCTACCGCTTCGTTACCAACGGACGTGTCGGTCTTTCCATGGAGACCGCCAACGAGAACCTGCTGGACGATGGGGTTCTGTCAGTCGCGAAGTTCGTCGATGACGGCACCTTGACTTGGATGCCGCTGGTTCATGGCACCGGGCCTTTGACCGAAGCCAACGGATTCGAGAGCCAGGCCGATGTGCTGATCGAAACCCGGCGGGCAGCAGATCTTCTCGGCGCGACGCCAATGGATCGGCCGGAGGATATCCAACCCAACCCCATCACCGGCACCGTCTTCGGGATCTTCACCAACAACACCAAGCGTAAGGCCGAGCAGGTCGACGCCGCCAATCCGCGTGCGGAGAACAAGTACGGCCATATCATCGAGATGATCCCGCCGGGTGGGCGGGGCAAGGACGCGGATCACGCCGCCGACAGCTTCCGTTGGGAGATGTTCATCCGGTGCGGCGATCCGGCGAATCCGGAGCATAACGCGCTCTACCCGGCCTCCGTCTCGACCGACGGATGGCTTGCCACGCCGGACAATGTGGCGTTCGACTCCAAGGGCCACGTGTGGATTGCAACCGATGGCGCAGGCGGGACGGGGGGCTTTGCCGACGGGCTCTGGGCTTGCGAAGCGGAGGGTCCCGATCGCGGCAAGACCCGTCATTTCTTCCGGGTTCCTGTCGGAGCGGAGATGTGCGGCCCGAGCTTCACGCCCGATGACGGCGCGCTGTTTGTCGCGGTCCAGCATCCCGGTCATGGGAAAGGCTCCTCCTACGAGAAGCCGCTAACCCGCTGGCCGGACTTCGCCGACGCCATGCCCCCGCGTCCCTCCATCGTGGTCATCACCCGCGACGATGGCGGACCGATCGCCTGACCAAGTGGCGCGCCCATTCAAGGGCGCTTGCATTTTTCAAGAGGTGCCGAGGCAAGCGCGCAAGGACGCCGCAAGACCGTGCATCAACGACTCGTACTGGCCGGGCCCTGCCGGAAGCCCGGATCCCAGCGGATCGAGCGTGCCCGACTGCAAGCTGGTTCCTTCGCGCAGCGTCGTCACCAGATCCGGAGGAAATTGCGGCTCGGCGAAGATGCAGCGCGCGCCCTGCTCGGCCAAGTGACGGCGCAACTGGGCGATATGGCGTACCCCCGGCTGGCGTTCGGGATCGATCGCGACGGCGCCCACGGCGGTGAGGCCATAACGCCGCTC
>DASPGI010000110.1:0-4652 GCA_035620695.1 Alphaproteobacteria bacterium
GGGCCCACACCACGCCACTGCGCCGCGCGCGGATCATGTTCGATCTCAAGGCGCTGCTCGAGCAGCATATCGACGAGCTCGCCGAGCTGGTCACCGCCGAGCACGGCAAGACGCTCGCCGACGCCAAGGGCTCGATCACCCGCGGCATCGAGGTGGTCGAGTTCGCCTGCGGCATCCCGAGCCTCTTGAAGGGCGAGTTCAGCGAGAACGTCGGCACCGGGGTCGATCTGCTGTCGTTCCGCCAGCCGCTCGGCGTGTGCGCCGGCATCACGCCCTTCAATTTCCCGGCGATGATCCCCTTGTGGATGTTCCCGATGGCGATCGCCTGCGGCAACACCTTCGTGCTCAAGCCCTCGGAGAAGGACCCGTCGTGCCCGCTGCGCATCGCGGAGATCGCCAAGGAAGCCGGCGTGCCCGACGGCGTGGTCAACGTGGTCAACGGCGACAAGGAGGCGGTCGACGCCATCCTCGCCCACCCCGATATCGCCGCGGTGAGCTTCGTCGGCTCGACCAAGATCGCCGAATACGTGTTCACGTCCGGCACCGCGCACGGCAAGCGAGTGCAGGCGCTCGGCGGCGCCAAGAACCACATGGTCGTGCTGCCCGATGCCGACCCGGCGCAGGTGACCGATGCCCTGATCGGCTCGGCCTACGGCTCGGCCGGCGAGCGCTGCATGGCGATCTCGGTCGCGGTCGCGGTCGGCAACGCGGGCGACAAGCTGATCGAGGATTTGGCGCCGCGCGTGCGCGCGCTCAAGATCGGGCCGAGCCACGAGGCGGGCGTCGAGATGGGCCCGCTGGTCACGGCGCACCACCGCGACCGGGTGCGCTCTTACGTCGACCTCGGGGTCGAGGAAGGGGCCGAGCTCGTGGTCGACGGCCGCGACTTCGCGCTCCAAGGCTTCCAGGGCTACGAGAACGGCTATTATCTGGGCGGCTGCCTGTTCGATCGGGTCGAGCCTAACATGAAGATCTATCAGGACGAGATCTTCGGCCCGGTGCTCTCGGTGGTGCGCGCGCCCGACTTCGATGCCGCGGTCGATCTGGTCAACAAGCACGAGTACGGCAACGGCACCGCGATCTTCACCCGCGACGGCGATGCCGCGCGCACCTTCGCGCACAGCGTCAACATCGGCATGGTCGGGATCAACGTGCCGATCCCGGTGCCGATGGCGTTCCACAGCTTCGGCGGCTGGAAGCGCTCGCTGTTCGGCGACCACCACATGCACGGCCCCGAGGGCGTGCGCTTCTACACCAAGCAGAAGGCGGTGACCTCGCGCTGGCCGACCGGCATCCGCGCCGGCGCCGAGTTCAAGATGCCGACCATGGGGTAGCTTTCGACCCGCGCTAGCGATGGTGTGCCGTGTTGGTATGTTACCTGGACGACAGCGGCGAAGCTAACGAGCCCGTCATCACTCTGGCGGGGCTGGTTGGCACTGCTGAGTGCTGGCCGGAATTCGAGTCCAACGCCCGCGCGCTTTTTGATGAAGTCGGCCTCCCCTACCTTCATACTGTGGACTTGCATCATAGGCGGCGCCACTTTAAGGGATGGAACAGCGCTGACACGACAGACTTCGCAAATACATTTTTTAGACTAGTTGAACACTACGTTGGCTTTAGCATTGAGTTTTAAGAGTCGCTTCAATGAAGCTAAAGAACGCTACGGCCTGAAAGGTGAGACATCCGCAATGAGTATGTGTTTTCGTGGCGTCTTGGATCGCATTGTCAAAGATCAAGGCTTCCTGGAGCAGAGAAAGTGCAGTGTATTAATCTATCTTTTGTCATTGAAAGCGGCCATGCAAACAACGAAGATGTGAGACATCGGTTCAATGAAATCAAACGAATGGAGCCAAGCCGGTTTGAAACATTGAAGTTTGAAAACAAAATGAATTGTATAGCGCTGCAAGCGGCAGACTTCGTTGCGTTTTACTCACGTCGCATCCGCAATCGAACGCCTAGAAATCAACGCACACACGAAGTGGAAATGTTCCAACGCATTCTAGGCAATATAAAGCATAAGCCGTTCTTGGCTACCGATTTCGGCGCTTAGGCAAGATACGAATCATTCTCCGTGTTTCACGGGCTCGGCAGAGTGCGACGCCAGTGAGGCGAAGTGATCTCACGCTGACCGGCCGGATCTTGAGCCTGCCGGCAAGCGACTGGCGAGCCATGCCCGCGCAATCTCCCGGTTCAAGCGGCGCGATGGGCGCGTACTTTGGCGTCGGTGAGGCGTTGGTTTCGGAGAGGCAGGACCAAGACACTCGGTACGGGGAAGGCGCCGACACAGGCGCAACTCAAGGCGCTTGCCGACGATCTCGGGTTCGGCATGGGCGAGACGGATGCCGCGGCACCGGGATTGTCCGACAGGCACATCTGAAAGCCGACGAGTTCCTCCCGCTCGTAGCGCGCCGTGCGCTGAAGCGGCTTTGCGGCTAGACGCGCTCGCTATTCGGCGACCACCACATGCACGGGAACGGCGGTAAACCGCCTGGGAGACCTGCGATGGCAGTTGCTAGATATTTTGTGTCGGTGCAACCTATGGTCGGACCCTGGAGCAGGGCTCTAAGGGGAATTGCGGCCGATGCGTCACCGAATCCAGGGAATCTTGCCTGCGCTGGCGTGGCTCCTGTTGACCGGATGCGCCACAGTCGATCTGCCGGACTTCGAGCCGATCAATCACGAGTCGGGCAACAACACGATCCGGCTCGAGCCGGTCGGCCGCTATGCGCTCGAAGTGTTCGCGCTCGGCCCCGCCAAGCCGGCCGCCTACGACCCGCAGAGCCAATTGCTGTTCGTGCTGGCTGGGGCTCCGGGATGGCTCGATTTCGTCGACATCAGCAATCCCGCGAGGCCGAAGCAGGTCCGGCGCAAGCAGCTGCTCGAATTTGGGGGCTTCCCAGAGAGCGTTGACGTGAGCAGGGGGATCGTGGCGGTCGCCCTGACCAGCGTGATCAAGTCGCTGCCCGGCAAGGTGCTGCTCTTCGACGTCGAGGGTCACCGCCTCGGCGACGTCGTCAGAGTCGGCCCGCAGCCGGTCCAGCTCAGGTTCACGCCGAGCGGACGCGAGATCGTGGTGGCGATCCAAGGCGAAGCGGACGACGCCTACGCGATCGATCCCGAGGGGTCCATCAGCATCATCGATCTCGGCATCGACGCCGAGGACTGTCGGGGCGCTGCCTGCGAAATCGAGCCGAGGGTCGTGGAACTCGGCTTCGCCAGGTTCAACGATCAGAGAGAGACATTGATCGGCAGAGGCGTCCGCCTCTACGGACCGAATGCGAGCGTCGCCCAGGACCTGGAGCCCGAGGCCCTCGCGCTGACTCCTGACGGCGAGACCGCCTGGGTCAGCCTTCAGCGCAACAACGCGATGGCGGTCGTCAGCCTGCCGGGGCGTCGGATCACGGACATCTTCGGGCTGGGCGCCAAAGATCATTCCGTTCGGGGCAACGGGCTCGATGCCAGTGATGTCGACGACGCGATCAACATCCGTTCGTGGCCGGTAAGCTCCTTCTACAGCCCCGACATCTTCGCTTCCTACACCGTGGCCGGCCAGACCTACTTCGTGACCCCCAACGAAGGCGACCCGCGCGACTTCGACGGCTTCAGCGAGCACGCGCGGGTCCAGGATCTGCCGCTGGATGCCCTGGCTTTTCCGAACGCCAGCACTCTCCAACGCAGCAGCAACCTGGGGCGTCTCCATGTCACCAACGTGAATGGCGACCTCGATGACGATGGCGACTTCGACCAGCTTTTTGCTTTGGGATCACGCTCCTTTTCCATATGGTCAGCCGATGGAAGCCTGGTCTTCGATAGCGGGGACGAATTGGAACGAATCGTCGCGACAGCCGTACCGGCCTGCTTCAACTGCTCCAGCGACGATCTGAACTTCGACGCGCGCAGCGACGACCGCGGACCTGAGCCCGAGACTTTGGCAATCGGCCAGGTCGGCGAACGCCAATATGCCTTCATTGCGCCAGAGCGGATCGGCGGCGTGTTTGTCTATGACGTCACCGATCCGTTGGGGCCGATCTTTCAGCAGTATATCAATCTCCGCGACTTCACCGTCGATCCGGATCAGGTGTGCGAGGACCGCAGGCCGATTTCAGAAGAATGCGCCGCCGCCGGGGATCTCGAGCCGGAAGGTGTCCTATTCATCCCAGCGACCGACAGCCCGATCGCGGTTCCCCTGGTCGTGGTCACCCATGAGCTGAGCATGAGCGCGACCCTCTATCGGGTCGATCCGGTGCCGTGAGCTGTCGCAGCCGGTGTCGGCCTTGCCTAACCGCTCACGTCCATCAAGGATTTCGTTAACATGCCCGGCAGTAGCGCTCGTGACAACGGCCTTGTCGCTGCGAGCCAATCGAGCCAGATGATCGGGCAGCGGCGGCTTCCAGGCCGCGCAACGCGGATGGCTGGGTGATGATCTGATGATCGCGCTGACCCGCGCCGCCTGCCAGGCGCTTGATGCCGCCGACCCGCTGGCGGGCTGGCGGGAGCGCTTTCTGCTGCCCGAGGGCGTGATCTATCTCGACGGCAATTCGTTGGGGCCGCTGCCCAGGGCGACCGCGGGCGTGCTGGACGAGGTCGTGCGCCGGCAATGGGGCGAGGACCTGATCACCAGCTGGAACCGGCACGGCTGGGTCGACCTGCCG
>DASPGI010000111.1:0-4057 GCA_035620695.1 Alphaproteobacteria bacterium
GGCGGCCAGGAAAGTCGGTAGCCAGTCCATGTGATGCATGATGCCGTTCGACACCGAGCCCGCCTCGATCTTGCCGGGCCAACGCACCATGGACGGCACACGCCAGCCGCCCTCCCAATTGGTGTTTTTCTCGCTGCGGAAGGGCGTGGTGCCGGCATCGGGCCAAGTGTTCTGATGCGGTCCGTTGTCGGTCGAGTAGAACACGATGGTATTGTCGTCGATGCCGAGATCGTCGAGCGCCTGAAGTAGCT
Organism: Alphaproteobacteria bacterium; assembly: GCA_035620695.1. Lineage (GTDB taxonomy): Bacteria > Pseudomonadota > Alphaproteobacteria > JAREAF01 > JAREAF01 > JAREAF01. Next base: position 252 of record DASPGI010000111.1, read on the forward strand.
TTCCGACGGCCCGATCGTGCAGCACCATGCCATCGGAATACTCGTCCTGCCCGGATATGCCGCGATCCTTCTCGGCGACGTGGGTGCGGAAATGCATATGCGTTCCGTTCCACCACACGAAGAACGGAGTGCCCGATTCGTTAGCCTTCTTGATGAAGGCGATGGCTGCCTCGACCGTCTCGTCGTCGACGGTCTCCATGCGCTTCTTGGTGAGCGGACCGGTATCTTCGATCTTCTGCTTGCCGACCTTGCCGAAGCGCGGATCGACGGTCGGATCGTCGGTGTCGGTCGCCCAGGTATGCAGCACGCCGCGCGGACCGAATTTCTCGCGGAACTTCGGATCCTTTGGATAGTCCTCGTTCTCCGGCTCCTCCTCGGCGTTCAGGTGATAGAGATTGCCGAAGAACTCGTCGAAGCCGTGCAGCGTCGGTAGAAACTCGTTCTTGTCGCCGAGATGGTTCTTGCCGAATTGTACGGTGGCATAGCCTTGCGCCTTGAGCAGCGTGGCGATGGTCGGATCCTCGGCGCGCAAGCCGAGATCGGCGCCGGGCAGGCCGACTTTCGACAGGCCGGTACGGAACACGCTCTGACCGGTAATGAAGGAGGAGCGGCCCGCCGTGCAGCTTTGCTCGCCGTAATAGTCGGTGAAGATCATCCCCTCTTTGGCGATGCGGTCGATATTGGGCGTGCGATAACCCATCAGGCCTTTGGTATAGGCGCTGATATTGCCCTGGCCGATATCGTCGCCCCAAATTACCAGGACGTTAGGCTTGCCTGCCTCGGTGTCTTGAGCCCAAACGAGGCCGGGTGCCAGGAGCGCTGCGGCGAACACCGACGCCAGCGCCACAAACGTAGTTCGAACGACTTTCATGTTACTCCTCCTCTTTCCGCAAACTGCTAGATGCAAGTGTTGTATTTGTTGCGCCACTTCCTATCGCCAGCTGCGATGGTCCTCATGCTTCGATCCCTCCCTTCTTGTCCTGATTCAATCAGGGGTCATTCCAGATCGGGCGGCGCCAATGCGCTTCCCGATAGCGGCAGCGATATCGTCAGCAAGCCGAGATCGCCCTTGAGCCTATTCTCGACATCGAAGTCGTGCGTCCACATCAACTGAGTGCTGACCGGGCATAGCTTTCCCCCGCCAATCAGAGCATTAACGCAACACGTTGCACGAACCACACCGCTGCTAGCGAGCCGATGCCGTAACCGAGGACCGAGCGGCTCCAAGAGAGATTGAACGCCAGCAGTCGGTCGATCACCGTCTTCAAGGCCAGCACGGCAAAAACGAACAGCAGTTGGCCGGCCTCAACTCCGAGATTGAAGGTCAGCAGCGCGAGCGGCACATCGGATTGCGGTAAGCCGATCTCCCTTAGCGCGCCGCCGAAGCCGAGCCCGTGCAGCAGACCAAAGGCAAAAGCGATGACCCACGGCGCCTTGCTGACGAGATCGTCCGCGTCGCGATTCTGACGCAGGGTCTCGGCCGCCACTAACATGATGCTGAGCGCGATCACTGCCTCGACGGGCGCTTGTGGAATCTGCGCCCAGCCGAGCGCGGCCACTGCGAGCGTAATGCTGTGCGCCACGGTGAACGCCGTGATGACCTTGACCAGCATCCACGGATTACGGACGAGGAGGAGCAGCGCCAGCACGAACAGCAGATGGTCGATGCCTAGAAGAATGTGCTCCACGCCAAGCAGGAAATAGGTGCGCGCCGTGTCGAGCCACGTCGGCGCTGCGGCGACGTTGAAATTGGGCTGATCGGGCGTGAGCCGCGCGCCCTGAACCGAACCGGTTGCGCCTTCGACCCGAACGACGACGTCGGTGAAGGTGGCGGAGAGCCCGTCGATAGAAATCTGGCGGCCGGTCAGGCTCTCGGGGCAGCGGACGCTGCGGCTTTCGACGATGGCGTTGCCGGCATCTTCCGCGCGTGCTGGCTGCACATCGGTGCACTCTTCCGGCAGGCGCACATGGAGCCCAAGGCGCATGTCGCCGCGCGCGGGGACCTTGAAGCGAACAGTGTAGGTGTCGGCGCCGGTCTGCTTGATCTCGAGAAAGCCCGGCCGCAATTCGTGTGCGACGCTCGTACTGTGCGCGACCAGAACGAAAACAAGGGTGCAGAAGACACGGATCATGGTGCGGCCTCCGGGGAGGACGCTTCGTCCTCTGCGGCGGGAAGCACCACCTCGTATTTGGCGAAAAGATCGCCGTAAGCCTTGGCCTGAAAGGCCTCCCGCTGCTCCGTCCGCCAAGCTTGCATCACCGCATCGCGGACCTCGGCCAGTTTGGGGTCGTAGCCGTCCACGCGCTTTGTGACCCGCACGAGATGCAGGCCGTAGGGCGACTTGAACGGCCCCGCCCATTCGTTGTCCGGAAGGTCCGCGAGGTTGGTGGCGAAGGCCTCGCCGAAATTGCGAGCGATCGCGCTGAGTGGCGACAGCTCGATCGCGGCAGGCAGCAGGGTCGGATCGCCTAGCTCCGAACCGTTCCCGGGCGCGGATGCTTTCAGGGCCTCCAAGGTCTGCTTGGCGCGGTCTGCGGCGGGTGCGCCAACCTTCTTGGGATTCAGAAAGACCTGATCGAAGGCAATTCTCGGTTCGACCCGGAACGCATCCTTGTTGCCGTCGAGGTAGGCTTGAAGCGCGTCATCGTCGGGCTTCAGCGCTTCGTCGCTCGGCTCCGTCACGAACTCCATCTTCTGCTGCATGCGCCGGCGAATCAGCGTGTCGTCGCGATCGAGGCCGAGCTTGAGCGCCTCGCGGTAGTACACTTCCTCCTTGACGTAGGCGTCGACGAGACCGCGCAGTTCATCTTGCGTGGGCGGGCGCTGCCAGGTCTTGGCAAACACCTCCGCCAGTTGCTGCACCCTCCCCTCGGTGACGACGATCGTGTCGCGCAGGTCTTCCCGCTCTCCGCCGGCCACGAGCGCGTAAAGCCCGAACACGCCCGCGCCGATCAATACGAAGTGGATCAGCGGTTCGCGGAGGAGTCTCGACAGGACCGTCATTCCCAGAGCATTCTCCTATTTCTTCGGCGTGTACCAAATGGGTGAGGTGTAAGCGCGCTCGGTGACTGTCATCGGGGTATCCGCGCTGAAGTTCGCCTCCTTGAAATAGGCTGCATCGTAGGCTGTCCAGCGCGGCGTCGGGATCTCGATCACGCGCGCGTAGTAGAAGGCCTTGAGCGAGGGATCGAAGTCCGGGTCTTGCCAGACGGTGATCAGTTCCGGCGCGCCGATCGTGTTCGTCCAGGTGGCTTTCTCGACATCGACCGTGCTGCCGATCAGGGGCACCTTGCCATCCTCTCCCGGCTTGCGGTCGCCCGACCAGACGACGTCGTAGATCTTCTCTTGCATCTCACCGTTTGCATCGACCCAACCCTTGATGATCTGGATGCGGTCGAGGTTTCCGGAAATCGGATCTTTCAGCGCGGCGACGAGGAAGCTCGGGGCCCCCGCTCCTTCCAGCGCGGGCGGCAGGTCGCCGCCCATGGGCACGCCCTTGCCATAACCGACAGTGCCCGGATCGCGGCGCTGCGCGTCTTCTTCGTCGAAGTCCCAGCCACCGAAGAACCGCACGAACATCCGCGTGCCGGTCGTGCCATAGACCTCTTTGCGCTTCATCGCGTCCCAGATGGACGCGCGCGTGTTCTCAGGGGCCCACACAGCGGTGAGGCCCGAGGCTCCGAGCTGCCAGTCCTTCACGGTGTTGCCGTCGAAATCGAAGGCGTTGCCGGTGGACCGCTCAGGGCCGGGCTCGCTCGCCGGGAACTTGCCGAAGAAGTTGTTCTCCTCGGCCGAGGAGACGCCG
>DASPGI010000112.1:0-78113 GCA_035620695.1 Alphaproteobacteria bacterium
CCGAACGGTGGTAGGTTGTCAGGCCTCGACCCGGCCGCCGAACGGTGCTCCGATCCACTCGGTTCGCGGACTCATATCCGGGCCTTGCGTGATCACTGCGACGGTACATCCCGCCATTTGCAATGCACGAGCCTTGCGCAGGGCCAGGCGGAGCGCCTCGACCTCCGACAGCGGCCCGGACTCTTCCTCACCCAGGCGCAATCGGCAGCCGTTGCCGTCCCTGAATATGATGTATTGAAGCCTCGACACTGGTGTTCCTCCAAGCCCTTCCCTCGACAAACAATCTCGAGGCAGACAGGGTTCGGATCTCCAACGAGAGACTCAACTGTCGCAGTCTCGGATCTTCGAATTGATACCGGTACAGTTTCGAACGTCTCTATCTGCATCCCGCCTCTGGTCGTCGTAAGCCGCGGGCGGGAAGATCTCCAGAGGGGCTGTCACTTCAGTGGAAAGACGGCGGTTGATCTCATCCAGGAGATTGGAATCGATGGCCGCGCTCGCCAAGCCTTCGCGCTGGCCGAAGGATTCGGCAGCGGCGCGGGTACGTCGTCCCGGCATACCGTCCACCGGCCCAGGATCATAGCCGAGAGCCGCCAATCCCCGCTGAATATCGCGCACCATCACCGGGTCATAGGGCTTCGGCGGCGGCGGGTGTCGTCCACGAATCGTAGACCAGCCGCCAAGTGCCGCAGCAAGAGCGTCGGTAGGCTCAATCACCGGTTCCGCGAGGATGAAGGCCAGATCCTCTTCAGCTTCCGAGCTCAATTCCCCAGTGACCGACCCCGGTTCGGAGGATGTCGGGGTCTCGATCTCGCTCGAAACCGCGGCCAATTCCAGGACCGAGGTGTGTTCGAGCAGACGAGATTCGACTGCTGGCCGCGTTGCGGCTGGAACGGAGCCGAAGGTCAACGAATCCATCGCCCAGCAGCGCCGCTCCGAGGACACCGCGCACCGGCTGAGGATATCCGCGGTGAAGTTGGTCGTGATTCGCTGTCCATCGCGGCTCGGCAGCTCGACCTGGCCGGCTATCCTCCAGCGCTCACCTTCGCGCCCATCTACTACCTGTGCGGTCTTGAAGCGCGAGCCGGGCGGCAGATCGGGCGATTCGGCTGCGAAGGTCAGTGCCCATTTGACCGGCCAGCTATAATGCACGATGTCGCTTTCGGCTGAGCGTGTCCATAGGACATGCCCGATCCCGATCAGGGCGGCAAGGATCACCGATCCAATCGCGAAAGTGACGAACCGCGTCTTGCTCTCCGCCAAATCGCCCCCATCGTCCTAAAGTCGCTTCCACCCGCGTCCGCAACCCGCCAGCTATCAAGCGGCCGCGGTAACACAACCGGGCCCGACCCCGGTATGGCAGGGCACGAATCCAAGCGGAGTAGGCGCGAGCGGCTGCGACCGGCTGCCATCCAGCACGTCCGCTTCGAGTTGTTCGAGCAAAGCGCGAGACGGTACGCCGTTCACTGTTAACCCCTTTTCGGACTGATAAGCCCGAATCGCATTCGCGGTATCTTGGCTCATGCGTCCGTCGAACCGGCCCGGCGTGAATCCTGCCTGCTTGAGCCGGTGTTGGATGAGGAATATGAGGCTCTCGTCGGCGGCAGTGGGCGGAGAGCGGCTCTGTTGAGGCTGAATGAGATCGGTCGGCTCGGCCGACGCCCGTGCGGGCGCCGCACTTGGCGCAGCCGGAGCCGGCGCCAACACCGTCGGTGCGCTCGGACCGGCAGGCACGGACAATGCCCCCGGGTCGGCTGCGTCCGCTGGAAACGATGCGACCCTGGGCGGGGCGGGCTGCGTCGCTGTGCGAGTTGCCAGAAACCGCTCCAGCACGGCAAGGGTGCCTTGACTGGGCTGCCCGGTGACGGGAAGCCCGGTGTCGCGCTCGAAACCCTGAAGTGCGGCCCTTGTGCGCTCGCCGAAAAGGCCGTCGATCGGGCCCGGATCATAACCGGCTCGGTCAAGCCGATCTTGGATGAGCACTATCAGCGCGGAGTCTGGCGCCAGCAGTGCTGCCGGTGCGGTCGAGAACGGCGGTGTGGCGAACTGCGAGGATTCTTCGGTGGAGGTGTCCGGCCAATCAGCATCCGGCTGCACCGTGGCGGGCGGAAGGGGCGTGGACGCCGTTTCGATCGCCGAGGACTGCGGCACAGGCAGCGGCGGTGCGGCCTCCGGCTCAGGGTCTACCGGCTCCGGGTTACTCAAGGATTGATCGATCTCCGCCCGGATTTCGTTGGCAGGGAAGGGGGCGGCGGGCGGAAGCTCGGCCAGCATCTCTTCCTCTTCGACCGGGCTCTGTTCGGTCGCGAGCTGCCCATTCTCTGCGCCGGGCGGTGATGTCAGCACTTCGAGCGCGGCCGCGCTATCGACCTCGGTGACGATCGCGCCGGTGTCCGTCAGTGCGAGCAAGGTATCGGCTTCGCTTACCGACGGACGGGAGGCCTCTTCGATCGCAGCAAGGCTGTCCGCATCGGCCATGCGGATGGTTTCGGCAATCAAGAATTCCACATCGGCGATGCCCACAGGTTCGGCGGGCTTTCGTTCCGGAAGGGCAATGCCTTGAGCAATTGGGGGTGCGGGTGCGTCTGGAACGGCTCCTTCCGACACGGAAGGCGTGGACACCTCCAGCAGGGCCAACACCGGATCCGACGTTGCCTCATCCAGTTTCGGCTGCTGCTCAGGGGCGGGGGTTGAGCCGGCAAGAGGCTCGGCACCCGTCGATTCCACCGGTCCCGCACCCAGTGTCGTTTCCGCCAATTCAATCGCAGGTTCGCCGATCGCAAAACCCTCCAGCGTCCAGCAATCGGGGTCGGCATATGCCTTGCAGATATTCTCGACGACGGCTGCGTAGGGCTCGCCGACCGGCTCACCCAGCGCGTCACGCCAGTTCACATGGCCGCTGACTACCCAGCGGTTGGGGTGGCCGGCGACCTCGATCCGGGGCGAGTCGAACGTAGCGCTCGCTGGCGCGCGCTGCGTTTCCCTGGAAAGGGTGAGCGCCCACTTCACAATCCAACTGTAATGAACCGCGAAATCCCGCTCGTCGCGGTCCGTCATCAGACCTTTGAGTACCCACCCCACGCCCAACAGAACAACCAGGCCGAGGGCGACCAAGACAATGCGCATTTGCTAGTCCCGACGCTTGACGGCCGCCCCTCGCGTCGAAGGGAGGCCCCCTGCGTAATGACCAACGTTGCGCGCGGCGCTATGTTGCCGCCACGCTCCATTTATTAGAATAGGCAAATAGACCGGGAGGCGGCGGCTGCACACCGCCACCTCCTTGGGACGCCGATCCTACAGCGATCCGGCCTAATCCGCCCGATCCGCCTATTCTTCTAGCGCACCACCGCCTCGCCTGCGCTGCGCGAGGAGACACCGTGGTGAAGAGCCCAGATCGCCGCCTGCGTACGATTGGACGCGTTGATCTTGCGCAAGATGCTCTTCAAGTGAACTTTCACCGTGGCCTCCGTGATCGCCAGCTGGTTGGCGATTACCTTGTTCGAGGCTCCTTCGACCAAACAGCCGAGGATTTGAAGCTCGCGGCTGGACAGCTCGTACTTGTTGAGAGACGGAGCTGGTCCGTTCAATGGCCCAATCTTGCTGACGATCAGGCTCGCCAGGGAGGTGGGAAACACCTTCTCCCCGAGCATGACCAGATGCAGCGATTCCAGCAGGGCCTGATAGGAGATGTCCTTGATCAGGTAGCCATCGGCTCCGGCCGAAAAGGCGGCCGACAGCCGCTCATGGCTCATGATCTGAGTAAGGACCACAAGCCTTGCCTCCGGCATGGCCGCGCGCAGCAGCGCGACATCCCGATTGAGATTTTCAGGACCGGTTGGCGTATCTATCAGGATCAACGACGGCTGCGCGCCGACGTGTCCCTCAGCGACACCGGACGCATCGGCTGATTCTCCGACGATCTCGAAGCGGGTCTCTGTCAACAGTTTCTTCAGTCCCTCGCGAAACAGCTTGTTCGGATCGACGAGGTAGGTTGCGACGGCCTTTTGCATAAATCCCCCCAGCTCATTGGTGTGTGACCAGGATCTTGGGTCACCGAGTCGGTCGCCCCCATGGACGTCCGCTTCCGCTAGAACGGCTTAACCCGGTGCTTCGTTCACAAAATGCTAACCTAGCTCAAAGAGTTAACGACACCGGCCGGATGGCCCGGGCGGCATATCGAAGGACATAACCCATCCGATCGGAGAGGTGGCGGGAACCGTTGGTGGTGTGGTCAAAGTGCGAACGCGCACAAATGTTTAGATCGTGCTCCCAACCGAACCCTTCAGTGAATTTTGGAATGCTTTGTGCCTTAAGAATGGCCTAATCTTGCTCCTGTGGGTGGGAGCCTATCCGAACGGAGCAGGGAAGGCATGCGGCTGCTCTTAGTCGAGGACCATGCGATGATCCGGCAGGGCTTGGGCCTGCTGCTCCGCCAGCTCTACCCCAATATTGCCATACGTGAAGCTTCAACAGCGCAGGAGGGACTGCAGCTTCTCGATGCCGAAGAAGCGTTTGACGTCGTTCTGCTCGACTTCTACCTGCCTGACGCCTCGGGCGGCGCGATGGTGCAAGATTATGTCTCCCGGTCGGGAGTGCCCGTCGTCATACTGTCCGGCTCCAACAATCCTCAGGATATCGTCGCGGCGATGAAGGCCGGCGCAAAGGGTTACATCGTCAAGAGCTCGAAGCCTGCGACCCTTCACCACGTACTGGAGCTGACGTTATCCGGGGAATCCTTCTTTCCGTGGGAGAATACGGCCGCGGAGCCGGCGGCCCGATCTGCCGCCGGCGCGATTGAGCGCCCGGCTGGTGAGATGCCGGAGCTAACCGACCGGCAGCGTCAGATATTGGTGCTGGTCGCACAGGGACAATCAAACAAGGAGATCGCCCGCGCCCTCGACATATTGGAAGGCACGGTGAAGGCCCATCTGCGATTTTTGATGAAGCATCTTAATGCTAAGAATCGCACCCAACTTGCAGTGATGGCATCTAAACTGTCCTGATGGCCTTGAGCGATCGAACGGGTTTTCCCCGCTGCCGTTCATTTTGTCTCACGGCGAATGCGAAACGGGCGGGGAATGGAGCGTGATGCAGCAAGATCCCGGGCCGCGCATCTACAATCTGTTCCCTTTGCTGGCCGGGACGATTGCCGACTGGCAACGGCATCTCCCGCGGATCGCCGCTCTCGGGTTCGACTGGGTCTATGTCAATCCGTTCCACTATCCCGGGTTCTCGGGCAGTCTCTATGCGGTCAAGGACTACTATCGCCTGAACCCGATATTCGTTGAGAATTCGAGCAAGAAACCGGAAACGCTGCTGCGTGAGTTCACCGACGCGGCCGCCGTCCAGGGTTTGGGCGTGATGATGGACTTGGTCATCAATCACACCGCCAGGGACAGTCCCCTAGTCGAGCAGCACCCTCACTGGTATCTCCTGGATGCGCTGGGCGAAGTCCGCTCGCCCTCCGCCATAGATCCGGCCGATGCCCGCAATATCACGGTCTGGGGAGATCTTGCCGAGATCGACTATCGCGATCGGCCCGAGCGCACCCGGATCGTCCAATACTGGCAGGAGCTGGTGCGCCGGCACGTCGCGCTCGGGTTTCGTGGCTTTCGATGCGATGCGGCCTACAAAGTTCCGGCCGAGGTCTGGAACGAGCTGATCGCAGCCGGGCGGGAAGAGGATGGCGACCTGCTGTTTGCTGCCGAAACGCTCGGCTGCCGGCTCGAGGAGGTGCGCGATCTTCAGGCCGCCGGTTTCGACTATCTTTTCAACAGCGCCAAATGGTGGGACTTCCGATCCGACTGGCTGCTCGAGCAGTACGACTCGCATCGCGCCATAGCCCCGTCCATCGCCTTTCCTGAAAGCCACGACACCGACCGCCTTGCGACCGAACTGAAGCGGCAGGGGGTCAAGGACAAGGACCTTATCGAGCGCGGTTACCGCCAGCGTTATCTTTTCGCCGCCGCCTTCTCAAGTGGCGTGCTTATGCCAATGGGGTTCGAGTTCGGCTTCCGGCGCAAGCTGGATGTCGTCGAGACACGCCCCGATTGGTGGGAGGAGAAGCTCTTCGATCTGTCGGACTTCATCGCTGAGGCCAATCGCGGGAAGGCTGCGACTCCGGCACTGAACATCGAGGGGCCGCAAAAGCGCATAACCTCCTCGTCCGAGCGGGTGGTTGGGCTGTTGCGTCAGACCGGCAAAGCCGATGGCGGAGCCTGGGCGTTGACGCTGGTCAATTCCGATCTGGACCGGCCGCGTGAGCTGCGGCGCAGTGCCTTGGGCGTAGCTGAAGCGGATCTCGCCTCCGCAATCGAAGTGACGCCGGGTCGGCTTGGCCGGAGGCTCGCCGACGGCGGAAGCGTGATGCTCGATGCGGGCGAGGTGCGAATCCTTGCCGGCGGGTTGCGCACGCCGGTTTCGGATGCGCCGATCGCCAAGCCCGGGCCCGCCGTCCTGAGGCTTGCGCAAGAGCATCCCGTCATCATCGAGAATGTGAAGCCGGAGATCGATTGCGGCCGCCACCCGGTGAAACGCGAGGTCGGCGACATGCTTGAGGTAGAAGCCACGATCTTCAAGGAAGGGCACGATCGCATTGCCGCCGCACTGATGCTGCGGGTCTCGGGCGAGAAGGAATGGCGCGAATACCCGATGCGACTGGTGAGTCCCGGCCTGGATCTCTGGGTTGCCGCCGCACCGCTCGAGCGAAACATGCGCTATCGCTACACCATCGAAGCCTGGCCGGACGAATTCGAGAGTTGGCGAGAGGCGCTGGAAAAGAAACGCGACGCCGGACAGCGTGTCGAAGTGGAGCTGCTCGAAGGCCGCTCGCTCCTTGCTGCGACGATGGAAAGGGCGCCGCAACCGGACCGGCTGAAGCTGCGCTCACAAATCGAGCAATTCGATGAGGCCGAGGAGGAAGCACGTGCGCGTTTGCTGCTCGATGAAGAGATTCGGAAGCTGATGAGGCGCAATCCGGACCGCAGCCATGCCAGCCGTTACCGGCGTGAGTTGGAGGCGATTGTCGACCGACCGGCCGCGCGTTTCGCCGCATGGTACGAGATATTCCCACGCTCGCAGGGAGGCGAACCTGGCCGCAGCGCCACGTTCCGCGATGTCATCCGGCGGCTTCCCGAAATCCAAGCTATGGGCTTCGACGTGCTCTATCTGACGCCGATCCATCCCATCGGCCGAACCCACCGCAAAGGGCCGAACAACAGCCTCAACCCCGGTCCACACGATCCCGGCAGCCCCTACGCGATCGGATCGAGCGAAGGTGGACACAAGACGGTCCACCCCGAGCTAGGGACCTTGGAGGATTTTCGCGCGCTGGTCGCGGCCGCCACCCGGCATGGGCTGGAGATCGCCTTGGATTTCGCCATTCAATGTTCGCCCGATCATCCCTGGATCCGCGAGCATCCCGAATGGTTTCAGTTCCGCCCCGACGGCAGCATCAAATATGCGGAGAATCCGCCGAAGAAGTACCAGGACATCGTCAATGTGAACTTCTACGGGCCTCATCAGGAGGCACTGTGGCGGGAGTTGCGCGACACCGTGCTTTTCTGGATCGAGCAAGGGGTCAAGACCTTTCGTGTCGACAACCCGCACACCAAGCCGATCCCGTTTTGGGAGTGGCTGATCGGCGACATTCAGGCTCGGCATCCGGACGTGATTTTCCTGTCCGAGGCCTTTACCCGGCCGCCAATGCTGAAGAAACTCGCCAAGCTTGGTTTCACCCAATCCTACACTTATTTCACGTGGCGCAATTTCAAGCAGGAAGTCACAGACTATCTGACCGAGCTGACGCAGAGCGAGGTCAAGGAGTATCTGCGCCCGAACTTCTTCGCCAACACTCCGGACATCCTCCCCTTGTTTCTGCAGCAGGGCGGTCGGCCTGCCTTCAAGATCCGTCTCGTCCTCGCCGCCACTTTGAGCAGCGTCTATGGCATCTATAGTGGCTTCGAGTTGTGCGAAAACCGCGCCGTGCCTGGAAAGGAGGAGTATGATCGCTCGGAAAAATACGAGTATAAGGTCTGGGATTGGAACCGGCCGGACAACATCAAGGAAATGGTTGCGGCGATCAACCATATCCGGCGCGAAAATCCGGCGCTGCAGGAGTTTGAAAATCTCCGCTTCCACCCGGCCAGCGATGACAATGTGTTGTTCTACGGCAAGATGAGCTTCGATCGTGACAATATCATCTTGATCGCGGTCAATCTCGATCCCTTCGAGCCGCATGAAAGCCGGCTCGAGCTTCCTCTGTCGGAGATGGGCATCGGCGAGGAGGACAGTTTCGAGGTGGAGGAGCTCCTGACGGGTTCGAAACATCTGTGGCGGGGGTCCAGCCAAAGCGTGCGCCTTGACACAGAGGCTCCGGCGGCGATCTTCCGGGTCCGTCGCTGGGTCCGGATCGACTTTGAATCGCCATGCTTCTGATGACTTGGGGGACAGGCGCTTGACGAGCGATCCGTTATGGTACAGGGACGCCATAATCTACGAATTGCACATCAAGGCCTATTTCGATGCCAATGATGACGGTGTCGGAGACTTTCGGGGACTGACCCAGAAGCTCGACTATCTGCAGGATCTCGGCGTTACCGCCTTGTGGCTCCTGCCCTTCTATCCCTCTCCGCAGCGCGACGACGGCTACGACATCGCCGATTATCTCGATGTCAATCGAGCCTACGGAACCATCGCCGATTTCCGCACCTTGGTCCGCGAAGCGCACAAGCGGGATCTCAAGGTGATCACCGAGCTGGTGATGAACCACACCTCCGACCAGCATCCCTGGTTCCAGCGCGCGCGTCAGGCCAAGCCCGGGTCCAGTCATCGCGATTACTATGTGTGGAGTGATTCCGATCAGAAATATGCGGGCACCCGCATCATCTTCACCGATACGGAGTCGTCGAACTGGGCCTGGGATCCGGTGGCGAAGGCCTATTACTGGCATCGCTTCTTCTCCCACCAACCCGATTTGAATTTCGACAATCCGGCTGTTATCCGATCCGTCAACAAGGTGATGAGCTTCTGGCTCGAGTTGGGCGTCGACGGTCTCAGGCTCGATGCCGTGCCCTATCTGGTCGAACGCGAGGGCGCCAACAACGAGAACCTGCCGGAGACACACGCGATCCTTCGCCAGCTACGGGCGTGGCTGGACCAGAATTTCGAAGGGCGCATGTTCCTCGCCGAGGCCAATCAGTGGCCGGAGGATGTGCTGCCTTACTTCGGGAATGGAGACGAGTGCCATATGGCCTTCCATTTTCCTCTGATGCCGCGCATCTACATGGCACTCGCCCAGGAAGATCGTCACCCGATTGCCGACATCATGCGGCAGACCCCTGAAATACCGGCGAATTGCCAATGGGCGATCTTCCTGAGAAATCATGACGAGCTGACGCTCGAGATGGTGACCGACCGGGAGCGGGACTATCTCTGGCAGTTCTACGCCGCCGAGCGGCAGGCGCGGATCAATGTCGGCATCCGGCGACGCTTGGCGCCGCTTCTTGAGAATGATCGGCGCAAGATCGAACTCCTGAACAGCCTTCTCGTGTCGATGCCGGGGACGCCCGTGCTCTATTACGGCGACGAGATCGGCATGGGTGACAATATTTTCCTGGGCGACCGGAACGGGGTCCGGACGCCGATGCAATGGTCGCCCGACCGCAATGGCGGTTTCTCGCGCGCCGATCCGGCACGGCTCTATTCGCCCGCCATCATGGATCCGGTCTATGGCTATCAGTCGGTGAATGTCGAGGCGCAGCAGCGCAATCCCTCATCGCTGCTCAATTGGACACGGCGGCTGATCGCCATGCGCAAGGCCTACCACGCTTTCGGCCGGGGCAGCCTCAGCTTCCTTTATCCCGGAAACCGCAAGGTGCTCGCCTATCTGCGACAGTATGGCGCCGAGACAATGTTGTGCGTGGCCAATCTTTCGCGCGCGACGCAGCCTGTGGAGCTGGATCTTTCGGGCTTCAAGGGCCGCGTGCCTGTAGAGATCCTGGGCGGAACCGCTCTGCCGCCCATCGGCGAGCTGCCGTATTTCATTACTCTGCCCCCATACGGATTTTTCTGGTTCCTTCTGCGCGAGGAGGCGGAGGCTCCGGCCTGGCTCGAGGCCCTGCGCGGCGGCCGGCGAGAGGTTGTGACCCTGGTTCTCGCCCGTGGCGCCAACAGTCTTCTCGAGAATGAGCCCAAACGCAGCTTCGAGCTCGCCGTGCTGCCGGAGTTCGTTGCCCAGCAGCGGTGGTTCGCCGGCAAGGGCAAGCGGATGGAGGCCGTGCAACTTGTCGATCTGGCCGAGATCCAGGCGTCAGGGCGTACCTGGGCGCTGACCTTCCTAGAGGTCGCGCTGGCCGGGGACGGATCGCAACACTATTTTCTGCCCCTCACGTTGGCCTTCGGGCCGGAGGCGGAGGACCCGGCCAGTGTTTTACAGCCGCAGGTCTTGGCACGGACGCGCAAAGGCTCCCGCATCGGCCTGCTGATCGATGCAACCTATGACGAGCAGTTCGTGGCGGCGCTTCTCGCGGCCATGGCCGGCGATCAACGGACGCCGACCTCGCTCGGCGGCGAGATAATCTTCATCGGCAGCGACCGTCTTCGCGCCCAACTACCGGTGGATGGGTCCGTGCAGCGGCTCGGGCGCGAGCAGAGCAACACCTCTCTCAGCCTCGGCGATGCGGTGATGCTGAAAATACTGCGGCGCATCGCGCCCGGGATGCATCCGGAGCTGGAGGTCAACCGGTTCCTGACGGAAGTCGGTTTCCGAAACACGCCGGCCTTTCTTGGGGCGGTCGAGCTGGCCCAATCGGATGGCGTCTGGGCGCTCGCGGTCCTGCAGGCGCGCGTGCAGAACCAGGGAGACGGCTGGACCTGGACGATGGACCATCTGCGCCGTGTGCTCGACGAGGCGCAGATGATGGCTGCGCCGCAGGAGGCGGGCGCCGATCCTCATGGAATCTACGGCGCACTCATTACAACGCTGGGCCAGCGCTTGGCTGAAATGCACCATGCCTTCGCAACGACCGTTGAGGATCCGGCATTCGCACCCGAGCCGGTCTCGTCATCCGATCTGCAGCGCTGGAGTGGAGACGCCCGGGCCCAGGGCCGTGCCGCGCTGGCTGCGCTCGAGGCCTGTCGCGACTGGATCTCGCCTGAACTCAAGGGCGAGGCCGATAATCTGCTTTCAGACTGGGCCGTGGTCGAGCAACGGATCGGAGGATCCGTGCCCACCAACGGTTCCTTCTTGAAGACCCGCTTGCACGGCGACTTCCATCTCGGACAAGTTCTGCTTTGCAAGGACGATTTCGTAATCATCGATTTCGAGGGCGAGCCTGCTCGTCCAATCGAGGAACGCAGGGCCAAGCATTGCATCTTGAAGGATGTCGCCGGCATTCTGCGTTCCTTCGACTATGCTGCCGCCGCCTCGATCGCCGACCGGCTGGAACTGCAGCCCCAGGGTCGCGAGGCGGTGGTCCGCGCAGCCAATGCATGGCAGCAGCTCGCCCACACCCGATTTCTTGATGGTTACCGTGGCGCCGTCCGTGGCCTGGCCTCGTATCCGGCAGCGGAAGATGCGGAGCGGCTGTTGCAGCTCTTTATCATGGACAAGGTGCTGTACGAGATCGCCTATGAAGGAGCAAACCGGCCGAGCTGGATCAACATCCCGCTGAACGGCTTGTTGCGCCTGCTTGGGAGGTTGGCATGAACGGCGAGCCTCTGATCCCACCGGCTGTCATCGGCGCCATCGTCAACGGCGAATGCGGCGATCCCTTCGCGCATCTTGGGATGCACCGGCGCTCGGGGGCACTGGTCGTCGCCGCTTTTTTACCGGAGGCGGCGCATACAAAGGTGGTGCCGTTCGATGGGGAAAAGGGCGTTGCCGCAGAGATGCGGCGGATCCATCCCGACGGCCTATTCGCGGTCCGCATTGAACAGGACGTGCCGTTTCCCTATCGGTTCCTGCTGCAGGCGGACGGACGAGAATTGGAAATCGACGACCCCTATCGCTTTCCCCCAATTCTGGGCGAGCAGGATGTCTATCTCCTGGCCGAAGGTACGCATATGCACGCCTATGAGAAGCTTGGCGCGCATTGCTTGACCATCGACGGAGTGACTGGGGTCGGCTTTGTCGTCTGGGCGCCGAACGCCATGCGCGTCAGCGTCGTCGGCGACTTCAATAGCTGGGACGGACGGCGACACCCGATGCGCCTGCGCGTCGAGTGCGGCGTCTGGGAATTGTTCATCCCCGGCACCGGGGAAGGAGCGGTCTACAAGTACGAGATCAGGGCGCGTGACGGAGAAGTGCTGCCGTTGAAATCCGATCCCTTTGCCTTCCGCGCCGAGCGGTCGCCGGCGACCGCCTCGATCGTCTTCGACCTCAATCGGCGCCGCGGGCCGGCCGATACCGGCTGGACTTCGCTTCGTCAGCGCATGAACAGGCGCGATGCGCCCATCAGCATCTATGAGGTGCATCTCGGTTCATGGCGGCGCAAACTAGAGGAAGGCAATCGCTACCTTACCTACGGCGAGTTGGCTGATCGGTTGGTGCCATATGTGAAAGAAATGGGGTTCACCCATGTCGAGCTGCTGCCGACTTGCGAGTATCCCTTCGATGGATCCTGGGGCTACCAGCCGACCGGGCTTTACGCGCCGACCAGCCGGTTCGGCACGCCCGACGAGTTCCGAAAGCTGGTTGGGCGCTTCCATCAGGAAGGAATTGCAGTCCTGATCGACTGGGTTCCGGGGCACTTTCCCTCCGATGCGCATGGGCTTGCCCGCTTTGACGGCACCGCCCTCTACGAGCATGCCGATCCTCGCAAGGGGCTTCACCAGGATTGGGACACGCTGATCTACAATTATGGGCGCAACGAGGTGGCCAACTTCCTGTTGGCGAACGCGATCTATTGGATTCGCGAGCATGGCGTGGACGGGCTTCGTGTCGACGCCGTCGCCTCGATGCTCTATCTAGACTACAGTCGCGCTCCCGGCGAATGGATCCCGAATGAGTTCGGCGGTCGTGAAAACCTTGAGGCGATTCGTTTCCTGCGGCGAATGAACGAGATCGTCTTCGCCGAAGGCGAAGGGTCGACCACGGCCGCGGAAGAATCAACGGATTGGCCGATGGTTTCGCGTCCTACCTATCTCGGCGGTCTCGGCTTCGGCTACAAGTGGAACATGGGCTGGATGCATGACACGCTGAACTATATGTCGAATGATCCGATCTTCCGCCGATATCACCACGACCGGATGACCTTCGGCCTGCTCTATGCCTTCTCGGAGAATTTCATACTTCCGCTCTCCCACGACGAGGTGGTGCACGGGAAAGGGTCCCTCCTGGGCAAGATGCCTGGCGATCGCTGGCAGAGGTTCGCCAATCTGCGCGCCTACTTTGCCTATATGTGGACCATGCCCGGCAAGAAGCTCCTGTTCATGGGTGGGGAGTTCGGGCAGGAGCGCGAGTGGAATCACGATGTGAGCCTCGACTGGCATTTGCTCGACGATCCGATGCATCAAGGCGTGAAGCGGCTGGTCGCGGATCTGAACAGGCTCTATCGAGAGCACCCCGCCTTGCACGAGCTGGATTGCGAGCAGCAAGGCTTCGAATGGATCGACTGCCACGATGTCGAGCAAAGCGTCTTCGTCTGGCGCCGTCTCGGTCGGCGACAAGAGGACGAGGTGGTCGTGGTCGCGAATTTCACGCCGGTGGTTCGCAGCCCCTATCGAATCGGCTTGTCCTGTGCCGGTCCATGGCGCGAGCTGCTCAACACCGACGCCCTCGAATATGGCGGCAGCGGCGTCGGCAATTCGGGGCAGATCCTGGCGGAACCCTCGGCTTGGCAGGGACGTCTTTGTTCGGCGGCCCTGAAAGTGCCACCGCTTGCTGCCCTTGTTCTCGCTCCGGTCAGGCACGCGTAACGGCGCGCCTCATTCGAGGCAGCCGCAAATAGGGAGGCTGAATGGCCGAGCGCAAAACCCGGGTTTGGCCCGGCATGCCCTATCCGCTGGGAGCGACTTGGGACGGAAAGGGGGTCAATTTCGCGCTCTTCTCGGAACATGCCGAGGCGGTCGAGCTTTGCCTCTTCGATGATCGCGCAGAGCAGGAGCTCGCGCGCGTCCGGCTGCCGGAATATACCGATGAGGTCTGGCACGGGTACTTTCCCGACCTCAGGCCCCGCCAGGTCTATGGCTATCGCGTGTATGGGCCTTATGATCCCGTGCGCGGGCACCGCTTCAACCCGAACAAGCTGCTGCTCGACCCCTACGCCAAGGGGCTCACGCGGTCGATCCGATGGAACGACGTGCATTTCGCCTACAAGGTCGGGCATGAATCGGCCGATCTGAGTTTCGATGACCGCGACAATGCGCGCTGGATGATGAAGTGCCGCGTGCTCGACACCGCCTTCACCTGGGGCAAGGAGCGACAGCCGCGGACGGAATGGCATCAGACCATCATTTATGAAATGCATGTGCGCGGCTTCACGATACTGCACCCGGAGGTGCCGCCACCGATGCGCGGCACTTTCGCAGGCCTCACTCAGCCGCCAGTACTGGACTATCTGCGCTCGCTCGGCATCACCGCGGTGGAGCTGCTGCCGGTCCAGGCGTTCCTCGACGATCGCCACCTTGCCGAGAGCGATCTCGGCAACTATTGGGGCTACAATCCTATCGCCTATTTCGCGCCCGAGCCCCGCTATCTCTCAACGGGCTTTGCCTCGGAATTCAAGACCTTCGTGCATCTGATGCATGGTGCGGGAATCGAGGTGATCCTCGACGTGGTCTACAACCACACCGCCGAAGGCAACCAGATGGGTCCGACTTTCTGCTTTCGCGGCATCGACAACGCATCCTATTACCGGCTGGTTCCCGGCGACGAGCGCCACTATCTGGATTTCACCGGCTGCGGCAACGCGTTGAACCTCCATCACCCGCGCGTTCTGCAACTGGTGATGGACTCCTTGCGCTACTGGGTCGAGGACATGCATGTCGACGGCTTCCGCTTCGATCTTGCCACGACCACCGCACGCGAGGCTGCCGCGTTCGACAGTCACTCCGGTTTTCTCGACGCGGTGCGCCAGGATCCGGTCTTGTCCAAAGCGAAGCTGATCGCGGAACCGTGGGATGTCGGCGAGGGAGGCTACCAGCTCGGTAATTTCCCGCCCGGATGGGCGGAATGGAACGACCAGTATCGCGATACCGTTCGGCGGTTCTGGAAGGGAGATGAGGGGCTGATCGGGTCCCTCGCGGCAGTAATGACCGGGTCGAGCCACATTTTCGGGCGCAAGGGCCGCCGGCCATGGGCCTCGGTAAACTTCACGACCGCCCATGACGGTTTCACGCTGGCCGATCTGGTCAGCTACAACCAGAAGCATAATGCCGACAATCTTGAGGATAACCGCGACGGCACCGACAACAACAACAGCTGGAACTGCGGGATCGAGGGGCCGAGCGACGACCCATCGATCCGAAAGCTGCGCCGCCAGCAGATGCGCAACATTCTGGCAACGCTCCTGCTGTCGCAGGGAGTGCCGATGCTTCTGGGTGGCGATGAGTTCGCTCGCAGCCAGGGCGGCAATAACAATGCCTATTGCCAGGATAACGAGATCTCCTGGCTCAACTGGGAGAGGATCGACGCGGAGGGCCATCGCCTGACCGAGTTTGTGCGCCGGCTGATAAGGCTGCGCCACCGTCATATCGTCTTCCACCGCGCGCGATTCTTCTCCGGCCGCACCATTCCCGGCACTGAGCGCAAGGACATCACCTGGATCAGGCCGGACGGAAAGGAGAAAGGCGCGGAGGATTGGAGCGTTCACTATGCGCGCTGCCTGGCCTTCCTCATCAACGGCGCGGCCGGGCAGTACCACCTTACGGCGATGGGCGAGCCGCAACCCGACGACAGCTTCTTCGTGGTGCTGAACTCGGGCGACATGCCGGCGAAGTATCTTCTTCCGGAAGTCGAAAATGGCGGCGACTGGGAGCTTGTGCTCGACACTGGACGCGAGGATGACGCCGCCAAGGCCGGAGATTTGCGCGGCGGCAGCGCCTATGAAGTCGAACCCCGATCCTTCGTACTGCTCGTGGAGCGTTCACTGCCGGGCGCGATCGGCGCTGACCGGCGGATCCGGTGAGGCGCATATTCGATATGCCGTTCGGAGCCGCTTGGGCCGGGGAGGGGTCTCGTCTGCGCCTGTGGGCCCCTGGCGCCCGCACGGTGGAAGTGGAGCTGCGGCGCGGGGAGTCCGTCAGCCGACTTCCCACGTCGAGGGTGAGTGACGGCTTTGTCGAATTGACGCTCGGCGACGCCCGCCCGGGCGATCGTTATGGCTATCGCATCGACGGCGACATCACCGTTCCCGACCCCGCCTCGCGCTTTCAGCCCGAGGGCGTCCATGACATGAGCGAGCTGATCGATCCCGGAGCCTATGCCTGGTCCGATGGCGGCTGGCGCGGACGGCCTTGGCAAGAGGCGATTCTCTATGAACTCCATGTTGGCACCTTCACCGAGGAGGGTTCCTTCGCCGGCGTGGTGCGCCGCCTCGACTATTTGGTCGAGTTGGGCGTCACCGCGATCGAGTTGATGCCGATCGGCGCGTTTCCTGGCCGGCGCAACTGGGGTTATGACGGGGTGCTGCCCTTTGCGCCGGACTCGAGCTACGGCCGACCGGAGGAGCTGAAGCGGCTCGTGGACGAGGCGCATCGTCGCGGGCTGATGGTGATTCTGGACGTCGTCTATAATCATTTCGGACCGGAAGGGAACTATCTAAGACGCTACGCGCCGCAGTTCTTCGACGAGACGCGACACACGCCTTGGGGCGCGGCGATCAATTTCGATCGTGAGGGCTCGGCGGCCGTGCGCGCTTTTTTCGTCGCCAACGCGCTCTACTGGCTCATCGAGTTCAACATGGACGGGCTTCGGCTGGACGCGGTGCATGCGATCATCGACAGTTCCGGCCCGGACATTCTGGAGGAAATCGCGAGCACTGCGCGCACGCGCCTGGAGGTAGAGCGATATGTCCATCTCGTGCTTGAAAACGATCGCAATGAGGCCCGCTATCTGCGGCGCGGGGAGGATGCCAAGCCGAAATTCTACACTGCGCAATGGAACGACGACTATCATCACGCCATGCATGTGATGCTGACAGGCGAGGGTGGAGGTTATTACAGCGACTATGCACATGGTCCGATGCGACATCTTGCGCGCACGCTGACCGAGGGCTTTTCATATCAGGGCGAACCTTCGCCTCATCGCGGGAATACGCCTCGCGGCGAGCCGAGCGCCGACCTGCCGCCCTGTGCCTTCATCGATTTCCTGCAGAATCACGATCAGGTGGGCAATCGCGCCTTTGGCGAGCGCATATCCGCCCTCTGCGCGCCACATGCAACGGCGGTGGCCGCCGCCATTATGCTCTTGGCGCCGCACGTGCCCCTTCTCTTCATGGGAGAGGAATGGAACGCGCTCGAGCCCTTTCCCTTCTTTTGCGATTTCTCGGGCGAGCTATGCGAGCTGATTCGCGAGGGACGGCGTCGCGAATTCGCCAAGTTCCCTGCCTTTGCAGATCCACGGATGTGGGCCCATATCCCCGACCCGATCGCGCTTTCGACCTACCAAAGCGCGGTGCTGGACTGGAGCCGCATACAACAACCGCCGCACGGTGCGCGCCTTGCTCTGTACCGACGCCTCTTCGACATCCGCCGCCGCGAGATCGTGCCACGCCTTGCTGGAACACGCGGCGGCTCGGCGAGAATCGAGGAGATTGGCGAACGCCATTGCCGCTTACGCTGGCGCCTTGGCGAGGGCTCCATTCTGGCGCTGGATACGAATCTTTCGGCCGATGTGGCCCGCTCTTCCTCTTCGCCGATGCAGGGCCGGGTGCTCTATGAGAGCGAGCGTGATCTTCCGACCCAAATCGCCAAGGGGATCTTGCCGCCCTGGTCGGTGCTATGGATGATCGTGGAACCGCCGGCCTGACCCAATCACCTCTGCACCGGCTGGCTCTGCTGGCCGGGCTGGAGCGCGGCCATGTCGATGCCCTCGGCAAGCAGCGCGAGATCTCGGACGATCAGCTGCGCATGCTCCTTGGCGCGCTCGGATTGCCCGCCCGTAACGATGAGGAAGTCCAGTCAAGTCTTCGTCGCTGCGATGAAGCACGCTGGCGACGCGCGCTCGAGCCGGTGCAGGTGGTGCTGCGAACCGCATTGCCGCTGCGCATCCCGGTAACGTTGGAGGCGGAGAGGGTAAGGCGCCTGCGCTGGCGCTTGGAGGAGGAGGCTGGAGGGATCCACTCCGGCTCGACCGAGTGGTCGATGCTGCCGCTAGTGGACGAGCGCCTTCTCGATGACCGCCGCATGGAGCGACGCAGGCTCGACCTCGAGCTGGACCTGCCGGAGGGCTATCATCGGCTGATCCTGGAGGAGGTCGGCGCGGAGCTGCGCCTGATCGTGGCGCCGCCGCGCTGCTATCTGTCGCCGTCACTGGACAAAGCCGGAGAGGCCTGGGGATTTGCGATCCAGCTTTACTCCCTGCGAAGTCGCAACGATTGGGGGATCGGCGATTTCACCACGCTCGCCGAATTCGCCGAGACGGCGGCCGGATTGGGCGCACACCTGATCGGACTTAGTCCCCTCCATGCACTCTTCCCCGCCGATCCGGGCAAGATCAGCCCCTATTCTCCGTCGAGCCGGCGGCGCCTCAACATTCTCTATATCGACGTGGCCGCCGTGCCCGAGTTGCAGGATAGCCCGGGCGCCATGGATCGAGTGTCCGATCCCGACTTCCAGGCGCGATTGGAGGAACTCAGATCGACGGAGCTGGTGGATTACCGGGGCGTCTTGCGAGCCAAGCTCGAGATCCTCGATTTGATTTGGGCCGGTTTTGTCGAACGCCATCTCGACCGGACCGATTCGGCACCTGGTCAGGCTTTCGCCGAGTTTCTGAAGCGTGAGGGCCAGGGCTTGCGTGAGCACGCGCTCTTCGAAGCGCTGGCGGAGCGATTTGCGGCGAGCAGTGAGGGAGCCTATTGGGGCCATTGGCCGCAAGCCTATCGCGATCCGACCGCGCCCGAGGTTGCGCGCTTCGCCGAGGAGGGGCGCGAGCGCGTGCTTTTCTACGCATGGCTTCAATGGCAGGCGGACCGGCAGTTCGGGGCCGTCGCTGCGGCCTGCCGGGCCGCCGGAATGCCGATCGGCCTATACGCCGATCTCGCTGTCGGCGTCGATTCGGGTGGCGCCGAGACCTGGGGTGATCCCGAACTCTTAGTCCGCGGCGCCCATGCCGGCGCGCCGCCCGATCCCTGGAACATGCTTGGCCAAGACTGGGGGCTGCCACCCTGGAATCCGATCACGTTGCGCGAACGCGCCTACCAGCCCTTCATCGATCTGCTGCGCGCCAATATGCGATACGCCGCCGCGCTGCGCCTCGATCACATCATGGCGCTGATGCGGCTTTACTGGGTGCCGGCCGGTGACAGAGCCGACGCGGGCGCTTACGTCGGCTATCCGATCGACGATCTCCTGGCGCTGCTGGCGCTCGAAAGCCGGCGCAACCGTTGCATGGTCGTTGGTGAGGCGCTGGGCACGGTCCCGCCGGGATTTGCGGGCCGGCTTGAAGACATGGGTGTGTTCTCCTACCGGCTGCTCTATTTCGAGCGCGAAGGCAATGGCGAGTTTTCGCCGCCATCTGCCTACCCGCGAGCCAGCATGGTCGCGGTGACGACGCACGATCTGGCGACACTTCCCGGTTATTGGCGCGGTCGCGATCTCGAGATCAAGGACGAGCTCAATCTGTTTCCCGATGATTCGGCTCGTAGGCAGGCCTATGAGGAGCGTGCGCGCGATCGCCGGCTCATGATCGAGGCGATGGAGCGCGAAGGGGTGCTCGGCGCGAGCGCCGCGTCGCGCGCGGCCGCGAGCCGCGACGCCACGCCCGAGCTGATCGAGGCAGCCTATCGCTTTCTTGGCCGCGCACGGTCGCGCCTTCTGGCCGTGCAGCTGGAGGACGCCCTTGGCCTTCTCGAGCAAGCCAACATGCCCGGCACGGTCGGCGAGCACCCGAACTGGCGTCGCAGACTGCCAATCGCGGTGGACGAGCTGGACCAACAGCCGCTTTTGGGCCGCATTGCCGCGCGGCTCAAGCAGCTTCGGCCTTGGTCGCCCACGGCGTCTGCGGGCGAGCGGCCGTCGCTCACCCCACCGGTCCCCGAAGCCGTACCCCGCGCGACCTACCGGCTACAGCTCGGTCGTAGCCTCAACTTCAGGCGCGCCGCCGAACTGATCCCCTATCTTGATCGGCTTGGCGTGAGCCACATTTATTGTTCCTCCTATCTCAAGGCGCGCACCGGCAGCGTCCACGGCTATGACATTGTCGACCATAATCGGCTCAATCCCGAGATCGGCGCGGAAGCCGCGTTTGAAGAGTTCGTCGCCACCATGCGTCGGCATGGCATGGGCCAGCTGCTCGACATCATCCCCAACCATATGGGGATCGGACGCGCCGACAATCCCTGGTGGCTCGACATCCTCGAATGGGGCCGCGCCTCGCCTTATGCCGCGTTCTTCGACATCGACTGGGAGCGCGACAAACCGGAGTTGAAGGGCAAAGTGCTCGTCCCGCTGCTTGGCGACCAATATGGCGTGGCGCTGGCCTCAGGCGAGCTCGCGTTGCGCTTCGAGCCGCGCGATGGCTCCTATTCCGTCTGGTATCACGAGCACCGGTTCCCGATCTGCCCGCGCCACTATGCCGGGATACTTCAGAGACGCGCGACTCAGGCTCGTCAGGAGGGAGCCGCCGCCGAACAGGCGCTGACCGCTCTCGACGCAATTCTTCTGGGGCTTCGAAACCTTCCTGCAATCGACATCAGCCTTCGTGTCGGCCGGCGTCAGCGTGAGCTCGGCAATGCGATCAAGGCGCAGCTCGTGGTCTTGGTGCGCGCGCAGCCGGAGCTTCTTCCCGTGCTGAACCAGGCGGCGGTCGAACTCAACGGTGTTCCCGGCGAGGCGCGCAGCTTCAATCCGCTCCACCGGCTCCTGGAGCGGCAGCATTATCGGCTTGCCTATTGGCGCGTCTCTGCAGACGAGATCAACTACCGGCGCTTTTTCGACATCGATGATCTGGCCGCCATCCGCACGGAGCTGCCGGAACTGTTCGCAAGAACCCACCGGCTGGTGTTCCGCTGGCTCGCCGAGGGAAAGGTAGCGGGTTTCAGGATCGATCACATCGACGGTTTGTTCGATCCCGCGCAGTATGTGGAGCGCCTGCAGCATCGCGCTCGCCAGATCCTGGGCGGCGAGGAAGGGCGCCAGGCGATCTACGTGGTGGTCGAGAAAATTCTGGCTGCTCATGAACGCCTGCGCGATTGGCCGGTCGCCGGCACCACGGGCTATGACTTCCTCAATCTCGTGAACGGATTGTTCGTCGACGGGCAGGGCGAGGTGGCGCTCGATCGGCTTTATCGCCGTTTCTCGGGTCGCGAGCACCGATTCGATCAGGTTCTCTACGATGCGAAGATCCAGGTCACGCGCGCCCATCTGGCCAGCGAACTGGAAGTGCTGGCCCGCGATCTGGATCGGATCACAGAGGCGAGTTGGGTGAGCCGGGACTACACCACCAACGGCTTGCGCGAGGCGTTGCGGGAAATCGCCGCGGCCTTTCCGGTCTACCGTACCTATGCGACGCCCGGAGCCGTTCAGCCGGAGGACCGCCGAGATATCGATTGGGCGGTGGCGCAGGCGCACGGCCGGTCGACAGCGCCCGATCGGGGCATTTTCGATTTCATCCAAGGCGTTCTCCGCGGCAAGGCCGCCACTGGCGCGGGACACGCCTATACCCGGCGCGAGCTAGCGCGCTTTGCCATGCGATTCCAGCAATATACGGGCCCGGCCATGGCCAAGGGTCTCGAGGACACCGCCTTCTATCGTTACAACCGGCTATTGTCCCTGAACGAGGTCGGCGGCGATCCACGACGCTTCGGCGTGACGCCGGCGGCCTTCCATCATCTGATGGCGGAGCGAACGACGCGCTGGCCGCACACCATGCTGGCGACCGCGACGCATGATACCAAGCGTGGCGAAGATATGCGCGCGCGACTGAATCTGCTTTCCGAGCTTCCCGACATCTGGCGGGCTCGGGTGCGGCGCTGGGCGAAGCTCAATCAGCGGCGGAAGGTTGCGGTCGATGGACTGCCGGCCCCAAATGCAAATGACGAATATCATCTTTACCAGACCCTGCTTGGATCCTGGCCTCTCGAGCTGGCCTGGCCGGATCCTGTCGACGAGACGCACCTTGCCGCCTATCGCGAGCGTATCGAGCGCTATGCGGTCAAGGCGCTGCGCGAAGCCAAGGAGACGACGAGCTGGGCCGTTCCCAACGAGGCATACGAGCGCGCGATCCTCGATTTCATCGGCCGTCTTTTGGATTGCTCGCGCCGCAACCTCTTCCTCGACGATTTCCGCCCTTTCGCTGCCCGGATCGCTGCCCTGGGAATGGTCAACGGCCTTGCCCAGAAGTCTATAGCGCTTGCCGCACCCGGCGTTCCCGACATCTATCAGGGAACGGAGCTGTGGGACTTCAGCCTGGTCGATCCCGACAATCGCCGCCCGGTCGACTTTGCGCTTCGGCAACGGCTTCTCGACGGTCTGCCGGGCGTTGACGGTCCGGATGCCGCATCGGAAGTGCGCGCGCTTTATGATGATTGGCAGAGCGGTGCGCTGAAGCTGCATCTTGTGAGGCGTATGTTGGAGTTGCGCTCGCGAAACGAGCTCCTGTTCAAAGAGGGTGCATACCGGCCTCTGGAGAGTGGTGGGACGCGCGCCGAGGCGTTGTTCGCTTTCGCGCGCCGCCGCGACGAGGGTGGGCCGGCGCTCCTCCTCGCCGTGCCGCGGCTCGCCGCGAGTCTGTGGCCGGACGAGCCGCCGCCGACCGGACAGCCGCTCTGGGGGGACACATTTCTTCAGTTGCCTCCGGATATGGCCCGAGAGGGCATCAACTGGCTCACCGGCGCGCCCATCCATCCAACCATTCGAGGATCGGCGCCTGTCTTCACCGCCAGCGAGCTGTTCAGCACGCTCCCGGTTGCGGCGATCCTGCTCTAGGCTGGAGGCGGTTTACGCGAAATTGCCAGATGCGCCAAAATGTCTCTCCTGATCCGTGATGAGGAGCTGTCCGATCGCGACGAGATTCGCCGGCTCGTCACGGCTTCCTTCGGTGGCGAGGAAGAAGCGGAGTTGATCGACCGACTGCGGATCGAGGGAGCCAGCGAATTATCGCTGGTTGCCGTTGCCGACGGCAGGCTGGTCGGGCAAGCGCTGTTCTCGCGCATCAGGGCGCCTTTCCGCGCTCTGGGCCTGGCGCCGATCTCGGTTCTCCCGGCGCTGCAGCGGTCGGGAATCGGATCCAGTCTGATCCGGGTCGGATTGGCGCGCACGGCTGCTGCAGGCTGGCAGGTCATCTTCGTCGTCGGCGACCCGGCCTTCTATGGCCGGTTCGGCTTCGACGCCGCTCTCGCCAGCGGTTTCCCTTCGCCCTACGCGGGACCGCATTTCATGGCGATGTCTCCGATCGGCCGTCCGCCCGTCACGGGGGGTTCGGTCGAGTATCCCGACGCCTTCGCGGCCTTGAGCTGAGAGCGCGCCGGAATCAAGATCCGGCGGCGGGACCATTCCCGTACTTGGCAAACCCGCCTGGGCTGGGGCATGGTTGCTGCCGCTTCGGCGGATGCTGACCCGCCGCCGGGATAGTGCGCCTATTCAGGGGAGGCGATCCGCCGATGAAAATCGCGGTTCTGAAGGAACGTCGGCCCGACGAGACGCGGGTCGCAGCCTCGCCAGACACGGTCAAGAAGCTGGTGCAGCTCGGCGCCTCGATTTCCATCGAAACCGGGGCAGGGGACCTCGCCTACTTCGCCGATTCGGCCTATGAGGCGGCCGGGGCCAGCATCGCCTCCGATTTCGCGACGGCGCTCGCCAATGCCGAGATCGTTCTGAAGGTTCAACGTCCTTTGGCGGGCGAGGACGGCGCTCCCGACGAGCTCAGCGCGATGAAGCAAGGCGCCGTGTTGGTCGGCATATTGCAGCCGCATTCCGACCGGACTCTGATCGACGGGTATGCGCGGCGCGGCATCGCAGCCTTTGCCATGGAGTTCCTGCCGCGCATTACCCGCGCGCAGACCATGGACGTTCTCTCATCCCAGGCCAATCTCGCCGGCTACCGCGCCATTCTGGAGGCCGCCCATGAGTTCGGTCGCGCCTTTCCGATGATGATGACGGCGGCCGGGACCATCGCACCGGCGCGTCTGGTGGTGCTCGGAGCAGGTGTCGCTGGCCTGCAGGCGATCGCGACCGCACGTCGACTTGGCGCCGTAGTTTCCGCTTTCGATGTCCGCCGCGTCGCCAAGGAGCAGGTGGAGAGCCTCGGGGCCACCTTCATCGAGGTGGATGAGGCGGTCGATGCCGAAACCAAGGCCGGCTATGCGCGCGAGATGGACGAGAGCTATCGCAGGAAGCAGGAGGCAAAGCTCTCCGAGGTTCTGCGCAAGCAGGACATCGCCATATGCACTGCGCTCATTCCGGGCCGTCCCGCGCCGCTCCTAATCACCGAGGCGATGGTGCGGGAAATGAAGCCGGGCTCGGTCATCGTTGATCTGGCGGTGGAGCAGGGGGGCAATTGCGAGCTGTCGGAGCGGGGCAAGATCGTTACGCGTCACAACGTACGGATCGTAGGTTATCCCAACTTGCCCGGCCGTATCCCCGTCGATTCCAGCCATCTTTATGCGCGCAATCTGCTCAGTTTCCTTACGCTCCTCATCGACAAGGACTCAAAATCGCTGAAGATCGATTGGACCGACGAGATCATCGCCGCAACCGTGTTGACCCGTGACGGCCGTATCGTTCATCCGGCGCTGGGCGGCTGAGGAGGCTTTAAGGATGGATCCGGAAGATATCTCTGAACGAGCGGAGATGCTGGCCAGGGAGGCCGAGCGGCTTTCCGAGAGCGCGCACTCGCTGGCCGGCGAGGTCGCACGGCTTGTCTTCGAGACGAGCGAGGCCCGCGGCCTCGATCCTCTGATCTTCGGCGTGACCGTTCTCGTTCTGGCGATATTCGTCGGCTACTACGTGGTCTGGCGCGTGACGCCCGCGCTGCATTCGCCGTTGATGGCGGTCACCAACGCGATCTCCAGCGTGATCATCGTCGGCGCCCTGATCGCCGCCGGCCCGGCCGAACTTAGCATGGCGAAGATTTTAGGGTTCCTCGCCGTGATCCTTGCCTCGGTGAACATCTTCGGTGGCTTCATCGTGACGCAGCGCATGCTGCAGATGTTCCGCAGGAAGCAGCGCTAACGAGCGGAAGGGAACAGGCACGATGTACGAAACCCTGACCGCGCTGGCCTATCTCGTGGCGGCTGTGTGCTTCATCATGGCGCTGCGAGGCCTGTCGTCGCCCGAAAGCTCTCGCGCCGGCAATCTCTACGGCATGGTCGGCATGGCCATCGCCATCGTCACCACGCTCCTCCTGCCGGAGGTGGAGAGCTATTGGCTGATCCTGCTCGGGATCGTGATCGGCGGCGCGATCGGAACCGCCATAGCGCTGCGCATCCAGATGACGGCGCTGCCGCAGCTCGTCGCCGCCTTTCACAGCCTGGTCGGCATGGCGGCGGTTTTCGTGGCCGCCGCCGCCTTCCTCTATCCCGAGGCATACGGGATCGGGGTGGCGGGGGACATAAGGCGCGCCAGTCTGGTCGAGATGAGCCTCGGCGACGCGATCGGCGCCGTCACATTCTCGGGCTCGGTCGTCGCGTTCGCCAAGCTGCAAGGCCTGGTCAGCGGCAAGCCGCTGGTGTTCCCCGGACAACACATCCTGAATGCCGCGCTCGGCGGGCTCTTGATTGCGCTCATCGTCTGGTTCGTCGCCGACCAGTCGCCTGCGGCGTTCTGGCTTCTGACCCTGCTCGCCTTTGCGCTTGGTTTCCTCATCATCGTCCCGATCGGCGGCGCCGACATGCCGGTCGTGATCTCGATGCTGAACTCCTATTCGGGCTGGGCGGCTTGCGGTATCGGCTTCACTCTGGAGAACAGCCTTCTGATCATCACCGGGGCGCTGGTCGGATCATCGGGCGCCATCCTCAGCTACATCATGTGCAAGGGGATGAACCGCTCGATCTTCAATGTCATCCTCGGAGGCTTCGGCACCGAGGGCGGCGCGGTGGCGGCCGGCGCGGCGGGGCGTTCGGTCAAAAGCGGCAGCGCCGAGGATGCGGCCTTCCTGATGAAGAACGCCCGCAAGGTGATCATCGTGCCGGGCTACGGCATGGCGGTGGCTCAGGCGCAGCACGCCTTGCGCGAGATGTCCGATCTGCTGAAGGGGGAGGGTGTGGAGATCAAATATGCGATCCATCCCGTGGCCGGGCGCATGCCGGGACACATGAACGTGCTGCTAGCCGAGGCCAACGTGCCATATGACGAGGTCTTCGCGCTGGAGGACATCAACCGCGAATTCGCGACCGCCGATGTCTCGTTCGTCATCGGCGCGAACGACGTGACCAATCCTGCCGCCAAGACCGACAAATCGAGCCCGATCTACGGCATGCCGGTCCTGGACGTGGAGAATGCCAAGACCGTCCTGTTCGTAAAGCGCTCCATGGCTTCGGGTTATGCGGGCGTGGAGAACGAGCTGTTCTTCCGCGACAACACGATGATGCTTTTCGGCGACGCCAAGAAGGTGTGCGAAGAGATCGTCAAGTCGATGGGATGAAGGTTGAGGATCAGGGCTCAATCGTCAGGCGCGAGCCCGGCATCTAATCAGACTGCGAACCCGTGATTCTCCGCCGCTCACCGACTTCCGCCTTGAGCCGGTAAGCGGCCCTCTCACGCGACCTGCGCCAAGGCAGAGATGTGCCAATGGCGGCCATCACTTGCTAGTTCGGCGGTGCCTGTCTTTCACCTTAGGAACCTCCGCCAGAGTGCATCGACTGGACCATGGCTCCTATTGGACAGAGGCCCGTAAACGTTACATAGGCACCTATCACCGGGAAAAGTGCGGCAACAATAAAAACCCAGATAGCCAGGATCCGACCGAATATTTGAGTCGGCCCTTGGGACTTGGTCGACGAAAAAAGAATAAAATAGCCAAGCACCACCCAGATCGTGGCGGGAATCAAACTGAAGAAAAAGCACATTGCATCACCTACCCGATGACAGACCGCATATCAAACCTCTCGGCCGCACACGGTCTATATACAGCAGGCATGCGCCAGAGCACCAGCGTTGCGTCTGACGTTCAACCAACAATGCGCCGGATTCGTGCTGAGACGTGATGTTCACCGTACCTCCTCAGTCATTGTAGGTTCTTGTTCCCGGCGACGCCTGCCATCACCGTGGCTGGCCATGCACCTTCACCTGCGTCAACCTGGGACCGGAAAGAGTGAAGATTTCTTGAGGATGCTCTACGCCGCGCAGGTGGTGGATTCCGAGTGAGATCAACTCATTGGGGAAGCAGCGCGGGAAGGCCGATGAGATCAATATCGCCTGACCAAGCGTCTTGCAGAATCCGGCCAACCGCGCGGCTTCGTTGGCGGCGGCTCCGATAACGGTAAACTGAAGGCGCTCAGGAACGCCGATGTTGCCGTACATCACATCACCGACATGTAGCGCCAGACCGAATTCGAGGCGTGGCCGGCCCCGTTGTTCGCGAGTTTGGTTCAGCGCCTCCACCCGCGTCCGCGCATCTCGGGCTGCGGCCAGAGCCGCTGCGCAAGCGCCTTCTTCCGGTGTGCACGCGGCTTGGAGAGGCTTGCCGCTTTCGCCAATAGGAAAGATTGCAAAGACCGCATCGCCGATGTAGCTGAGAATTTCGCCACCATGGGCCAATACGGCACCCGCAGTGCAGTCGAAAAAATCGTTCAGCAGGGCAAAGAAGTTTTCAGTCGGCATTGACTCGGCTAAGAGGGTGGAGTCGCGGAGGTCGCATAACCATATGACCGCATGGATTTTCTCACCCCTGCCGCGCTTTACCTGACCGGCCAGTACCCGTTGGCTCGTTTGTGCACCGAGATAGGTAGGCAGCAAGCCTTCGACCGAACCTCTTTTCGCCCCGCACACCTGAGCTCCCTCGCTCGAAGTTGAGCAATGAGACGATAGGGCTTGTGTGTCCGTCTTGTTCTCAGCCTTCGAGGTCATGACATCGGTGAGGTTAGCAGATGTAGCCTTCTGCCCTCCGGCGCTGGAATGCGATCAGCGATGCCAGCAACACCAAAGCGCAAGACGAGTTTCATGAGTCGCGCGCTGGGCTATAGGAACGTGCCTGCGCTATCATTGCCGCACCTACACCCGCTGCGGGCAAGCGTTCGAACCCCATCGGCAGCGTCAGCGCGTCCGATTTCAGCAGCAGGCGCTGACCGCCTTTTCGTAAGTGGCCTCTGGCTTATCGAGGCTCTCAATCAGATGTTCGACATGCGAAGCTGCCTTTCCCTTGATGAAGGCAGAAAGCTTTGCGATCGTGATGATGTCATCGTGCGAGATGCCTACGCTCTCGGCAGCATCGAGATGCGCCTTCAAGGTCGAGACGCAGTTGACGCCGAATGCCGCGCCGATGCACACGAGCTCTTTCACGCGATCCGCCTTGCCCACCCGCTCAGGGTCGAACGCCGGGTTGTTTCCGGGGAAATGGGCGAACCCATGAGCTTCCATGATTTCGGTGGCGCCTCGCCGCACCGAAAAAGCCTCGGTCATCGCTTGCTTAATTTGCGCGTCGGATGCACCGGACTTCCGCGCTGCTTTGACGTGAAAGTCCGTACATGGCTTGCAGCCGGTGGCAACTGACATTCCAACAGCGGCCAGTTCCTTCTCCATGGGGGTAATCGTCACGACACACCTCCAGTGCCCCGCGTTCTGGATCTTGGCCATAAAGCGGCAGATTGGCGAGCCGATGCGGAACAAGACATTATTTAGCTTGCTCCGTCCCTATTCATTGATCTGGATCAAACCGGCTAGGAAATTGTTCTGACGGACGTGTGAAATGATCAGGTCCGCAATGGGTCAAAGGCTGCGGTTTAGGGATGTCCCAGAGATGTCCGGTGAACGGCCAACTGCGGAAGCGCATCGCTATCCGCTACGATAGGCTAGCTGCCAACTGCCGCGCTTTCATCAACTTGGCTGCGATCCGCCCTTGGCTACGCGCTTGTGCGTCCACGTGCCAGCCTACTCGTCCGCCGCGACCTTCATCGAGACGATCTTATCCGGGTTCTTTACGATCCCGGTTTCGAGAGCACCTCGTTTGATCTTGTCGACAGCTTCCATGCCTTCCGTGACCATGCCCCAGATCGTGTATTTGCCGTCCAGCCAGGGGGCGTCCTCGAACACGATGAAGAACTGGCTGTCGCCACTGTTCGGATCGTTGGCGCGCGCCATCGAGACGGTACCGCGCACATGCTTCTCCTTGGAGAATTCCGCAGGCAGCTTCTTGCCGGAGCCGCCGGTCCCGGTGCCGGTCGGATCGCCGCCCTGGGCCATGAAGCCGTCGATGACGCGGTGGAAGGGCGTGTCGTCATAGAAGCCCTGCCGTACCAGCTCCTTGATGCGTGCGACATGCTGGGGCGCGAGGTCGGGCCGCATCTCGATCACCACGCGGCCATAGCTCAGGTCCATGATCAAGGTGTTTTCCAAGTCCGCTCCTTTCGCTGCTCCGCTGCCCAGCGCCAGCATCAGCGCCAGCGCCGCCACTATCCGCTTCATTTCCATTCCGCCATCGCCTTCTTGAGTTTCTGATCCAGAGTGTCGAGAAACTGCTCGGTTGTCAGCCAGGTCTGGTCCGGGCTGATGAGAATCGCCAGGTCCTTGGTCATGGCGCCTGCTTCGACTGTTTCGATGCAGATCCGCTCCAGCGTCTCGGCGAACCGCTGCACCTCCGGCGTGCCGTCGAACTTGCCGCGGTAGGACAGTCCGCGCGTCCAGGCGAAGATCGAGGCGATCGGATTGGTCGAGGTGGCCTTGCCCTTCTGATGCTCGCGATAGTGCCGGGTCACCGTCCCGTGCGCGGCCTCCGCCTCGACGGTGCGCCCATCGGGGCTCGTCAGGACCGAGGTCATGAGGCCGAGCGAGCCGAATCCCTGCGCCACCAGATCGGATTGCACGTCGCCGTCGTAATTCTTGCAGGCCCAGACGAATCCGCCGGACCATTTCAGCGCCGATGCAACCAGATCGTCGATCAAGCGGTGCTCGTAGACGATGCCGGCTTTCTGGAACCTGTCTTTGAACTCCCTGTCGAACACCTCCTGGAAGAGATCCTTGAAGCGCCCGTCATAGGCCTTGAGGATGGTGTTCTTGGTCGAGAGATAGACCGGCCAGCCGAGATCCAGCCCGTAATTGAAGCAGGCTAGCGCAAAGCCTCGAATCGAGTCGTCGAGATTGTACATGGCAAGGGCGACACCGCTGCCCGGGAACTCGAAAACTTCGTGGCGAATCGGCTGGCCGCCGCCGGTCGGCTCGAAGCTGATGGTGAGCTTGCCCTTGCCAGGCACCGTGAAATCCGTTGCCCGGTACTGGTCCCCGAATGCGTGACGCCCGACCACGATCGGCCGCGTCCAGCCAGGCACCAGCCTCGGCACGTTCCGCATGACGATCGGCTGGCGGAAGATCGTGCCGTCGAGAATGTTGCGGATGGTGCCGTTCGGCGACTTCCACATCCTCTTGAGGCCGAACTCCTTCACGCGCGCCTCGTCCGGGGTGATGGTGGCGCATTTGACGCCCACACCGTGCCGCTTGATCGCTTCGGCCGCCTCGACCGTGACGCGGTCTTCCGTCTGGTCACGATGCTCGATGCCGAGATCGTAGTAATCTAGGGTGATGTCCAGATAAGGCAGGATCAGCTTGTCCTTGATGAAACGCCAGATGATGCGCGTCATCTCGTCGCCGTCGAGTTCGACGACTGGCTTTTCAACCTTGATCTTCCTCATCGCCCGTCCTTGCATGAGGTTCCGCGAGGCGGGCGCGACCATAGGGGAGGGGCGGTGCTATGGCAAGCGTGCCGCGTGCTGCTCCACCGGCGCTCGAGGACGAGTTAGAACCGCTCTGGTTTGCAGGGAACGACCGGCTCCGGCTGGCGTTCGACCACATCGCATATATCCTCGACGCGCTCCACCACGGTAATCAGCGAGAGCGTGCGGCGGTTCGCAAAGCCGTTGTCTATGGCGTGATGGATCAGTTCGATCAACGGGTCCCAATAATGATCCAGATTGACCAGTACGATCGGCTTGTCGTGCAGTCCGATCTGCCGCCAGGTCAGCATTTCGAACATCTCGTCCAACGTGCCCATGCCGCCCGGCAGCACCGCAAAGGCGTCGGACAGCTCGAACATCTGATTTTTGCGGACATGCATGCTGTCAACGACATGCAGCTCGCTGGCCCCGCGATGGCCGACCTCGCGCAGATCGAGATGATGGGGAATGACCCCGACCACGCGGCCGCCATGGGACAAGACCGAATCGGCGATTACGCCCATCAGCCCGATGCGACCGCCGCCATAGACCAAGGTGACGCCCCGCTCGGCCAGGATGGCGCCAAGCTTTCGAGCCGCCTGCTGATGTCTTGGGTTGAAGCCGACCGAAGAGCCGCAGTAAACGCAAAGAGCCGTCAATTCCGCCAAAACCACCTCCGACCTCCTCGGAGCGACGCAGGCCGAAACGGTCTTGTGTGGCGCCAGGCCGGCTTCGTTCGCGCGAGGGATTGGGTCAACGCCCTAACGATGTAGGCGGTTCATGAAGAATTCGGAAGCGGATGGTTAATTTCGCCTTAACAATGCCGGTCGGGGTAGAAACCGATCACATGCGCGTGAATGCAACCACTTGACTTGGGCCAGTCCGTTGGATCGGTTAGCATTTCGGCCGTCCCGGACCGATAGAGAGGCCGGATAGTGGAAGGATCAGAAAATATGACGCTTTGGAACAGGATGGCGGTTGCCGCCTCGGCGGTGATCTTGGCGTTGGCGGCGGGGCTTCTTGCTGGGATAGACCGCACCCAGGCGGCGGCCGACGCCAAGACCGTGATCGAAACACGCCAAAAGGCGATGAAGGACCTCGGCGAGCATATGAAATCGATCAACGACTTCGTCGAAAAGGGCGAAGGAGATGCCGCGAAGGTGGCCGAGCATGCCCGGGCCATCGCCGAGACCGCCAAGGTCATACCCCAGGTCTTTCCCGACGGCACCAGTCTGAACGACGATCACGGCGTCAAGACCGCTGCAAAGCCGGAAATCTGGTCCGACCGACCGGGCTTCGAGGCTGCCGCGGCCAATCTCGGAGAACGGGCCGGCACCCTGGTCACGGCGGCGGAGGGTGGCGACAAGCAGGTAGTCGCAGCCAGTTTCGCCGAGCTCGGCAAGGAAGGCTGCGGCGGATGCCACAGCAAGTTCCGGCAGAAGCAGGACTGAAGGCGCATCGTCGAGACGGTCGTATCCGGGCGGGAAGCGCCGGGCTGGCGCTTCTCGGCCTAATCTGTATTGCGCCAGGCTCGGCGAGCGAGGCGGACCCGCAGGCCGTCGAACGCGGCCGTTATCTCGCGACTGCGGCCAACTGCGTCGGTTGCCACACTGAGCCCGGCGGCGTCGAGTATGCCGGCGGGCGGGCCCTCAAGACCCCGTTCGGCATCTTTTACGGCCCCAACATTACGCCTCATCCCGAGGCGGGGATTGGCCGCTGGTCGGATGCGGACTTCCTGAATGCCCTGAAGCAAGGGATCGCACCTGAGGGGCATCCCTATTACCCCGCCTTTCCATACACCTCCTTCGCCGGCATTACCGATGCCGATGCCCTGGCGATCAAGGCTTTCCTATTCTCGCTCCCGCCTTCGGACCGGCCAAGCCGCTCGCATGAGCTGTCGTTCCCTTATTCCGTCCGCCTGACAGTCTGGCCCTGGCGCTGGCTGTTTTTCGAGCCCGAGTCGAGCCGATTGCCGGAGGGTGCTTCGCCGCAGGTGAGTCGCGGGGCCTATCTGGTCGAAGCGCTGGGACATTGCGGCGAGTGCCACACACCCCGCAATTGGCTCGGCGCCCGCAATGAAGAGCGGAACCTCGCCGGAACCGTCGACGGGCCGGAGGGGGAGAAGGTTCCGAACATTACCCCGGATTCCGAGACGGGACTGGGGAGTTGGTCGACCGCGGAGGTGATCCGGGTGCTGGAAAGCGGCCTTTTACCGGATTTCGATGTGGTCGGCGGACCCATGGGCGAGGTAGTTCGGGCGACCTCGAAACTGGATCCGGCGGACCGGGCGGCGATCGCCGCCTATCTTGAGAGCGTCAGGCCAATTCACAACCCACAGGCTCCAGCCACCCAGCCTGAGTTCTAAAAGTCCAAGATTAATTGCGTCTTCGCGGCCTCCGGATTAAGTTGACCCGAAAGGCGTATTTCGCAAGGAAGGCGGCCGATATCCGTGAAGCGAGTTGTCATTGTCGGCGCGGTCGGCATCGTGGCGATTGTCGCGGCGCTGATCCTCAGCCGATCCCTCGACCATGAGGGGGATCCCGCGGACCCGCTGCAGAGCGCAGAACTAGCACCGCCTGCTCCAGCGGCAGATCCCTCCTCGGAGCAGCCGAATGTTGCGGATTCTGCCCCGGCCGAGCCGGCTGCGGAAGTTGCGACCGCCGCCCCCGCCGCCGCTGGGGTTGCCTCCACGCCGTCGCAGCCGCAGGCCTCGCCGGCAGCGACCGCGCCCGCTTCCCCAACGCAAGAAGGACCAAGCTTCGACGTCGTTCGCATCAACCCGAGAGGGAACGCGGTGATCGCGGGGCGGGCGAAACCGAACAGCATGGTGACCGTCTACGACAATGGCAAGGAGGTCGGGACGGTGATCGCCGACAGCCGAGGCGAATGGGTCCTGTTGCCCGAGGCGCCGTTCGAGCCCGGCAATCGCGAGCTGACGCTCTCGGAGAAGGATGAATCGGGCATCGTCGCCGATTCCGGCCAATCAGTCGTCCTGGTCGTCCCGAACCCTGAGGACGGGGAACCCGGTCAAGCTCCGCCCGCGGCCGTGGCGGTTCTGGTTCCGAATGTCGGCGGCGGAGGAACCGTGCTGCAGCCGCCCAGTTCAGAGGGCGAGGATGGACTCTCGGAGGATGGCCTGTCGCTCGACATCATCGACTATGACGAGAACGGGCAGATTGTGGTCGGTGGGCGCGCGCCGGTCGGGGCGAATGTGCAAGTCTATATCGACAATCTGTTGGTGGGCGGGGCCATTGCGAATGCGGATGGCCGCTGGCAGGTCAGGCCGGAGAATGCGGTTGCGCCGGGCCTGCACACCTTGCGCGTGGATCAGGTCGAACCGCCGGACGCCCAAGTGATCGCCCGAATCGAAACTCCGTTTTCGCAGGCCGCCTTTGCCGAAGCCTCTCCGGGCTCGATTGTCGTCCAGCCCGGCAACAGCCTGTGGCGGATCGCCAGACGGACCTACGGTCATGGCATCCGCTATACGCTCATTTTCGAGGCGAACAAGGAACAGATCCGAAACCCGGATCTCATCTATCCCGGCCAGGTTTTCTCGCTGCCGAAGCAGCAGCCCTAGAGCGGTGACCATTACACGTCAAGCGAACTCGGCTCCAGGTTCCGGCCCGGTGGTCTGCGTGCGCCATACGCGGCGCTTGGGTTCGATCGATCGCCGGCGAGCCGGATTCTCCGAAGGGCGCGCCCCCGCCGGCGACGGTTTGTTCGATGCTTGACGAAATGCGCAAGACCGTGCTGGCGCCAATTCACCGGGACGGCTGGCCCTTCATCGCCGCTTTCGCCCTTATCGCCATATTGCTCGGGACGGCCGTCAGCGAGGCCTTGGGCTGGCTCGGCGCGCTCGCCACAGCTTGGTGCGCTTTCTTCTTCCGCGATCCCGAGCGGGTCACGCCGCTGCGCGGCGATCTGGTTGTAAGTCCCGCCGACGGGCTGGTGCAGGCGATTCAGCCGACAGTGCCGCCGGCGGAACTCGCAATGCCGCCGGGAACCCGGATCCGGGTCAGCATATTTCTCAACATTTTCGATGTGCATGTGAACCGCGTCCCCGCCGACGGCGTGGTTACCCGGCTGGCCTACCGCCAGGGCAAGTTCTTTAATGCCGCATTGGACAAGGCAAGCGAGCTGAATGAGCGGCAATCTGTGCGGTTGACCTGTCGGGATGGCCGCGAGCTGGGCTTCGTGCAGATTGCCGGTCTGGTGGCGCGCCGGATCCGCTGCGACCTTAAGGAGGGCCAGACCGTACGCGCCGGCGAGCGGTTCGGATTGATCCGCTTCGGCAGCCGGCTTGACGTCTATCTGCCGCCGGGCGTCCATCCGCTGGTCGCGGTCGGACAACGCATGGTCGGCGGAGAGACTGTGATCGCAGACCTCGCTTCAGACGAACTGCCGCGGAGCGGGGAGGTGCGTTGATCCGATGATGATTCGCCGACCCAGACGCCGGTTCCGCGAACAGTCGATCAATCGGCTGATTCCGAACATGTTTACGATACTGGCGCTGTGCGCGGGTCTGACCGCGATCCGATACGCGGTGGATCAGCGCTGGGATGCGGCAGTGATCGCCATGGTGGCGGCAGGAATTTTCGACGGCCTCGACGGCCGCATTGCCCGCCTTCTGGGCGGATCGACCAGATTCGGCGCCGAGCTGGATTCTCTTTCCGACGTGATCAGCTTCGGCGTGGCTCCGGCGGTAACCTTGTATCTCTGGAGCCTCAAGGACGCTTCGACCTTGGGCTGGACGGTGGCGTTGCTGTTCGCGGTCTGTTGCGCCCTCCGCCTCGCCCGGTTCAATGCCAAGCTCGACGAGACCGATCCCATGCCCTGGGCAGGACAGTTCTTCACGGGCGTGCCTGCGCCCGCGGGGGCGGGCTTGGCCGTGATGCCGATCATGTTGAGCTTCGAATTGGGCGATACGGTGTTCCGCCATCCCGCCGTGGTCGCGCCGGTGATGCTTGCAGTTGCGGGCCTGATGGTCAGCAGGCTGCCGATCCATTCGTTCAAGAAGGTCAAGGTGCCGCACCATCTGGTCGTACCGACATTGCTCGCCGTCGGTGTGCTGGCCGGGCTGCTCATCAGCGCGACCTGGGTTACCCTGATCTTGATCGGGTTTGCATATATCGCCAATATCCCGCTCTCCATCCGCAGCCATGCGAGGCTGAAGCGGGCATATGGGGAGCAGACCGCCAAATCGGCTGCGGGAGAACCTGAACAGGCTCCAGGGCCACCCAAACCGATGGCTTGAGCTTTCGATCCCGCTGTAGACCTCCGGACGTCTCAGTGCCGTGAATGCTTTGCCAGTGCTGGGTGCGGCACGATCGTCCCCGCGTTGCCGACGGGAGTGTGAGCCGGCAGCAATCCGAGCGCCTCCGTACCGGCCTCGGGGCCGAGGAGCGACGCCAGGAAGAGCGCGAACAACTCGCGCTCAGATGTGATATCGAGCTTGTAATAGAGCCTCTTGCGGTGATTCTTGACGGTGCCGGTGCTGATGCCCAGCCGTTTCTTGATCGCATCGTTGGGATAGCCGGCGAGAATCAGCTCCACGATCTGCCGCTCGCGGGGTGTGAGCTGTCCCGGCAGAAAAGCAGCAACCGCGTCCTCATAGCGAAGGCGTATTGGCGGCAGGCCGCTGCGCTCGATTGCGTAGATCGTGCCCCCGGGAGCTAATGGAAAATCGTCGGCGAGCGCCTCGACATGCAGAACGTAGCCGTCGCGAAGAGGCACCTGCCGCCGACCTCCACTTCCCACCTCGGTCATTGCGGCCGCCAGTTCACGATGGCGCGTCTCGAAATCCACCCAGGAGTCGGTCACGTGCACGCGCCGGCCGGCCCGATCGACGAGCAGCATTGCCGTAGTCGTCCGGCCGTTGTCGTCGCCGTGCTTCTGAGTGGCCAGGCCCCCAAACACGCCGGCGACGTGAGCGCGATGCAGGCCGGCCAGGACCGGATAGGCCTGGTTCGCGACTTTGAGCTCGGCGGCAGTGAAGCGGCGCCGCGCCCGTTCCACGAATAGCGCGATCGAGGATCGGCTGACCGCCGGTAGGAAGAATGCTATCTCGTCGCTGACCCGTGCCTGTCGGAGAAAGACGCGCCAGAATGCGCGTTTCTGCGGGCGCGGCGGACTGATCATGTTGAGCGTAGTTACGCCACAGCGCTCATGCTCCCGCCAATAATCATAGAAGGGATCGAAGCGATAATAGCCGGACAGCCAAAGTTCGATGATTTCGTCCGGATAGTCGCGATAAAGCAGGCATTGCGGGGCGGAGACCCGCGAATAGCGGACCACCATGCTCTTGTCATGATGGATCAGGCTGCAAACAAGGTCGAGCAGGCGATCGTAGAACATGTCGGTCCCGATCGCCGTCGCAGCCCATCCAACATCCTCGAGCCAACCTGGGCATCCGAGTCGGCGGGTTCTGGTCACGGTCAGGTCAACCTTCTCCGAAAGATCTGGAGTATGAATACGATCAGCAAGGCGCTGAGGACGGTCCCGACCAGGATCAACGAGGCGACCGCCAGGATCGGCGTACCGGCCGACCGCAAAGACTGCCACATCAGCACTGGCAAAGTCAGTGTGTTCCGCGTTGTCAGAAACAAGGCCATGATGAACTCGTTCAACGAAACGACAAAGGCGAACAAGGCGCTGGAAACGAGGCCCGTCAATACCAACGACATTGTAATGTCCCAGAAGGTCCGCAGAGGCGTCGCGCCGAGGTCCAGGGATGCCTCGATAATCCGGCGATCCACATGTCGGAACGTCGCCTCCATGACCATGAAGACCAGCGGCATCGCCCAAAGCGAATGAGCAAGAACAAGGAAAAGGCGCGTGCCTTGCAGAAGGTCACCGAAGGTGATCAGCAAACCCAAGCCGAGCACTACTCCCGGCATGAACAGAGGCAAGAGCGCCAGAAAATACCAAGTGCTGCGTCGAGATAGGCCGAACCGGTTGAACGCATAAGCAGCCGATGTGCCGACGAACGTCGCCAATATGGCGACGCCGGACGCCACCAACAGACTGTTGACTAAGGCATCAATCCAGAGCGGGCTGGAGAAAAACTCCGTAAACCAACGCAGGGAATAGGTCCGTATCGGCAGGGTGAGAAAACCTCCGTCATTAAAGGCCATGATGCCGGTGAGCCAGATCGGTATGCCGATGAATATCAACACGATGGCGACATGCGCCTTGTGTAGCGCAGCCAGGATCGATGCTTGGGTGAGTAGCGGTAGTCTATTACGCCTTCCGCTATGCATGGTAGCGCTCCGTCGTCGGCCGACCGCGCTGGATGGCGATGATGAAGGCAAGAATGCTGAGAACCAGGAAAGCCGTCAGTGCGGAGGCAAAGGGCCAGTTACGCCAGGAGCTCATCTGGCGGTGTACTTCGAATCCAACCGTCCACAGCCAATCAGGCCCAAGTGCGCTCGGCGTTGCATAGGTTCCCATGGCCCAGATGAAGGCCTGGGAAGCCGCAATTGTGATTCCACCGCGGCTAAGCGGGAACAGCACCTCCCAAAAGGTACGGAACGGCGAGGCGCCAAGATCGGAGCTGGCATGGAGGAGCAGACGGTCAAGCCCGTCGAATACGCTCATCAATATGAAGATCGCAAAGGGCAGCGTTATGTAAGTAATGCCCACAACCGCGGCTGTGAAGGTGAACATCAAGCTGAAGCGCTCGCCGACAAGGCCGGTTTCAAAAAGCAGGGTCGACAAGACGCCGCTGCGCGGGAAGAAGATCTGCCAGCCGAAGATAATGGAGACCTCCGATATCAGAAGCGGCAAGAGTGCCGTCCCGAGCAGAAGGAACCGACGCCGCCGGCTCCCGAACCAGACATAGAGGCTGTATGGATAGGCCAGCACCACGGTGACGAACGCCGTTACCAGTGCCAGAACCGCGGTGTTGCCGATCGAAGACACATAGAAAGGGTCGGTGAGGAGCGTCGCGTAATTGTCGAAGGTCCAGTCCGGGACGAAGATCTGGTCCGGCGTATGTCGGTTGAAGCTCATCCGCAGCAAGTAGAGCGTCGGCAGCCCGAAGAAGGTTGCGATCAGGAAGAGCGCGGGGGCTGCCAGCGCCCAACGGGCTACGCGCTCGAGCATCATCGGCCGGCCACGGCAGGACGCAGAGGTACCGACGGAGGATCGACGCTCAGCAGTAGACTCGGCCATCGCCACTGTTCCAGCCCACGACGACACGATGTCCTGCCTCGATGTTCTGGGCGGCGGCGAGGTCGGCGAAGAGTTGTTGGTTGCCCGCTTCCAAATGAACCCGCCAGGTTTCGCCCAGGAATTCGACGAAAGATACCTTTGCTTTCAGGCGATTCTCGCAGGCTTCTCCGGCTGTTCCCAGTTGCAGCCGTCTTGGCCGAAAATGAATGCCGAATTCGCCGCTGGGGCGGGGCACCGCAAGCACAAGATCAAGCTCCTCGCCGCTTGGCGACCGGTATCGACCGTCTGCCGCCGATAGCCGCAGGGAGCAGGATTCGCCAACAAAGGAGAAGACGAACTCGTTGGCAGGCGCAAAGAAGATCTCCTCAGGCCGCCCAAGCTGCTCGAGCCCCCCGCGATTGATCACGGCGATCCGATCGGACAACGACATCGCTTCACCCTGATCGTGTGTCACATATACCGCGGTGAAGCCGAGCACCTCATGAAGACGTTTGATCTCGGCCCTGAGTTGGAGCCGTAGTTGCAGATCGAGGGCACTCAGGGGTTCATCAAAGAGAAGGACCGCTGGTTCGACCACGATGGCACGCGCCAGGGCAACTCGCTGCTTCTCTCCTCCGGAAAGCTGTTGCGGGTAACGATCGCTCAGCCCTTGAAGGCGGACCAGAGAGAGCGTCCGGTCGACCCGCTCCGCGATCTCGCCCGTCGAACGCCTGCGAACACGCAATCCATACGCTATATTTTCGGCGACCGTCTTATGCGGGAACAGGGCTGCCGACTGGAACACGGTCGCAGTGTCGCGCTGGTACGCCGGGAGCCAGTCCACGATCTGCCCGTTGATGGAAATGTGACCATCGTCGGGCCGTTCGAACCCACCGATCAAACGCTGTATCGTCGTCTTGCCCGACCCGCTCGGCCCGAGCAAGGTCAGGAACTCGCCGCGACGAACATGGAGCGTCACATCGCAGACCGCGGTGACAGTTCCGAAGCGCTTCGTCACTCGCTCCAGAGCCAGTGCGAAGGGAATGTCGGTCGTCATCCCAAGTGCGCTCCAACCCCGGGGCGCGCCGTTCCTGGCGGCTCCCTGTTGACGGTCAGCCCGTTTTTGTAACGACTTCCTTGAAGCGCTT
This sequence comes from Alphaproteobacteria bacterium, assembly GCA_035620695.1. GTDB lineage: Bacteria > Pseudomonadota > Alphaproteobacteria > JAREAF01 > JAREAF01 > JAREAF01. Next base: position 40,259 of record DASPGI010000112.1, read on the forward strand.
GTCGAGCGCCTCCCAGTTGGCCAGCAGACTATCCCACCCTTCGATGGTCAGTAGATAGATCATGCGCTCGAAATCCTCTCTCGTGTGCGGATAGTTCTTCCAGTGCGACGGGACGGTCACGTCCGATCGCGACATGAACTGAAGGGTCCGGGACAGGAACCGGTTCTGTGTATCGAGTTCAAGGACATAGTTGAGGAAGGCATCCGCGAGATCAGCGTGAGGCGTGCCGCGAATCTTGAAGAACCAATCCGTCCATCCGGGAGTGCCTTCGGTGGGAACGGTCAGGGTAAAGCGATTGCCTGCCTCCAAGAGCAGCGCATAGGCATCGGTAGTGTAAACCATCGCCATCAGCGCCTCTTCCTGCAGCATGAGGTAGGTCTGTTCGGCGCCGTCCTTGTACCACTTGGCGGGCTTGAGCTGTTCGAGTTGGTCGAACAAAGGACCGGTCTGCGTGGGATCATAGATTTCCTGCACACCCGGCTGGGCGCCGGAGATGATTGCGGGAATGGCGATAGTGAACCACCATCCGGCGGAATCCAGGGTCGTCTTGCGGTTCAACTCCGGACGCCAGAAATCTTGCCATGACGAGGGCTCGAACCCGATCTGAGTGTTGGCAAGGATGGCTACGTTGCCGCCGGTGAAGGGTATGCCGTATGGTTTTGCGTGCTCCGCACGGAGGTCATAGAACCACGGATTCACGTGCTTGAGGTTCGGAACCTTTTCGGGATCGGTTTTCAGATAGATCTGTTCGCTGAGCCCGCTCGAGGAGAGAAACTCCTCGGCGATCGCCACATCGTAAGGTGGACTGTCGGCGGGCGCGGCGACGATTTGAGCTACCGACTGGTCCCAGATTCCGATCGTATCCAGTTTGGCGTCGTAGCGCTCGTTGAATGGTCCGATAACCATTTCACGGAAAAGACGATCGTGGTTACCTGACCAGGTTGCAACGATCATACCTTCGCCGGCAAAGCTGGTTCTGGCGTTTGCCGGAATCGCGCGGCCGACGATTGCGGGCGCACCCAGGACCGACACAGCACCTGCGGCAAACCGGGCGGTGCTGCGAATCAGCCGGCGGCGTGTCAATCGGCTGGCCAGTTGTGCCTCTGATTTGTTGGAACGAGACGATTCATTCTTCTTCAAGGTTTCCCTCCCTCGGACTGCGAGACTGTGGCCTGCGCAATATCGGTTGCGGCGCCGTCATGATCACCCTGGCTCTTTCAAGTGGAACCAGCTCAGGCGTGACTCCAGGAATACGTGCTGCTCGGTACCCTCCGGGTGTCCCGGACGACCTCGATCGAGCGTGGCGGGCGTGTACCAGATGAGATCGGGTGTCCGATCATCCTCCAGCAGAAGATGACATCCGCAGTTCCGGCAGAACTGCCGACGGACTGCGGCCGAACTGACGAACGTCGCCAATGCCGCTTGCCTCTGCTCTACGACGATCGCCCCGCGTGAAACGGCGGCGTAGGTGGCGAAGACCGCACCCTGGGTACGCCGGCAGATCGAGCAGTGGCAATGCTGGATTTGGTGGGCGGCCGCCTCAACCACATAGCGGACCGCGCCACAGTGGCACCCGCCAGCCAACCGAGTGTCAGGTGACAGACAGAGATCAGCCATGTGAACAGTCCTAGGACACAGCGGGATCGGCAACAATGGTCCCCCGGGTGACCATTCAGCGGCTGAGACGGTCGCGCCTTTCTTCGCCGCGAGGCGTAAGCGCACAAAGCGGATTCCTCGATTATTGGACGCAGAACAATTCGCTCGGCCGTGGCTTCGGCCGAGGCGCCTCCGGGCATTCGAGTCGCGCCCTCTCCCGCTTCAAGGGAGAGGGCGCAGTTCCGCTCAGGATCGGCGCAGGGCGAGAAGGTCGCGAATTTCGGAAAGCAGCTTTACTTCCTGCGTGGGCGGCGGCGGCGCCTTTTCTTCCGTGCGGCGGAAAAGTTTGTTCACTTGCCGTATGAGGATGAAAATCGCGAACGCGACGATGAGAAATTGGATAATGACCGTGATGAACTGCCCGTAATTGATCGTCGCCGCGCCGGCCTCCTTGGCCTGGGCGAGCGACTGATAGTCGCCGCCTGAGAGAGTGATGAAGAGATCGGAGAAATCGACGCCGCCGAGCACGACCCCGATCGGTGGCATCATGATATCGTCAACCAATGATGTCACGATCCGGCCGAACGCGGCGCCGATAATCACACCGACCGCAAGGTCGATCACATTGCCGCGCAAGATGAATTGCTGGAACTCCTTGAGCATGGTGGGTGCCTCTCCCTTTCTTTCGCCGCGGCGTCCCGCCGCATTCGCCTCAATCTTGTGAGGTTTCTCTCCTGGATACGAATCCAGTTTCGCGTTCAGACGAGCTTTCCTTTGTTAAGGCGTTGGTGACCGTATGATGTATTAAGATTTTGTCATGCATAAGCGGCTCATAGCCTTGTCTGCTCTGGGTCTTGCGACCTTCCTGGCCGGATGCGGCTTGACCCCACAGCCGGAGGAACCGGCCGTAGTCGCCTATGCGGAGCCTCCACCGGAGCCGACCATCGCCCAGAGCCGCGCGCAAGCGGAGCTGGAATGCCTTGCTAAGGCCGTCTATTTCGAAGCGCGCGGCGAAAACGAGATAGGACAGCGCGCGGTTGCCGCGGTGGTGCTCAATCGGGTGAGGAGCCCCGATTTCCCAAACAGCATTTGCGCTGTCGTGCAACAAGGCGGGACGGCCAGGCGCGACTGTCAGTTCTCCTGGTGGTGCGACGGACTATCGGATGAACCAAGGGACACCCGCGCCTGGGTACGCGCCGCCACAATCGCCCATGAGATGATCCAGGGTGCGCCTGACCCGACCAACGGGGCGCTTTATTTCCATAGCACCCGGGTCGCGCCTTCCTGGCGCTCGCAGCTTCGTCGCGTGTCCACCATTGGCGCCCACATCTATTACCAATGACTGCCGGCGAGCGAATGGGCGCTTGCTCCAGATCCGCGCCCTCGGCTATCACCCGCACCCATGAGCGACGTACCCGGACGACGCGTAGTCACGATCGCCGACGCATTCTTGCCCTATGATCTTGAAGGGCCCATGCAGCCGGATATCGGCTGGCTGCCGATCAGTTACGATCGGTCCATCGGCCAGGGCTGCTACCTTATGCGCATGCAGCCGGGCGCGGCCACCATCCCGCACCAGCATCCCGGGATGGAAGAATTCCTGATCCTGGAGGGAGAGGTGACCGACAGCGACGGTCGGGTCTTCCGGCGCGGCGATTTCGTAAGCTATCAGCCAGGCACGCGGCACAATTCCTGGACCGAGGGTGGCTGTCTCATCGCCGTCTTCGAATGGCGCAAGCCGGAGCCTCGAGGATCAGCCGTTCGGCCAGAGAAAATCCTCGCGTGTAACCGTCCCGCCGAGTCGTAGCGCCACCTCCGCCGGCGCGCTCTCGGCGATCACCTCCCCGCGCCGGATTACCTTGAGGCGCGCCGATCTGAGCCGGATCGCCTCGACGGGATCGCGGGCCTGCAGCAGCACCAGGTCGGCCTGGCATCCGGGCTCGATGCCATAGCCGTCGAGACGCAGGGCCCTGGCGCCGTTCGCCGTGACCGCATCGAAGCAGGCCCGCATCTCCGCCATGCCGGTCATCTGCCCGACATGCAGACCCATATGCGCCACCTCCAGAAGATCGCCGCTGCCCAGGGCGTACCACGGGTCCATTGCGCAATCATGGCCGAAGGCTGTATTGACCCCGGCCGCCATCAGCTCCTTCACGCGCGCCATGCCCCGGCGTTTGGGATAGGTGTCGTGCCTGCCTTGGAGGGTGATGTTGATGAGTGGATTGGATACCGCCGTCAGCTCGGCCTCGTGCATGAGGGCGATCAGCTTGCCGGCATAGTAATTGTCCATGGAGTGCATCGAGGTGAGATGCGAGCCGGTCGCCCGACCATGGAGGCCAAGGCGCTGCGTCTCGAAAGCGAGGGTTTCGACATGGCGCGAGGAGGGATCGTCGGTCTCATCGCAATGCATGTCAACGAGAAGCCCGCGCTCGGCGGCAATCTCGCAAAGCATGCCGACCGAGGCGGCGCCCTCCGACATGGTCCGCTCATGATGCGGGATCCCGCCCACGACATCGACGCCGAGATCGAGCGCGCGGATCAGGTTGTCGCGTGCTTTCGGATCGCGCAGGAACCCGTCTTGCGGGAAAGCGACGAGTTGAATGTCCAACCAGGGGCGCATCTCGCGCCTGACCTCAAGCAGCGCCTGGACGGCCAGCAGACGGTCGTCGCAGACATCGACATGACTGCGGATGGCGAGCGTGCCGCGCGCGATCGCCCAGCGGCAATAGTGGAGCGCGCGCTCCTTGATCGCTTCGGCCGTGAGGTCGGGCTTGAGCTCCCCCCAGATCTGAATGCCCTCGAGCAGCGTGCCGCTCTCGTTCAAGCGCGGCATGCCGAGGCTCAAGGTGGAATCCAGGTGGAAATGGCTATCGACGAAGGGTGGTGCCACCAGGAATCCGCCGGCATTGATGGTCTCGCGCGCCGGCGCGTCGATGCTTGGCCGGACCTCGACGATGCGGCTGCCTTCGACTGCGATGTCCATGCCGGTCCGCCCGTCGGGGAGCGCGGCGTTGCGGATGAGAAGATCGAGCATCACTTTGTCCTCATTTACATATTGGCCATCACCGCTCCTCTTTCCTGAACGGCACCAGAAGAGCCGCGGGCGCGCGGGCGTTGCGGGAGACGAGCGCCATGGCGAGGATGGTCAGCACGAAGGGCATCATCAAGAAGAGCTGATAGGGCAGGTGAAACATGCCGCCCGCCTGCAACCGGAGCTGGAGAGCGTCGATGAAACCGAAGAGCAGCGCACCGAGCGCACTCTTCCACGGGCTCCATTGGCCGAAGACCACCAGCGCGATGCAGATCCAGCCGCGCCCCGAGACGACGCCGAAGGTGAAGGCGTTGAACTGCGCCATCGAGAGAAAAGCGCCAGCGGTCCCCATGAGCGCGCCGGAAATGATCAGCGCCTGATAGCGCATGATGGCCACGTTCACCCCGGCCGCATCGGCCGCGCGCGGATTCTCTCCGACCGTGCGCAACGCGAGGCCCCAGGGCGTGCGGTAGAGCAGGAACGCCGTCGCCGGCACCAGGAGCAGCGCCAGATAGCTGAGCGCGAACTGATTGAACAGCACCGGACCGACGAAAGGGATTTCCGAGAGCAAGGGGAGGGGCAGGGGCTGGAACGACTTTACGTTCGGCGGGGCGGAGGGCTGGCCGAAAATCAGCCTGTAGAAGAAAAACGCCAAGCCCGTCGCCAAGAGCGTGACGCCGATTCCGGAGACATGTTGCGAAAGGCCCAGCGTCACCGTCGTCAGGCCCATGATGAGACCCATCGCCACGCCCGCGCCCATTGCCGCCGCAACCCCAAGCCAAAGGCTCCCCGTGAAATAGGCGGTAGTGAAGCCGGTCATCGCGCCGAACAGCATCGTGCCCTCGATCCCGAGATTGAGGACGCCCGAGCGTTCCGCATAAAGCTCTCCGATGGTGGCGAGCATGAGCGGCGTGGCGATGCGGATCAGCGCCGCAAAGAAGCCGATCTGGAAGACTTGGCCGAAGATCTCGTCCATGTCAGGGCGTTTTGCCTTCGACTTCGCGAGAGAGCGCCGGGGCGGCTGGGGATGCGGTCGCGAGGCGGCCGACGATGCGGATGCGATACTGCGTGAACAGCATCGCCGCCAGCATCGAGATAAGCGCCACGCCCTGGATCACATCGGAGAGATAGACCGGCACGCCGGTCGCACGGCTCATTCCCTCGGCCCCGGTGATCACCACCGCGAAGAAGAAGGCCGCCGGAACGACGCCGAGCGGATTCAATCCTGCAAGCATGGCGATGACGATGCCCGTATAGCCGTAGCCGGGAGAAAGCCCCGCCATGACCTGGAAATGCACGCCGCCCACTTCGCCCACGCCGGCAAGACCCGCGAGCGCCCCGGACAAGGCCGCCGTGGCCAGGATCACGCGCCCGATCGACATCCCGGCATAGGCGGCAGCACGCGGGTTCTCGCCAACGGCCTTGATTGCGAAGCCGAGCACGGTCCGATTCATCAGGAACCAGACGAACAGCGCGGCTGCGAGCGCGATCAGAATGCCCAGATGCAGGCGGGTGGCGCGCAAAAGGATGGGGAACTCCGCCTCCATGCGGATGTCGGGTGAATCGGGATAGCCGGAGAGAGGATCCTTCCACGGCCCGTCCAGTAGCGCCGTCATCGCATAGAACATCACGAAGTTCAGCAGCAGCGTGGTGACGACGTCGTCCACCTTGTAGCGGGTGCGCAAGACTGCCGGCAGCAGCGCCCAAGCCGCTCCCGCCATGCCGCCGCAAAGAATCATGAGCGGCTCGAGCGACCAGTCCGGCAGGCTCGCCCTGCCGCCGATGAAGGCCGCGGCCATGGCGCCGGCCAAAAGCTGCCCCTCCGCGCCGATGTTCCAGAACTTTGCCCGGAAGGCCACCGCGACAGCGAGCCCGGTCAGGATCAAGGGCGTGGCCTTGACGGCCGTCTCGACCGTGTCAAAACGGCCGGAGAAGGGGGTTAAAAAGAGGTGCGCGTAGGCCTCGCCGACATGGGCGCCGGCCAAAAGGATCAGCGTGCTGCAAACCAGGAGCGTCAGAAAGATCGCCCCGATCGGCAGTGCGATCCGCAGCCAGATCGGCGCCGCATCGCGCCGCTCGAGCCTGAGCCCGATCACGCCGCCTCCGCCCCGGTCATCATCAAGCCGATCTTCTCCACCGTCGCCTCGGCGATGGGCAGATCGCCGACGATCCTCCCCGCCGACATGACGACGATCCGGTCTGCGAGAGCGAACAGCTCCTCGAGATCTTCGCTAATCAACAGGAGCGCCCGGCCCTCGGCCCGCAACTTCAAGAACTGGCTATGCACGAAGCCGGCGGCGGCGACGTCGAGGCCGCGCGTCGGCTGGGCTGCCAGCACGACCATGGGATCTGAGGCCAGCTCGCGGGCCAAGAGCGCCTTCTGCAGATTGCCGCCCGAGAGCGTGCCGGTGCGGGCCCGCGGACCCGCCGCTCGGATGGCGTAGCGCTCGATCTGCGCCCGGGCGAAAGCAAGGATGGCGCCACGATCCAGAAGGCCATGCCGGCTGAAGGGCGGCCGGTGCACGCGCGGCATTACCATGCTGTCGGCGAGCGGCGATTGGGTCAGCAGCCCTGTTCCCATTCGATCCTCTGGGATACGGCCGACCTTCAGCTCCTGTACCCGCCGCGGCGAGGCGTGATCGAGCGGCTGACCGCAGATCTCGATCCGGCCTGAAACAGGTTCGAGCACGCCGGCGACGACGTCAGCAAGGTCAAGCTGGCCGTTGCCGGCGACACCTGCGATGCCGACGATCTCGCCTGCGCGCACCTCAAGCGTCACCGATTTGAGGCGACGACGCTCGCCGCCTGCGGTGTTGACCTCCACCAGTCGCAGCAGCACCGGCCCGGGTGTCGAAGCGCTCTTGGTCGGCGGCTGGATCGGTCGCCCGCACATCAGTTCGGCGATGCGGCGGCCCGATAGTTCGGGCGCATTGCGAAGCTCGGCCACGACCCGACCCTGCCGCATAACCAGGACGTGGGTGGTAATCGCACGGACCTCTTCGAGCTTGTGGCTGATGAAGATGACCGCGAGTCCCCGAGCCGCCATGGCCCTTACCGCCCTGAACAGCCCCTCGGTCTCCTGCGGCGTCAACGCCGCCGTCGGCTCGTCGAGGATCAGGATACGCGCGCCGCGGAACAGCGCCTTGACGATCTCGAGCCGCTGCTGCTCGCCTATGGCAAGATCCTGGACCAGCACATCGGGTTCGAGGCCGAGCCCATAAGCATTCGCGATCTCCTTCAGTTTGGCGAGAGCCCCGGCGCGGTCCAGGGCCAGGCTCTTGCCCGGCCGGCCGACCATCAAATTCTCCAGCACCGTATGCCGGGGCACCAAATGGAAGTGCTGGTGCACCATGCCGATCCCTAGGCGCAGCGCGTCTGCGCTGTCGCGGATCTGGACTGGCTGGCCCTCGATCAGGATGGCGCCGTCATTGGCGGCATAGGCGCCGAACAGGATGTTCATGAGGCTGGTCTTGCCTGCCCCGTTCTCGCCGAGCAGGCCCAGCACGTCGCCCGCGCGCAAGGTGAGGTCGACGCCTTCGCAAGCGCTCACCGTGCCGAACCGCTTGACGATGCCTCGCATCGCCAGGAGAGGAGGAGCAGTCTGGCTCGTATCCGTCATCGCGCGGGCCGGGAGGGCATGCCTCCCGGCCTCCGATCGACCTCGCTGTTAGCCGGGCTGCGGCACGGCTTCGTTGACGTCCACCCGGAAGTTGCCGTCGAGGATTTCCTGCTGGCGCTTGGTGACCATATCCTTCACCTCGGCTGGAAGTTTTTCCTCCCATTTGCCGTAGGGGGCGAGGTACGAGCCGCCCTTCCCCATGAAGGAGAATCCGCCGAAATCCTGGGCGGTGAAGGCACCGGCCTTGACCAGCGTGACCACCTGCTTGACGGTCGGCCACATGTCCCAGACCGGTCCGGTGATGACGGTTTCAGGTGCGAGCGCGGATTGATCGGACATGTTGGAGATGGCGAGCGCGCCCTTTTCCTGCGCCGCCTCGATGACGCCGAAACGCTCGGCATAGATCACGTCGACGCCGGATTCGAGTTGCGCCAGCGCCGCCTCCTTCGCCTTCGGCGGATCGAAGAAGGAGCCGATGAACGAGAAGGCGCAGGTCGCCTCCTTGTTCGCCTCCTTCGCGCCGGCGCAGAAGGCGTTGGAGAGCCGGTTTACCTCCGGAATCGGCATCGCCGCGACGACGCCGATCTTGTTCGACTTGGTCATCTTCCCGGCGATCAGGCCGGACAGATAGGCCGGTTCATGGATCCAATTGTCGAAGACGCCGAAATTGGGATCGGCCGGCCCCAAGCCCGAACCGAAAACGAAGGCGATATTCGGGTAGTCCCGCGCGACACGACGGGCGATCTGCTCGGCGCCGAAGGCGTCGCCCATGATGAGCTCATAACCCTTCTCGGCATATTCGCGCATGACGCGCGCGAAGTCAGCGGATTTGACACTTTCGGACCATTCATACTCGATGCCCAGTTCTTGCTCGGCCTTGAGCAGGGCGACATGGATCTGATTGACCCAGGGCTCCTCGATAGGAGTCTCGAAGACCGCGGCCACCTTCAGCTTCTGGTCTTGGGCCGCACCCGGCTGTAGCGCGACGGCGAAGGCAAAGAAGCCAGCGCCAATCGTCAGCACCATGCGCCGGGTGAAGCGCCCGGCGCCGTTCAATACTCGCTTCATATTTCGCGTCTCCCTCTTGTGCCCGCCCGGTTGACGTTGCCCCGGCGGGTTTTGGCGAAAATCCCTGTTCGCTCGCAGGGCGAACTATGTAAGCAAACCTGGTCCCTTGTCCATGTGGTCAGGATTTTCGAACTTTCCGGTCCACCCCGCATGCGCCCAGCACCATGCGTGTGATGAGGCGGGCGGCTTCCTCGTAGTCGGCGGGGCGGATGCGCTTGCGTGCGAGCACCGCGCGGATCTGCGTCTCGAAATCAGCGTAGGTTTGGGTCGCCGCCCAGAGGATGAAGAAGAGATGATGCGGTTCGATCGGGCGGATCAGTCCCCGCTTGACCCAGCCATCGATCACCTTCCCTTTGGCCTCCACCCAGGCGCGCACTTGAATTTTCAAGAAATCGCCGCTGTGGGGGGCGCCGTGCAGGATTTCATTGGCGAAGACCTTGGAGGCGAAGGGCCGCCGCCGCGAGGCCTCGATCTTGGCGGCAATGTAGGTGGAGAAGGCCTCGGCCGGGTCGGCCTCGGGCCGGATCTGGTCGCCCGAGGCCAACCATTCCTCCAGGATGCGCTCGATCAGCCGGCGATAGAGTGCTTCCTTCGTGCGGAAATAGTAATGAAGATTGGCCTTGGGCAGGCCCGCGCGATCGGCGATGGCAGCGGTGGTCGCGCCTGAGTAGCCGGCTTCGGCGAAAACTTCCTCGGCGGCGGTCAGAATACGCGCCTCGGCATCACGGCGCTTGACGCCGGCTGGGCGGTCTTCCATGCGCTGCGCCGACGTCTTGGACAAGATCGATCTCCGGTTCCGCAGGAATTTGACCAAATGGTCAATTTTCGCTTAGGCTCATCTGTCACGAACCAGAAAGCTAACGGCGCCCCAGGCCGGCCGCAAGGAGTGGCAATGCCTAGAAGGACGCGGACCCAGCCCGTGCCGGATATCACCGCCGGCCGGCTCCTCTCCGAGGCCTATGCCGCGAATTTCGAGAACGAGGTTAAGGAGCCGCTCGACCTCAAGCGTGCGGTGGTAGAAAGCAGCCGTTGCTATTTCTGCTACGACGCGCCATGCATCGAGGCCTGCCCGACGGGCATCGACATCCCCAACTTCATTCGCAAGATCCAGACCGGCAATCTCAAGGGGTCCGCGACCACGATCCTGGAGCAGAATATCTTCGGCGGCGCCTGCGCCCGTGTTTGCCCGACCGAGGTGCTGTGCGAGCGGGCTTGCGTGCGCAATCTGTCGGAGGACAAGCCGGTCGCGATCGGTCAGTTGCAGCGCTATGCGACCGATTGGCTGTTCGAGCGCGGGATTCAGCCCTTTACTCGTGCCCCGAGCACGGGCAATCGCATCGCCGTGGTGGGAGGGGGGCCGGCTGGCCTTGCTTGCGCCCATCGGCTGGCCATGCTGGGACATGACGTGACGGTTTTCGAGGCTCGTCTCAAGCTCGGCGGCCTCAATGAGTACGGAATTGCTGCATACAAAGTGCCGCATGACTTCGCGCAAAGGGAAGTGGCGTTCATTCTCTCCATCGGGGGGATTGAGCCGCGCACGGGCGTTGCACTGGGACGCGATGTGACCTTGAGCGCGCTTCGCCAGGAGTTCGACGCGGTGTTCCTCGGCATCGGTCTTGCCGGCGTCAATGCACTGCAGACCGAGGGGGAGGGGCTCGCGGGTGTGATCGACGCCGTCGCCTATATCGCCGAGCTGAGGCAGGCCAAGGACAAATCACGTCTGGCGGTAGGCCGACGCGTGGTCGTGATCGGTGGGGGCAATACCGCCATCGACATAGCCGTGCAGACCAAGCGTCTCGGCGCGGAGGACGTTACAATTGTCTATCGCCGCGGGCCCGAGCATATGGGCGCCACCCATCACGAGCAGGAGTTCGCTCAGGTCAACGGCGTCAAGATCAAGCATTGGGCGCGGCCCGCGCGGGTCGTTGCCGCCGATGGACATGTAAGCTCGGTCGAGTTCGAATACACCGCGCTGAGTGCCGACGGCCGGCTTGTCAGCGCCAAATCCGGCTTCTCTCTACCGGCCGATCAACTCTTCAAGGCCATCGGCCAGATCTTCATCGCAGATCCGGTCATCGCGGGCGCGGCCGAGCCATTGGAGATTCGGGCCGGCCGCATCCTAGTCGACGACAGCCGCGCCACGTCGCTGCCGGGCGTCTTTGCCGGAGGAGATTGCGTGGCGGGTGTGGATCTCACTGTAACCGCGGTCGAGGACGGCAAGATCGCCGCGCAGTCGATCGATCGTTACTTGCGCGGGCTTCAGGCGGCTGCCTGAACCCGCTAGGGGAGGGACCCCATGGCCGATCTCAGAACCGCCTTCGCCGGGATCAAGTCGCCGAACCCGTTCTGGCTGGCCTCCGCGCCCCCGACCGACAAGGAATACAATGTCGTCCGCGCATTCAGAGCCGGCTGGGGCGGCGTCGTCTGGAAGACCTTGGGCGAGGATCCGCCCATCGTTAATACCGCGTCGCGTTATGGGGCCGTCCACCACGGCCCGGACCGCATGATCGGCTTCAACAATATCGAGCTGATCTCCGACCGTCCGCTCGACATCAATCTGCGCGAGATCAAAGGGGTCAAGCGCGACTGGCCCGACCGCGCGTTGGTGGTCTCGCTGATGGTCCCCTGCCAGGAGGAGAGCTGGAAGAGCATCCTGGCTGCGGTCGAGGAGACCGGCGCCGATGCGGTCGAGCTTAATTTCGGCTGTCCTCACGGCATGTCCGAGCGTGGTATGGGCTCGGCCGTGGGTCAGGTGCCCGAGTATGTCGAGATGGTGGTGCGCTGGTGCAAGGCGCATACGCGCATGCCGGTCTTGGTGAAGCTCACGCCCAATGTCACCAACATCCTCGGCCCGGCGCGCGCGTCCAAGGCCGGAGGCGCCGATGGCGTCTCTCTCATCAACACCATCAATTCGATTACCGGCGTCGATCTCGAGATGATGGCGCCGGAGCCGATCGTGGACGGCAAGGGCACGCATGGCGGATATTGCGGCCCCGCCGTGAAGCCGATCGCGCTGCACATGGTGGCCGAGATCGCCCGCGATCCCGAAACCCGCGGCCTGCCGATCTCGGGTATCGGAGGCATCGCCAGTTGGCGCGATGCGGCCGAGTTCATGGTCTTGGGCGCCGGCACCGTGCAGGTTTGCACCGCCGCCATGCATTACGGCTTCAAGATCGTCGACGACATGATCGACGGTCTCTCGAACTGGATGGACGAAAAAGGCTATGCAAGCCTCTCCGACGTCGTCGGTCGAGCGGTGCCGAACGTCACCGATTGGCAGTATCTCAACCTCAACTACAAGATCGTCGCCAGGATCGATCCCAAGCTCTGCATCACTTGCGGCCTCTGCCACATCGCTTGCGAAGATACCGCGCATCAGGCGATTGCCGCGCTGAAGGAGGGAGGCCACCGCCGGTACGAGGTCATTGACGCGGAATGCGTCGGCTGTAACCTCTGCATGCATGTTTGCCCGGTGCCGGAATGCATCAGCATGGTGCGCGTCGATCAGGGTCAGGGGCATCTGAACTGGACGCAGCACCCTTCCAATCCGATGCGCAAGGCGGCCGAATAGATCTGACGAGGCGAGGGAAGGATCAACCTTCCTCGCAGGAGCAGGGAGCCGAGAATCATGACGACGAACATACGCATCGACGGCGATCGGCTATGGTCAAGCCTCATGGAGCTGGCCAAGATCGGCGCCACCGAGAAAGGCGGTGTCTGCCGCTTGGCGCTGACGGATCTTGACCGGCAGGCGCGCGATCTCTTCCGCCGTTGGTGCGAAGCCGCGGGATGCACGGTCAGCGTCGACAAGATGGGGAACATGTTCGCGCGGCGCCCGGGCAAGGACAACTCGCTGCCGCCGGTGATGACCGGCAGCCATATCGACAGCCAACCCACGGGAGGCAAGTTCGATGGCGCTTACGGCATCATGGCCGGGCTCGAAGTGATCCGCACCCTTAACGACTATGGCTATGAAACGCAGCGTCCGGTCGAGGTCGCGGTCTGGACGAACGAGGAAGGATCACGGTTCGCGCCCGCGATGGTCGCCTCCGGCGTGTTCGCCGGCGTGTTCGACCTTGATTACGGCCTCTCCCGCAAGGACATCGACGGTAAGAGCATGGGCGAGGAGCTGGCCCGCATCGGCTATGCCGGCTCCGAGCCGGTCGGCGGCCGCAAGGTGGCGGCCTTTTTCGAGGCCCATATCGAGCAAGGGCCGATCCTCGAAGCAGAGAAGAAGACCATTGGCGTCGTCGCCGGCGCGCAAGGCCAGCGCTGGTACGAGGTGGTGCTGACCGGACAGGAGGCGCATGCCGGTCCGACACCGATGCGTCGGCGTAAGGATGCGCTGCTTGGAGCGGCCAGGCTCGTCACCGCGGTCAACCGAATCGGGTTGGAGAACCAGCCCTATGCCTGCGCCACCGTCGGCATGATGCAGGTCAGCCCGAACTCGCGAAACACGATTCCGGGCAAGGTATTCTTCACCATCGACTTCCGCCATCCGGAGGATGCGACCTTATCGAAGATGGATGCGGCGATCCGCGCCGAGGCGGAGAAGGTGGCCAAGGAAATCGGGCTCGAACTCGACGTCAAGCAGATATGGTATTCGCCGCCGGTCAAATTCGCCGAGAGTTGCGTGGCGGCGGTTCGCGGCGCGACCGAGGAACTGGGCTTCCAGCACATGGACATCATCAGCGGCGCAGGGCACGACGCCTGCTATATCTCCCGCGTCGCGCCGACCGGCATGGTCTTCGTGCCCTGCGAGAACGGGATCAGCCACAACGAGATCGAGAACGCGACCAAGGAGGATTTGGCCGCCGGTTGCGACGTGCTCTTGCGCGCCATCGTCACCCAGGCCAACGCCTGAACGCCCGTCACACGAGGAACGGAGCTTTGCATCATGGCGGGAGTCCCAGGCAGCCCACCTCCACCCGCTCGAGCTAGCGCTCTCGCCGCTTTTCGTTCCCTGGGCGGGCGAGCGGCATTTGGTACAGCAACTTCACTAACATGCTTCTCGCCCCGCGAGGTGGGAGGAGGGAGCCCACGGCGACGGCCGTGGGCGGGTGAGGGGTGGCAAAGCTGGACTATGTGCAGCTTCGCCTCGGTCCCATGACGGGCGGCAAGACCAAGCTGACCGTAGTTGCAGAGGCCGCCGGCCGGCCGACCGAGCGCGTCATCGACATTCGCGGTCTATCTCTTATATTCCAGACCGCCGATGCGCCAGTCTTTGCACTTTCCAGCATCGATCTCAGCGTCGACGCCGGCGAGTTCGTCTCCTTCATCGGGCCTTCAGGCTGCGGCAAGACTACCCTGTTGCGGGTCATCGCCGACCTCGAACACCCCAGCGAGGGCTCGATCACCGTAAATGGCGTCGACCCGAAGCAGGCTAGGCTGCAGCGCGCCTACGGTTATGTATTCCAAGCGCCGGCGCTTTATCCCTGGCGAACGGTCATCCGCAACGTCACCCTGCCGTTGGAGATCATGGGTCTAGACCGTGGCGAGCGCGAAGGCCGCGCGGTCAAGTATCTCGACATGGTCGGCCTCAACGGCTTCGAGCGGAAATTTCCCTGGCAGCTCTCGGGCGGCATGCAGCAACGGGTTTCGATCGCCCGCGCGCTCAGCTTCGAGCCACAGCTCCTCTTGATGGACGAGCCCTTCGGCGCGCTCGACGAGATCACCCGCGATCATTTGAACGAACAGCTCATCGGCCTTTGGGAGCAGACCGGCAAGACGGTGATCTTCGTCACGCATTCGATCTCCGAGGCGGTTTTTCTCTCGACCCGGATCGTGGTCATGAGTCCGCGGCCGGGCCGGATCATCGAGGTGATCGATTGCGACCTTCCGGCCAAACGCAAGCTCGACATCCGCGAGACATCGGAGTTTCTCGCCATCGCCCACCGCGTTCGCCGAGCCCTTCGCGCAGGCCACTCCTATGAGGATTAGAACCCTCGCGCGCTCTGACTCTTTCATGCGCTCGCGCCCTCTCCCGCGAGCGGGAGAGCGAGTTGCTCCCTCGCTGCGCACTTATTTCCCCCTCCTTGACCCTCGCTCCGCAAGGGGGAGGGGGCATGAAGCACACCCCTACTCTCCCTCCTCCCTCGAGGGGGAGGGCTGGGGAGGGGAGGCTTCGCCATGACCCGCGCCTCCGTCATCGCAGCGGAACCGCCTCCGGGACTTTGGCCATTGTGGCGACATTTCACGCACGGCCGCATCGTTCCGGTCGCGACTGTGGTCGCGATCATCCTTCTGCTCTGGTATGCGGGCGCGATCTGGCTGAACGCGCCGCAGGTGAAGGAGCAGCTCGCCCGCGCTGGACAGCCCTACACAATCGCAAAGCTGGTGCAGGCGACCTGGGCGATGGAGCGGCCGGTTTTGCCGGCACCGCACCAGATCGGCGCGGAATTCCACAAGACCGTGTTTGAAACCAAGATTACCTCCAAGCGCAGCCTGATCTATCACGCTTATGTCACCGTCTCGGCGGCGGTGCTGGGGTTCGCATTCGGCGCTCTTCTTGGCATCCTGCTTGCGGTGGGCATCGTGCATGTCCCGACCCTCGACCGCAGCCTCTTGCCCTGGATCATCGCCTCGCAGACGATCCCGATCCTTGCCATAGCGCCGATGCTCATCGTGGTGCTGGGCAATATCGGTCTGACCGGCCTCGTGCCGAAATCGATCATCTCTACCTATCTCTGCTTTTTCCCGGTGACCATCGGCATGGTGAAAGGCTTACGCTCCCCCGACCCGCTGCAGCTCGATCTCATGCGCACCTACAGCGCCAGGCCTGCGCAAATCTTCTGGAAGCTGCGCTGGCCGGCCTCGGCGCCGTTCCTGTTCGCGTCGCTAAAGGTCGCCATCGCCATAAGCCTGGTCGGCGCGATCGTGGGCGAGCTGCCGACCGGAGCCACTGCCGGCCTCGGCGCGCGACTCCTCACTGGCTCCTATTACGGCCAGACCGTGCAGATCTGGAGTGCGCTGCTGATGGCCGCGCTGCTTGGTTGTACGCTGGTGTTCCTGATCGGAGCGATCGAGCGGATAGTTCTCGGGCGAATGGGGGTACGCGCATGAGGCGGCTGCCGTTGATAGCGGCCGCGCTTATGGCGGTGGCGCTTCTGCTGCCGGTCGGGCTCGCGGGTGAGGCCACCCTCTTTTGGCCGGGTGCGCCGCAAGCGCTGATCTGTGCGCTGGCTGCCATCGCGGTCGCTGCTGCCTTGGCGCGGCCGCGAACTTTCCCCTTGAGCCATGTTCTTCCCACGATCGGTCTGCTGGTGGGCGCGCTGGCACCACTGTTGCTGGTCTTTTCCGGCCGAAGCCTCGGTTTGGGAGCACCTGGGGTCTGGGTCTTCGTAATCGGTCTGGGTCTGCTTGCCTGGCAGGCGATGGAGGGGCTCGCGCGTTCCGCCCGCACTGGAGCTTCCGGGATCGCCGCCCCGCTTCTGTTCGGAGCCTGGCTCCTCTATTTGTGGGAGGTGGTCGTCGTCGGCTTCGGCGTGCCGCAGATCCTATTGCCGTCGCCGCACCAGATCTTCGCCCAGCTTACCAGCCATTCGACGCTGCTCTGGGCAGACTTCCGGCAGACATTTCTGAAGGCGGTGCTGGCGGGCTGGGCGCTCGGCTGCGGGCTCGGCTTCCTCACCGCCGTGCTGATCGATCGCGTGCCTTTCCTGCAGCGCGGCTTGCTGCCGCTCGGAAGCCTCGTCAGCGCCGTCCCGATCGTCGGCGTGGCGCCCATCATGGTGATGTGGTTCGGCTTCGACTGGCAGTCCAAAGCGGCAGTGATCGTGGTTATGACTTTCTTTCCCATGCTGATCAACACGATCGCTGGACTGAACCAGGCCGATGCCATGGAACTCGACCTGATGCGCTCCTACGGCGCCGGCTACTGGCAGACCTTCTTCAAGCTGCGGCTGCCAAGTGCGTTGCCGTTTGCCTTCAACGCGCTCAAGATCAATTCGACCTTGGCCCTGATCGGCGCCATCGTGGCGGAGTTCTTCGGATCGCCCATCTCCGGGATGGGCTTCCGCATCTCGGTGGAAGTCGCGCGGATGAATGTCGACGTGGTCTGGGCTACGATCGCGGTCGCGGCCGTCGCTGGCTCCGCATTCTATGGCCTGCTCGCGCTCTTGGAACGCGGCTTTACCTTCTGGCACCCTTCCTATAGGACCTGATCCATAAGAGTTCCATTCGTGAATACGGGAGGTGATTTCATGAAAAGACTGGGCGCGGCCGCGGCGATCGCGGCGATCCTCGGGCTGGGTACGGCGGCGAGTGCGGCCGACAAGCTCACCTTGCAACTCAAATGGGTGACGCAGTCGCAGTTCGCCGGCTACTACGTGGCCAAGGACAAGGGCTTCTACGAGGAAGTAGGGCTCGATGTAACCATCAAGCCGGGTGGGCCCGACATCAATCCGAGCCAGGTCATTGCCGGCGGCGGCGCAGACGTGATCCTCGACTGGATGCCGTCTGCCCTGGCGACGCGTGAGAAGGGTGTGCCGCTCGTCAACATCGCCCAGCCGTTCCAGAAATCCGGCATGATGCTCACTTGCCGCAAGGAAACCGGCATCACCTCGCCGGCGGATTTCAAGGGGCGTACCCTTGGCGTCTGGTTTTTCGGCAACGAGTATCCGTTCTTGAGCTGGATGAGTCAGCTCGGGATCCCCACCAGCGGCGGCGCCGACGGGGTTACCGTTCTGAAGCAGGGCTTCAATGTCGATCCGCTCTTGCAGAAACAAGCCGACTGCATTTCGACCATGACCTACAACGAGTATTGGCAGGTGATCGATGCCGGCATCCCGGCCGAGGAGCTCGTCGTCTTCAAATACGAGGACGAGGGCGTGGCCACCCTCGAGGATGGAATCTACGTGCTGGAGTCCAGCCTCAAGGATCCGACCATGGTCGACAAGCTGAGCCGCTTCATCAAGGCCTCGATGAAGGCGTGGGACTGGGCGGTGAAGAATCCCGACGAGGCGGCCGAAATCGTGCTTGAGAACGACGAGACCGGCGCCCAAACAGAGAAACACCAGAAGCGGATGATGGGCGAGATCGCCAAGCTCGTCGGCGTGAACCCGAAAGGCACCGGCTGGCTTGACCCGGCCGACTACGAGCGGACCGTAAAGGTGCTGCTCTCCGGCCAATCGGACCCCGTCATCACCAAGGAACCGGAGGGGGCCTGGACTCACGAGATCTGGGAGAAGGCGCAAGCCGGCTGAGCCGGTCCGACATGGTGGCACTGCAAGCGGGCGTGCGGAATCTTCCGGCGCCCGCTTTCATTCTCTCGCGTGCGGCTTGAGCTCTACGTTTAGCCGTTGGCCGGACAATGATATGGCTGGCCGGACGTAGTCGCCGAGGGGCTACATAGTGCTTGATGTCGTCGTGGTCGGTGCGGGCGCGGCGGGGATTGCCGCCGCGCGAAGAGCGGTGCAGCTCGGGCTCACCGTCATGGTGGTCGAGGCGAAGCCGACGGTCGGAGGTCGAGCCTCGACCGACAACGTTACCTTCGGCGTACCGTTCGATCGAGGGTGCTACTGGCTCCATTCGCCCGAGCACAACCCCCTCAAGGCACGTGCCGACGAACTTGGTATCCGATACCTGAATGGCGCGCAGGAGGTCCGCTACAGTCGCGAGGGGCGATGGTTGAACGGCGCCGAAACCGGCGCTTGCAAGGCGTATATCGAGGCAAGTTTCGAGCGCGTGGAGGCAGCCGGAAGGGCAGGACAGGATTGCGCCGCGTCCGAGCTGTTCGCGGAGCCGCATCCTTGGCATGCCGCCTTCGAGGCGGAATTCATCGCCAAGCAGGGCGTTCCTCTGAACGAAGCCTCGACCCTCGATTTCGCGAGATATGTCTGGACTGGCGAGGATCTGCCGGTGATCGGTGGACTCGGGAACCTGATCCACCGCCTTGCGCGGGGCTTGTCGTTATCGGTGGATACGCCGGTCAGCCGGATGGAGCTTTCGACCGCAGGGTCGGTTCGCCTTGATACCCCGCGGGGAACGCTGGAGGCGCGCGCCGCCATCCTCACCATCTCGACAGGCGTGCTTCAAAGCGGGGCTATTCGCTTCAGCCCGGAGCTTCCGGGCTGGAAACGCGATGCGATCGGCGCCTTGCCGATGGGAAGCTGCAATAAGATCGCGCTGTCCTTCGTACGGCCGGTCCTGGACGTGTGCGACGACTGCATGGTGCTGCCCTTGCGTGGGCCCATCGAAGCCGTGGAGCTGGTTCTACGGCCGGGAGGGTATGAAATGGCGATTGGACTCCTCAACGGACCCTTCGGCAAAGAGATTGCCGAGGCCGGCGCTTCAGCCATGGCGGAGTATGTGCTCGAACGGCTGGTCGAGGTTTTCGGCAGTGACCTGCGCAAGGCCCTGTACCCGGTCCAGGTGATGGCCGATTGGGATCGGGATCCCTTCGTTCGCGGCTATGTATCAGCGGCATTGCCGGGCCTTGCCGATGCGCGGCTGAACCTCTTACGTCCGATCGACGATCGGCTGTTCTTCGCAGGAGAGGCAACGTCCCTTAACTTTATGGGCGATGTTCACGGCGCGTGGCTGAGCGGGATCGAGGCGGCCGAGGCGGTCGCCCGCGCGCTTTACTCGCCCTCTTGATGCTCCATGGGCCGCTCGGGCTGGCCGCCGAAAGAAGGTCTTTCGGGACCAGCGCTTGGCTTCGGCTTCTGAGACCGCCGAACGTGACGCATGCTCATTCCGGCACTCCCGCCATGCGTAATCCGTCGAGGAATATGCCCCGGCAGCGTGGATCGGTGATGGGCAGGGCCTGATCTACATAGGCGATGGAGAGATCGGGCTTCTTTTCCCGAGCGCGTCTTATGGCCTCGCGCGCATCGTCGCTTCGCCGCAAATTGCCGAGCGCACTGATTTCCGCAAGGTGGGAGAATATGGCCGCATTCGCATACCGTTGCGAACGCTGCGACAAGGCGATCGCCTCCTCGAACTGGCCCAGCAACACCAGAGCGATCGCCTTGCTGGCCAGATAGGCCCAGACCATCGGGTCCAGCGGGCTCAGCCGCAAGGCCTCATCATGAGATGCAACCGCTTCGCCGGGACGGCCCGCATGCCACAAGGCGTGGGCGCGGCCAAAATGGGCCAGGGCGAAATTGGGATTGAGGGAAATTGCTGTATCGGAGGCCGCGACCGCCGCTTCGTGCTCTACCCGCAACAGCTGCGCTCTCGACAGAGCTACCCACCCGAAAGGATCTCGCTCGTCCAGTCGTACGGCGGTCTTGCCGGCCTCAAAGGCGCGATCATTATCGTCCTGACGGTTCGGTGAAACGCCCAGGATCATGTAGACGTAGAGCGCATACCCAAGTCCTGCATAGGCGGACGCAAAGGTCGGATCAAGTTCGATGGCGCGCTGAAAGAAAGCCAAGGTCCGATCACGATCTTCGGGTTTGTATTGAAAAGTATGCCAAAGGCCGCGCTGATAACTCTCCCAGGCATCGAGGCTTTCCGGAGGCTTTCTCAAGGCTCGGCTTCGCTCGCTGCTGAGCAGTTGTGGCTCGATGGCCGAAATGATGGCCTTTACCACCTCGTCCTGCACATCGAAGATATCTTCCAGTTGACGGTTATAACGATCCGCCCACAGGTGCACATCGTCCACCGCATCTATGAGCTGCGCCGTAATGCGCAGCCGATTCCCAGCTCTTCTGACGCTGCCTTCGACAATGTATCGCACACCCAGCTTGGAGCTGATCTCCTTCAGGTTGATTGGCTGACCCTTGAAGGAGAAAGCCGAATTGCGCGAAATCACGAGTAGCGAACGGAACTTGGAGAGTTCGGTGATGAGATCCTCGCTGATGCCGTCGGCGAAATACTCCTGATCGGCCTCCGACGACATGTTGACGAAGGGCAGAACGGCAATTGATGGCTTCTCCGGTAAGGGCAGGCTCGCTCCGGTGGGACGGACCGCCGACGCTGTGCCAACGGCCGTCGATCGCCATACCCGAATCGGCCGGGCGATGTTCTTCACTCGATGCTCGCCGGCATCGGCAAAGCTGGCATCGATGCGGTTGCCGACGCTCTCATGGACAATACCCGCGATCGCGATGCCGCCCGGCTCGGCCAGCGCCTCGAGGCGGGAAGCGACGTTGACGCCGTCACCGTAGATATCGTCGCCGTCGACAATGATGTCGCCGAGATTAATGCCGATCCGCAGCACAAGGCGGCGCTCCTCCGGGAGCTCGGCATTGGCCTCGCTCATCCGTCGCTGAAGATCGAGCGCGCCCTCAACCGCCCCGACCGCACTTGCGAATTCGGCGAGCACGCCATCGCCCAGCACCTTGGCGATACGTCCGCCGTGGGCATTGATCACCGGCTCGATCACCGCACTGTGCCGGGCTTTCAGCGCCGCAAGCGTGCCCGCCTCGTCGACCTCCATAAGGCGACTGTAGCCGACCACGTCGGCCATCAGGATTGCGGCGAGACGGCGAGACATCTCTCAGCGGTGCCAGTATTTTCTGAGCAGGGGGCCATTCTGCGTCCCAAAGTGTATCACAAACCGGAGAGTAGGCGACGGCGTGCTGTCCCGTTGAGGGGCGGGGCCTCTATTCCGGCAGTCCTGCCCTGCGTAGGCCCTCCAGCCAGCGCCGCTCGATCTCGGGGTCGCGGATGGAAAAGACACGCCGGACTTGCGAGATTGTCGTATCCGGGGCGACATTCAGAAGGCGGTCAATGACCGCTCGCGCCTCAGCTTCACGACCGAGGAGGGCGAGCGCCGCGGCGCGGTGTCGAAGGGCCGTCGGCAGGTCCGGCTTCTCCCGCAACATCGTGGTCGTCAAGTCGATCACCTCCTCATAGCGGCTCTCGGCAAGGGCGGCGAAACTCAGGGCTGCCATCCAGAACGGCCGATCGAGATCGCGCGGGCTCAGCTTCATGGCTTGCCGCGCCGCCTCGACGCCGCGCCGGAAATCGCAGGCGAAGGCGCAAGCGATGCCCAGCCAACCGTAGGCGGAGGCGAGATTCGGGTTGAGCCGGACCGCTCGATCCAGGGTCTCTATCGCTTCGTCGTGGCGTTGTTCGAGAGTGAGCGCAATGCCGAGCGCAGCCTGAGCCATCGCGTCGCCGCCATCGAGCAAGACTGCACGTCTCGCAGCCTGCAGCGCGGCGGCGCCCGACTGCTCGGTCGATTCACTCCACCGATAGATCGACTGCATCCAGTGTGTCATGGCCAACAAGCAGTACGCCTGGGGGTTGCGGTCGTCCAAGGCGGTGGCTTCCAGAAGCAGTAGGCGGGCCTTCGCACAGGATTCTCGGTTGTACATCCCCAGATGCCAGCGCGCCTGCATCACCAAATCCCAGACCGTCAGCACTCGCCCGTCCGGGCGGGACGCGCGGCGAATTTCAGCGCTTTCGAACTCCGGCGCGATCGAGGCAACGATGCTCTGGGTGATCTCGTCCTGAACCAGGAAGATATCGCCGAGATCGCGGTCGTATCGCTCTGCCCAGAGGTGTACGCCCGAGCCGGCGTCGATCAGCTGAGCGGCTACGCGCACCCGGTTGCCGGCCCTGCGCACGCTGCCTTCGATCACGTAGCGCACGCCCAGATCGTGTGCCACCTCCTTTACATCAACGGTCCTTCCCTTGTAGGTGAAGCTCGAATTGCGCGCGATAACAAGGAACCAGTGGAATCGGGAGAGTGCCGTGATGATGTCCTCGGCGATTCCGTCGGCGAAGTACTCCTGCTCGGGATCGTCCGACAGGTTGAGGAAGGGCAGGACCGCGATCGAAGGCTTGTCCGTAACAGGTCTGCTCGCGGTGGTCGCTGCCGGTGGTAAGCCCTTCACGCGGTACGCGCGCGCCGGTTCGGCGATGTTCTTGAGGGTTTGCGGGCCAAGATCATCGAAGCTCGCCTTGATCTTGTTCCTAACCTGGTCATAGGTCGTCCCCGACACTAGAATGCCGCCAGGTTCCGCAAGCTGTTCTAAGCGAGCCGCGATGTTGACGCCGTCGCCATAGCGGTCCCCATCCTCGATCATGACGTCGCCGAGGTTGACGCCGATGCGAAGCACAATGCGGTGACCCTTGGGCTGATCGCCGTTGGCGGCCGCCATGGCCTGCTGTAGCTCTACCGCACACTGCACGGCGTTTACGGCGCTGCCGAACTCCACCAGCACGCCATCGCCTGTGACCTTGAAGACACGACCTTGATGCCGCGCGAGGAGGGGCTCCAGCACTTGCCTGCGCCGGGACTTAAGCGCCGCCAGTGTACCGGCTTCGTCCTGCTCCATGAGCCGGCCATAGCCGACCACATCGGCGGCCAAGATGGCAGCGAGCCGGCGTCGGGTGCGTTGTTCGGCCATGCGACGCGAGTGTTTCGGCCAGAGAGTGCAGTTCGGGAAGAATAGTTGACGTGCCGCCGCGGTGTCTATCAGGTCGGGCACCCGCTTTCGGGTCAGACAGAAGAACAGGAACTCCTATGCGTTGCGTCCGCTCGACTCGAAACTCGGAGCTAACCCGCGCGCCATTCAGCCGCGCCGCCGGACACACCATCGCTTGGCCCAGGCGCGGCCTCCGCCGCTGGAGGCGGAACGGATGACCTATTCCGCCGCCCGTCTGATGACCGGCTTCGGCGCCTTGGCCTCGCTCTGGCGCTTGACCGCATCGAACACCGGGGCGTAGCAGGGTCGCGGAATGTAGCGGCCGGCTCCACGCTCGGCGTTGAGCTGGCCCTTCTCCCAGACCAGCTTGCCGTTGGCGATGGTGTGGCTTGGATTGCCCTTCACCAACATGCCTTCGAAGATGTTGAAGTCCACTTTCTGGTGGTGGGTCTTGGCGGAAATGGTGCGGGTCGCCTCCGGGTCCCACACTACGATGTCGGCGTCGGAACCGGGCTGGATCGCGCCCTTGCGCGGATAGATGTTGAAAATCTGCGCCGCGTTCGTAGAGGTCACGCGCACGAATTCCATCGGCGTCAAGCGCCCGGTGTTGACGCCATGCGTCCATAGGACCGCCATGCGGTCCTCGACGCCGCCGGTGCCGTTCGGAATCTTGGTGAAGTCGTTCCGTCCCATCCCTTTTTGATCGGCGCAGAAGCAGCAATGGTCGGTCGCGGTGGTTTGCAGCACGCCCGACTGCAGCGCGCGCCACAGCACCTCCTGGTGCTCCTTGGGCCGGAAGGGCGGGCTCATCACATAGGCCGCCGCCGTGCTCCAGTCGGGATTGCGATAGACCGAATCGTCGATCAAGAGATGCCCGGCCAAAACCTCGCCGTAAACGCGCTGGCCTTCCAGCCGCGCACGCGTGATAGCCTCGACCGACTCCTTGCAGGAGTTGTGAACGATGTAGAGCGGCGTGTTGACGACCTGCGCCACGCGGATGGCGCGGTTGGCGGCCTCGCCCTCGACCTCGGGCGGCCGCGACATCGGATGGCCTTCGGGCCCCGTGATGCCCCTCTTCAGAATCTCGTGCTGCAGGAAGTAGACCAGCTCGCCGTTCTCGGCATGGACGGTTGCGAGCGCTCCCAGTTCCCGGCATCGCCCGAAGCTTTGCACCAGATTTTCGTCCGGCACCATGATCGCGTTCTTGTAGGCCATGAAGTGCTTGAAGGAATTGACCCCGCGCTCGCGGGTAAGCACCCCCATCTCCTCGCGCACCTGGTCGGACCACCAGGTGACGGCGACATGGAAGGAATAGTCGCCGGCCGCCTTTTTGGCCCATTCCATCCACTGGTCATAACCCTCGATCAGGGATACTCCCGGGCTCGGGATCACGAAATCGATGATCATGGTGGTGCCGCCGGCGAATCCCGCCGCGGTGCCGGTGAAGAAATCCTCGCTCGCCACCGTGCCCATGAAGGGCAATTCCATATGGGTGTGAGGGTCGATGCCGCCCGGCATGACATACTGGCCGCCGGCATCGATCACCCGCGCTCCCGCAGGCGCCTCGAGCTTGGCGCCCACCGCCCTCACGGTGCCGCCCTCGATAAGGACATCGGCGCGCTTCATCTCGTCGGCGGTTACCACAGTGCCGCCCCGGATCAGGATGGACATAACGCTCCTCCTCCCTCGGATCCCGCAGAACTTGATCGATTGGTCAGAATCCTACACCGGAGGCCGCCACCCCTACCAGGGCCGACGGTGCCGCCTCCTCTTGGCCGGCGCCGGGCGAGGATATCGCTCCCTCTCGTCATGGGCAGTCCATGTGGTTGACGGGGCCTTTGTCTAAGGTGCAGAAAGGCGCGGCATTTTTGAGGGCGTGCGCATGCCGGCCGGATCGGGCGACCGCGTTTACCTTTTCGACACGACGCTGCGTGACGGGGCGCAAACGCAGGGTGTCGATTTCGGCGTCCCCGACAAGGAGACCATCGCCCGCGAGTTGGACCGGATCGGGATCGACTATATCGAGGGCGGCTGGCCCGGCGCCAATCCGACCGACGACGCCTTCTTTGCCAGCCCTCCCGCAATGAAACGGGCTCGCTTCACCGCCTTCGGCATGACCCGTCGCCCGGGGCGCAGCGTCCACAACGATACCGGGCTTGCGTCTCTCATCGACACCGGCGCGCCCGCAATCTGCATGGTCGGCAAGGCCTCTGACTTCCAGGTCGATGTCGCAATCGGCTGCTCGCGTGATGAGAATCTCGCCATGATTCGGGACAGCGTCGTCCATGTGGTGAGCAAGGGGCGCGAGGCGCTGTTCGACGCCGAGCACTTCTTTGACGGCTACAAGGCCAACCCCGCCTACGCCTTGGCTGCGGCCAAGGCCGCCCTCGACGCGGGAGCGCGCTGGGTCGTGCTCTGCGACACCAATGGGGGCACGTTGCCGGAGGAGATCGAGCGGATCACCGCCGAGATCGGGAGAACCATCCCCGGCGCGCGGCTCGGCATCCATGCCCATAACGACACCGAGAACGCCGTTGCGAACAGCCTTGCCGCCGTGCGCGCGGGGGCGCGGATGGTGCAGGGGACGCTGAACGGCCTCGGAGAGCGCTGCGGCAACGCCAATCTCATCTCGCTCATCCCCACGCTGGTCCTGAAGATGGGCCATGAAACGGGCGTTTCGGCGGATGGCTTGCACCAGCTCACGCATCTCTCGCGCGTGTTGGACGAGCGGCTCAATCGCGCGCCCAACCGGCATGCTCCCTATGTCGGCGAGGCGGCCTTCGCGCATAAGGGCGGCCTGCACGTCTCCGGCGTCGAGAAAGATCCGCGCACCTATGAGCACATTCCGCCCGAGCTGGTCGGCAACCGCCGCCACATCGTCGTCTCCGACCAATCGGGGCGCGCCAACATCCTTGCCCGCTTTCGCGAGATCGGGCTGGAGGTGGACCCCGGCGATCCCAAGGTCTCCGCGCTGGTGGAGCTGGTGAAGGCGCGTGAATATGAGGGCTACGCCTATGACGGTGCGGAGGCCAGCTTCGAGCTCTTGGCCCGCCGGGCGTTGGGCCGCGTCCCGGAATATTTTCGCCTGATCCGCTTCCGCGTCATGGACGACCGACGCGTGAATGCGCGTGGCGAGTTGGTAACGGAATCGGAGGCGACGATCACCGTGCAGGTCGGAGCGGAGCAGCTCATGACCGTCGCCACCGGCAACGGGCCGGTGAACGCCCTCGACACCGCGTTGCGCAAGGCGTTGCTTCCGAGCTATCCGGCACTCGCCGATATGCGTCTTACCGATTACAAGGTGCGAATCCTGACCCCTCACGCCGGCACCAAGGCGGTGACCCGGGTGATGATCGAGAGCGCCGATGGCGGGCAGGAGCGTTGGACTACTGTTGGCGTCTCCCCGAATATCATCGACGCCTCCTTCAATGCCCTCCACGACGCGATCACCTGGCGCCTCTACCGCGCCGGCGCATGAGGCGGGCTCTCAGCCCTCGAGGTACGCGCCATGGCCGGCACCCATAAACGGCGCTCGCGGGTAGAGCGGGGCGGGCCCGTCGTAATCCTTGTCTCTCCCCAGCTCGGCGAGAATATCGGCGCGGCTGCGCGCGCCATGCTGAATGCCGGGCTGACCCAGCTCAGGCTGGTGCGCCCGCGCGACGGTTGGCCAAACGCCAAGGCCGTCGCCGCCGCGGCAGGGGCGGAGGAGGTGCTGGCCGATGCAAGGCTGTTCGATAGCACGGCCGAGGCGGTCGGCGACCTGACGCGCGTCTATGCAACCACGGCACGCCGGCGCGAGATGATCAAGCCGGCGGTGACGGCGCGCCAGGCGGCGCTCGAGCTGCGCCGGGCGGCCAGCCGTGACGAGCGCGCAGGTCTGATGTTCGGACCGGAACGGGCGGGCTTGACAAACGAAGACTTGACCCTGGCCGACACCCTTGTGACCGTGCCGCTCAATCCCGGCTTCAGCTCCCTGAACCTCGCGCAGGCAGTGCTGATCCTCGCCTATGAGTGGTTCCAGGCGGGCGTCACGGCGCCGGCACGGCAGCTCGTCACCAACGCGACCCGGCCGGGGACCAAGAAGGAGCTTTTGAACTTCTTCGCTCATTTGGAAGCGGCGCTGGACGATGCGCGCTATTTCAAGACCGTCGAGAAACGCCCGGCCATGGTCCGGACCATCCGAAACCTATTCCAGCGCGCGGAGCTGACCGAGCAGGAGATCCGCACGCTGCATGGCATCGTGAAGGAGCTGCAGGAGGGACGGCGCGGTTGACAGATGCGGTGCGGGACGGCTAAAAGCCGGCCCTCATTCCCGAGAAAGCGGATCCGAACGTCGTAAGGCTCGGGTCCCGTCCGCCAAGGTACCTCGCAGGACCGGGGCAGGACCTATCGGGACAACAAAACGCGAAGGAAGCGAGCTTTGAGCAAACGCGCGGATTCCAAGTACAAGATCGAGCGTCGCCTTGGCGTCAATCTTTGGGGGCGGCCAAAGAGCCCTCTCAACAAGCGCAATTACGGCCCCGGACAGCATGGCCAGCGGCGCAAGAAGCCGTCGGACTATGGCGTGCAGCTGATGGCCAAGCAGAAGCTGAAGGGTTATTACGGCAATATCGGCGAGCGCCAGTTCCGCAGATTGTACCAGGAAGCCGCGCGCCGGCGCGGCGACACCTCGGAGAATCTGGTCGGGCTTCTGGAGCGGCGGCTGGACGCGGTGGTGTATCGCGCGAAGTTCACCCCGACGCCCTTTGCCGCCCGCCAGTTCGTCAATCACGGGCATATCCAGGTGAACGGGCGCCGCGTCACCATCCCCTCCTATCAGGTGAAGGACGGAGATGTGATCCAGATCAAGCAGAAGTCGCGCGAGCTGGCGATTGTGCTCGAATCCATGGCCAGTCCCGAGCGCGAGGCCCCGGATTATATCCAGGTCGAGCCAAACCAATGCAAGGCGACTTTCGTGCGTGCTCCGGCGCTGGCCGACGTGCCGTACCCTACTCAGATGGAGCCGCATCTGGTGGTCGAATATTACTCCCGCTGACGTTTCTCGTCCGCATGAGAGGAAAAGCCGGCCGCCAAGCCGGCTTTTTCCGTTTCGGCAAGCTCACAGGTCACGGTCGGCGGCGGAAAGCGGTGCTTGAACGTGAAGGCCTTGGGCGAGGGTCCAAGGAGGCGCAAGAGATCGAGCCGCCGCTTGGCCTCCTCCAGGGTCGGGAGGTCGTCCGCAGCGATCCACCACAGCACCAGATGTGCTTTCCCTGGCATCGCGAACCATTCCTTGCGCCGGGCGAGATAGGCCTTGTGCTCGCTGCGATAGACATAGTCGGACAGAGCTTCGACAGACTCCCAAAGCGACATGTTCACGATCAAGTCGGGTCCGAACGGCCGTAGTGCCGTCGCATTTCCGCTATCGTCCTTTAGCCGCCAGAGAAAGCCGGGGCTCGCCTCCGCGAGCTCATTGATTTGGTCGAGCGCTTCCACGAACCCGATCATCCGCGGATCGGTCAGCGGCGCCAGGACCGTCGCGACATTGAGCTGGGCGAGATGGAAGCGCTCGATCACGCGGCATCCTGGCCGGTCGTCGGGCTTCTGTACCAGCGGCGCGCCACCGCATCGAGCGCATCCAGAACACCGGCCAACTCGCAGCCCCGCCGGGTGAGAGAATAGGTCACCGCCGGCGGGATGGTCGGACGGTAGTCACGCGCAACGATCCCTTCACGCTCCAGATGGCGCAGGCGCTCGGTCAGCACCTTTGCGGATATTCCGGCGATCGCGCGCCGCAACTGTCCAAAGCGCTGTGGGCCCTGACTCGACAGGATCCAAAGGATGTAGGTGGTCCATGGCCCTTCCAGGACGGTGAGGAGCGCTCCGACCGCACAGGGGTTGCGCCCGGCCATCCGTTCGTTTCGCTTCATGGGTAGTTACTATAAGGTACCTACTTTACAAAGTAAAGCCATGCCCCGATTCTCCCCCGCATGCCTGGGCTTGGCTTGGCCCACCACGAAGACAAAAGGGAGAAGCAAATGATCGACAGTCGAACCGCCCCTCATGCGGCGCTGCTGCTGCGGGTCGCGCTTGGTGTGATGTTCATCGCGCATGGGCTCTTGAAGGTGATCGTATTCACGCTCCCGGGAACGGCGGCGTTCTTCGAGCAGGTCGGCTTTCCCGGCTGGAGCGCTTATATCGTGACCTTCGCCGAGTTGATTGCCGGCGCACTGCTGATCCTCGGCATTCAGGTCCGCTGGGTTTCGCTCGCAACCGTGCCGATCCTTCTTGGCGCGGCCAGCGTTCATTGGCCGAACGGCTGGGTTTTCTCGGCGGAGGGAGGGGGCTGGGAGTATCCCATTTTCTGGGCGGTGGTCATGATCGTTCAGGCGCTCCTCGGCGACGGCGCCTATGCTCTGAAACCGTCGAGCGGAGTGCCTGTGGCACGCGAGGCCTGATCTTCCGGAACAAGAGCCGATGACGCAGCGGATTTCCCCCGTATTCGTATCGCACGGCGCGCCGACCTTGGTGCTGGAAGACCATCCGGCGCGCCACTTTCTCGCTCGACTAGGGCGGGAGATGGAGCGGCCTCGTGCAATCCTCTGCGTCTCGGCGCATTGGGAGACCGCCGAGCCGACGGTTTCGCTCGCCGAGCGCCCCGCGACGATCCACGACTTCTACGGCTTTCCCGAAGAGCTCTATCGGATGACCTATCCCGCGCCGGGCGCGCCCGATCTCGCGCGCCGGGGGGCGGAATTGTTGCGCACGGCTGGGCTGCCTTGCCGGGAGGATCCCGATCGCGGCCTCGATCACGGCGCCTGGTCGCCGCTGATACTGATTTATCCGAAGGCCGACATTCCCGTGACGCAGCTCTCGATCCAGCCGGGGCGGGGACCCGAGCACCACCTGGCCGTCGGCCGCGCGCTTGAAACCCTTCCGGAGGAGGGCATTCTCATCCTGGCCAGCGGCGGCGCGGTCCACAATCTCTCGCAGTTCCGCGTCGATCGCCGTACCCCTGCCCAGTGGGCGACGCAGTTCGAGGAGTGGCTGACTCAGCGCCTTCTCGAAGGAGACGCCGCTGCTCTCATCGGATATGAGGGACTGGAGGAGGGCGCCAAAGCCCATCCGACCGACGATCACTTCCTGCCGCTGTTCGTAGCGCTGGGAGCGGCGGGCGAGGGCGCACGGGGCCGAGCCCTGCATCGCAGCTTCGCCCATGGCAGCCTTGCGATGTCAGCCTACGCGATGGAATCTGCGGCGGCCTGATATTGGTTTCCTGTTTCTCTTGATCGGTCGTCGGGCAGGTCTATGCAGAAAAAATGGCCAGGGGTTTCAGCCTTGGGTTTGCACGCCCTTGGCCTTGAGCAACTCCTGCAGCTCGCCCGAGCCGTACATCTCCCGGACAATGTCGCAGCCGCCGACGAATTCACCCTTGACGTAGAGCTGCGGCACGGTCGGCCATTGGCTGAACTCCTTGATCGCCTGCCTGAGGCTGGGGTCGGTCAGAACGTCGATACCCTTAAACTTGACGCCGAGTTGGCTCAGGACCTGCACCACCGCCGCCGAGAAACCGCATTGGGGAAAGACGGGCGAGCCCTTCATGTACAAAACGACATCGTTCTGGCTGATTTCCTGATTGATGCTTTCGAAGACCGGATTGGTGGTTGCGGTGGTGGTCATTGGCAAAACCCTTTTGAC
Source organism: Alphaproteobacteria bacterium (assembly GCA_035620695.1). Lineage (GTDB taxonomy): Bacteria > Pseudomonadota > Alphaproteobacteria > JAREAF01 > JAREAF01 > JAREAF01. Next base: position 71,574 of record DASPGI010000112.1, read on the forward strand.
ACGAGACTCGTAAACTTAGGCGGCCGCGCCGCTATCGTGCATCCTCGGGCGCGGAGGTCTGAAGCGCGAGTGCGTGCAATTCGGCGCCCATCTTGCCCTTCAACGCCTGATAGACCATCTGATGTTGCTGGATGCGGGTCTTTCCCCGAAATGCGGGGGAGATGACGTTGGCCGCGTAATGGTCGCCATCCCCGCGCAGATCCTCGATCGAGACCTCGGCATCGGGAATGCCCTCCCGGATCAGTCGTTCCAACTCGGCGATGTCGATCGCCATCGAGAAGGCTCCTTCTAGCCGTCGGCCGAGGCCGCACCCATGAGCGCCGGCAAGCCCCTTTCATGCGCCAGCCGCGCCTCATCCAGGGATATGAGGCGCCCGCCCGGCAGTGTCAACGCAGCCCCGCCGACCCGTCCCAAACGGCTCAGCATAATCCGGCGTTGAGCGGCTTCGGCAATAAGCGGTTCTGCGGCTGGCCCCGCCACCTCTAGAATATAGCGGCCCTGGTCCTCTCCGAATAGCAGGCCAGCCAAGGCGGCAGGCGGCGCATCCAGCCCTTCCAGCTCCGCCCCGATCCCGCCGGCCAGGGCCATTTCCGCGATCGCGACCAGCAAGCCGCCGTCGGAAACGTCGTGGCATGCGGCCACCCGGCCGGCGGTGATCTGCGCCCGCACGAACTCGCCATTGCGCCGTTCGTTCTGAAGATCGACCGGCGGCGGTGGGCCGTCCTCGCGGCCATGCAACTCGCGCAGATAGAGAGACTGACCCAGATGGCCGCGCGTCTCGCCGATGAGCAGCAGCAGATTCCCCGACCCCTTGAGCGCGAAGGTCACGTTCCGGGCCTGATCGTCTAGAAGACCGACGCCGCCGATCACCGGGGTGGGCAGGATCGCGCGCCCTTCGGTCTCGTTGTAAAGCGAGACATTGCCCGACACGACCGGGAAGTCGAGGGCGCGGCACGCTTCGGCCATGCCTTCGATGCAGCCGGCGAGCTGACCCATGATCTCGGGCCGTTCGGGACTGCCGAAATTGAGATTGTTGGTGACCGCGAGTGGCTGCGCCCCGACGGCGGTGAGATTGCGCCAGGCTTCCGCCACCGCTTGCGCCCCGCCGATCTTCGGGTCGGCAAGGCAGTAGCGCGGCGTGCAGTCGGTGGTCATGGCCAGGGCCTTGTTTGTGCCATGCACTCGGACCACGGCAGCGTCCCCTCCGGGCCGCTGCACGGTGTTCGCACCCACCATGTGGTCATATTGCTCCCAGATCCAGCGCCGGCTGCAGAGGTCGGGGGAGCCGAGCAGTTGCAGAAGCGCCGATTTTGGATCAGTGAGCGCCGGCAAGGTTGTGACACCGAGGGGCCGCGGCGCGGGCGGCGCGGCGCGCGGACGGTCATAGAGCGGCGCTTCGTTCACCAAGGGTCCGAGCGGTATGTCCGCGACCATCTCGCCGTTCATGCGCAGGATCAATCGGCCGGCATCGGTAAGGCGGCCGATCTCCGCGAAATCCAGCTCCCATTTCTCGAAAATGGCCTGGGCGCGCAGGCGCGCCTCAGGCTTCAGCACCATCAGCATGCGCTCCTGGCTCTCGGAGAGCATCAGCTCATAGGCGCTCATGCCGCTCTCGCGCATCGGCACGCGGTCAAGCTCCAGCTCGATGCCCATGCCGCCCTTTCCCGCCATCTCGACCGAAGAGGAGGTGAGGCCGGCGGCGCCCATATCCTGGATCGCCACGATCGCATCGGTCGCCATCAGCTCCAGGCAGGCTTCCAAGAGCAGCTTCTCGGTGAACGGGTCGCCGACCTGGACGGTCGGGCGCTTCTCCTCGGAATCGGTGCTGAACTCGGCCGAGGCCATGGTCGCGCCATGAATGCCGTCGCGTCCGGTCTTGGCCCCGACATAAATCACCGGGTTCCCGACGCCGCTTGCGCGCGCATAGAAGATGCGGTCGGTGCGGGCGATCCCTACGGTCATGGCGTTGACCAGGATGTTGCCGTTATAGGCTGGATGGAAATTGACCTCGCCGCCGACCGTCGGAATGCCGATGCAGTTGCCGTAGCCACCGATCCCGGCTACCACCCCGCCGACGAGGTGACGGGTCTTCGGATGATCTGGGCTACCGAATCGCAGAGCGTTCAGGCTGGCGATCGGTCGTGCGCCCATCGTGAATACATCGCGCAGGATGCCGCCGACCCCGGTCGCCGCGCCCTGGTAGGGCTCGATGAAGGAGGGGTGGTTATGACTCTCGATCTTGAAGACGGCTGCCAGCCCGTCACCGATGTCGACGACGCCGGCATTCTCGCCCGGACCCTGGATCACCCAGGGCGCCTCGGTCGGCAGGTGCTTGAGCCAACGCTTGGAGGATTTGTAGGAGCAATGCTCGCTCCACATCACCGAGAAGATGCCAAGCTCTGTCAGGTTCGGGTCACGGCCGAGCGCCGCGCGGATACGCCGATACTCCTCATCCGTCAGCCCATGCTCGGCGATGAGGTTAGGCGCGATTCTGGCCGGGGCCGCGCCGTTCACCGCAGCGCCTCCACCAATCCCGCGAAGAACCGCGCTCCGTCGGTTCCTCCCAGTGCGGGATCGGCCAATCGCTCGGGATGCGGCATCAGTCCGAGGATGCTCTTGGTTTCGTTGAAGATGCCGGCGATGTTGCGCGCCGAGCCGTTGGGATTGGCGCTTTGCGTCAGGCTGCCGTCGGGCTCGGCGTAGCGGAAGGCGATGCGGCCCTCGCCCTCGAGCCGGTCGAGCGTGTCGGCGTCGGCGAAATAGTTGCCGTCGTGATGGGCAACGGGCCAGCGCAGGGTTTCGCCGTTGGCGAAGCGCGAGGTAAAAAGGCTCTGTCCGGTCTCGACCCGGCAATGCACATCCTTGCAGACAAACTGCAGGGAGGCGTTGCGCATCAGTGCGCCGGGCAAGAGGCCGGCCTCGGTCAGCACCTGAAAGCCGTTGCAGATGCCGAGCGTCGGCGTTCCGCGATCGGCGCGCCGCTTCACTTCCCGCATGACCGGCGAATGCGCGGCCATGGCGCCGGCCCGCAGATAATCGCCATAGGCGAATCCGCCAGGAAGCACGATCAGATCGACCGGCTCGAAATCACTGTCCCGGTGCCAAACCATGACGGGCTTGCGGCCGGACGCTTGCTCCAGCGCGACCGCAACGTCGCGGTCGCAGTTTGAGCCGGGAAAGACGATGACGGCGGCTTTCATGGGCCTCGACGCTGACCTCTCGGAACGGCGGGGTTCAGGGGGCTCGGAAGAGGCTCCTCCTAGCACCCCCGGGAATGCACGGGCAAGCCTTGGGCATGAGGCCGGTTCCGTTGAATAGCCGCGACTCGGCGGAGTTCAGGCGGCGAGCGGCCGGGCCCGCTCCAGCAGCTCAAGCGCGTCGTGCCGGATATGGTTGCGGCGCATTTCCTCATGCAGGAGTGATTCGCTAATCATCCCCTTGTCGACACATTCGCGCAAAAGCGAGAAGAAGAACCGTTCCTGGTTCGGGTCGGGATGCGGCTCGTAGGCGGCCGGCGCGGGCCGTGCCATCAGGCCGTGCACGAACCGCCCAATCACACCCAGCTTCTCCTTTCGACGGGCCTTCTCGCCCAGCGTGAAGTCGACCGGCAGCCCGGTCTTCCAGGGCTGGGTCCGGCGCTTGGTGTTGTGCAGAAGCTTGGTCTTCTCGTTCAGCGTATCGAAGCTGTTCCATTCCTCTTCGAAAAGGCCGATGGTTTCCTCGGGCTCGCAAAGCAGAGAAATCCAGTCCATATAGTCGCGCTTCATCTCGAACAGTTCGTTGAACTGCTCCTCGCACTTCCAGTGCGTGAGCTTTGCGCAATCGAGCAACATGACGCTGGAAGCGAATTTCTTCTCCGTCCGCCGCGCCTTGCACAAGATCGCCTTGCCCTTCATGTCTCGATCCAGAAGCTCGGTGATGTCGCCGACCGCGAAGATGTCGGGATCGATCACCACGGCCCTTCCCCGATAGCCCATCAGCTCCGGCGGCATGAACCGCAAGGGGGTGAAGGATTGCAGGTCATCGTAGCGCCAGATCCATTTCTTTCCCTCGCGCAGGAAAGGTTGCCCCTCCCGTGCCTTCAGGAACGGATGATCCTCGCTGTTGATGACGCGCACCTCGAAGCCCTCAGGATGCCGCGAGTTCCGCTTCAAGGAATAGCTCGACACCAGAGCGCCGACGAGCTGCTTATGGTTGGTGTGAATGAAGACGGTCGGAGTCATGCCGAGCCTCTGGTCCACAGCGAGCCGAATCGGAGCGGGATAATACAGGCAATGCACTGCGACAGGCCAGATTGATGCGCTAAGCGGTCGGCAGCAGGCGCCGGATGCGCATTGCAGCGACCGACAGCTCGTCTTCGATTTCGCTCGTACCAGTCGCGGGGTGGGGCACCCGCTCGCCCACCCGCGACGCCATGCCGCGCCGGATCAGGGCCTCGTGCAACATGGTGAGGTCGCGCGAATAGGGCAAACCGACTGTGTCGTAGAGGAAATCGCCCAGGGGCCCCAAAAAGCCGCTCCACCAACGGCGGTTCGCCTCGGTGCTCGGATGCAATAGCCGTCCCAGAGCATAGAGGGGTCGCTCGATCAGCGACACTCCGACCGGCAGCGGAAAGATCGACAACGGCCGGCTGAGTCGGGCTACCTCCACCATCATCGAGGCGCTATCGCCGGTGACGATGAAGGCGTCGGCCAACGCCAGGAGGCCTAGATAGGGGTTGTCCCCCGCCGCCTCCGGGCGCCACCGAAATAGGCGGGCGCCGTCGGGGAGACCGCGCTCGATGGCATCGGCGGCCTCGGGGCCTGTGCGCCGACTGGTGGTGACATAAAGCGAACCGCCGGAGCGCCTGCGCTCGCGCTCCGCTGCCGCCAGAAGGTCACGGGCGACATTGGCGTCCAAGCGGTAGGGTTTGGTCCGGCCTCCCACCAGAACGGCGATGAGCGGCCGCGCAAGGCCCGAGAGGCGCGGAGCCCATGTCCGGCCGGCGGCCGCCACCGCCTCCCGATCCGGGCGCATCAGGGGCAGGTCGAGCTTCAGCACGTTGGGGGTGTTCGGCAGCCGATACTGCGCCGTCCCGATCACCAGATCGAAGCGCTCGATCCAGCGGCGAGGGCGGCCGATATAGGCGATCTTCGTACGCCCGCCTGACTGCTCCTTCACCCAAAGCGCCGCCATGGCCATGCGCCGGCCCGAAGTGATCACGAGGTCCGGCCAGGGAGGGTTCAGCGGGTCGGAGCGCGCAAGGTCCAAATGGTCGAGGTTGATCGCGAAGGGCGGCTTGCCGAGCCGCCATTGGGGCTGCACGTAAAGGCGCTTGGTCTCCCAGGGCAGGGCGAGCGTCCCCAGAATCGCTAGCACCTGAGCGTTGTCCCCCATTTTCTCCCCTTGCAGGAACCAGATGCTGGGAGGCATCGCTTCAGTCGTTGGGTCCGACGACCCTGCGGAAGAGGCCGGGATAGTCCAGCACCAGCCCGTCGGCATCGATCGGCAGCTCAACCGAGAAGCCGGTGTCCAGCCCCTCATAGCGGTACCGATCCGGCGCAAGGCAGGTATAGCGTTGGGACGCCGGGGCGAGGGTCAGTTCGGGGACGGTGATATAGGCGGCCTCGATGTCGCGGCTTTGACCCGGCGAGAGCGCCAGCCGGCCGATGGCGAGGCTGTTGGTAAATGGCGACACCTGAATGTCGACCTCGCGGCAGTCTGCAAGGCCTGGCAGGTTCTCGCCACGCGCCTCATCCCGCCAGCGTCCCCCGGCGTCGATCCGTAGCAGGAGCAGCCGGCGCGGAGCTTCGACAACAATGTCGCAGGCGCGCATTTTCCAGCCCGGCGTCGCCTCGATCCGGTAACGCACACGGAAGGGTTGCCCCGCCTTGGTCTGGAGAATCGCACCGTCGGCATGGAATCCGTCATTGTCGCCTTCGAGAAGAAGATGCTCCAGTCCGATCTCGTCGAGCGGGCGCCAGAACACCGAGCGGATCATGTCAGTTCGATCGAGTAGTTCTCGATTACGGGATTGGCGAGCAGCTTGCCGCACATGGCCTCGACGGCGGTGCGGGCCTTTTGCGGGTCGCTTTCCTCGAGATCGAGTTCGATCACCTTGCCCTGGCGCACCTCGCGCACGCTCGTGAAGCCGAGGCTGTGCAAGGCATGACCTATCGCCTTGCCCTGCGGATCGAGGACACCGGACTTCAACGTGACATGGACGCGTGCTTTCATCGCCTCTTCGATCACTGCATCGTCTTGGGGCCCTTCAAGTCCCCCGGACCGCTCTCGGGCAGAATACCAAGTCGGCGGGCGACCTCCTGGTAGGCCTCCTCCACCTGACCGAGGTCGCGGCGGAAGCGGTCCTTGTCCAGCTTCTCGTTGGTCTTGAGATCCCAGAGGCGGCAGGAGTCGGGACTGATCTCGTCGGCGAGAACGATGCGCATCTCCTCGCCCTCCCACAGCCGTCCGAACTCGACCTTGAAGTCCACCAGCCTGAGGCCGACGCCGAGAAATAGTCCCGAGAGAAAGTCGTTGATCCTGAGCGCCAGATTGAGG
>DASPGI010000113.1:0-15945 GCA_035620695.1 Alphaproteobacteria bacterium
AGGGTTTGCTCGGTGACGCCAATCTGGCGCACCGCTTCGGCCACCGTCCTTCCTTGGCTGGTCACGACCTCGGCTTCACGCAACTTGGCAATGATCTGTTCGGCTGTGAACCGTTGACGCGGCATGCTTTTCTCCCTCCAACTGTGATCCGACTTTCACTCTACCCTCGGACCACTTCAAAGGGGGCACTCCAAAGGCGCCAGAACCGGGCCTCACCGGTTTCACAAGCAACCGCCATGGCCACGCCACGTCCCCAACTCCGGAGCCCGCCGCCGCTCTCGGCGCCGTTCATAAAGGTGTGGAGCACCATTGCCGATGGCGCTGCTCGATAAGCGCGGCCGTCACGTCATCGTCCGCCGCCACCGCGGCAGCGACGATCGAAACCACGCACCCGATCGCGTGCGGCTCCTTCGTGTACTAAACGGCAACGCAGGAAGCGGCCGAGTCGTTCCGGGAGGGCTTGCGCGCGTTCGGCCATTACGATCGGACAGACATTGTCATCGAGCACCGCTCCGCCGACGGTCACGACGACTGCATCGCGCCTATCCTCGGCGGGTTCATTACCGGGAAACCCAATGTCATTTATCCGATGGCATCTATGCCGATCTGCCTCGCGTTTCCCAACTGTCAGGCAAGCGGTTTGAGATCGCCCAGCATTGTCGGTAAATACTCGGCGACCGTCGGATGAATATGCATTGTGCGCGAAATCGCGGTGTAGGGGGCGCCGGCGGCCATCACGTCAAGGAAGGCGTGCACGACCTCGTCGCCCGCTAGGCCCAGGATCGCGGCGCCGAGCACCTTCTTCGACGCGGCGTCGACCATTACTTTCATGAATCCCAGGGTTTCGCCGCGTTCGCGCGCGCGCCCCACGGTCGTCATCATCCGCTTGGCGGCAAGCGCCTCGATGCCATTCGCTCGCGCCTCGCGCTCGGTCATCCCAACTCGGCCGAGCGGCGGGTCGATGAAGAGGGCATAGCAGGGTATGCGATCGGAGATGCGCCTCCGATCATTGTCGAAAAGGTTGGCCGCGACAATCTCGAAGTCGTTGTAGGATGTGTGGGTGAAGGCCCCGCGGCCATTGACATCGCCCACGGCCCAGATGCCCGCAACGTTGGTGCGGCACTGGTCGTCGACGGTGATGAAGCCTTTCGCATCGGTCGTCACTCCGGCGCGCTCGAGGTCGAGGTCGTCGGTATTCGGCTGCCGACCGACCGCGAGCAGGAGATGGCTGCCCTGCACGACCGGCGCGCCGGTGCTACAATCGACGCGCATGGCGACGCCATTCCCGTCCTTCTCGACCGCTATGCATTCCGCGTTGAGCCGCACCTCGATACCCTCGCCCTCAAGGATCTCCCGTACGGCTTTCGACACGTCCGGGTCCTCGCGTGCAATCAGCCGTTCGCCCATCTCAACCACCGTCACGCGGGCGCCAAAGCGGCGATAAGCTTGCGCGAACTCGAGGCCGATATAGCTGCCGCCGATGATCAGGAGATGCTCCGGCAGGAAGTCGACCTCCATCATCGAGCTGTTGGTGAAATAAGGCACGCGATCGAGCCCGGACATGGCGGGAACGAGCGCACGGCCGCCCGTGTTGATGATGATCCTGTCGGCCTCCAGGACCTCACCGTTGACGCTCACCGTCTTTGGCCCGGTGAAGCGCGCATGACCGTGATAGACGGTCGATTGCGCGAGGCCTTCCATCCAGCCTTTAACTCCGTTGCGCGATTTCGCGACAATGCCGTCTTTGCGGGCCTTGACGCGCTCCATATCGACCTTAATCGGCCCGCCGATATCGACGCCGTAGTCCGCCGCGCGCCGTGCCATGTGGGCGACATAAGCGCTCGCGACGAGCGTCTTCGTCGGGACGCATCCAGTGTTGACGCAAGTGCCGCCGAAGTACTTGCGCTCGATGACGGCGACGCGGAGCCCCTGTTGCGCAAAGCGCTCCGCCAACGATGGGCCAGATTGGCCCGTGCCGATTATGATGGCGTCGAAACTGTTAGACATGATGGATGACCTCCTTTGGTGCATGGTACGTCCGTACGGGTGCAACCGGACGTAAGGTGACGCTTTTCGACATAGGCCAAAGCCGCGCTCAAAACGTCTCAGGAGCGGACATGAATTCATATTGCCTAAAGGACGGCAGTAATCTGGCCAATGTGAGCGAGGCACTACAAGGTTGCTAATAGGCGCGCGGCAGACTTCAGATCTCTTGTATCCGAGCCTTCCACGAACTGCTCGACGGTCGGTCGCAGAAGCGCCCGGGCGCTATCGGTTTTTCCCTGAGCAGCTAATAGCGCCGCATAGTCGATCGCGGTGCGCAGCTGCCAGGCCAGTGCTCCCTGGCGGCGGCTCCATTCCAGCGACTGCCTGAAGCATTGTTCCGCGTCTGTCTCGCCCGCCGTCGGCATGGAGAGCAGAAGACCGCCCTTCACGCGCAGCAACTCGGGCATATAGACGAGGTCGCCGTTCGCTTCGCACAGTCTGATGGTTTCGTCGATGAGCGCCACGGCTTCGACCCGCCGCTCAAGGACGATGAGCCCTTCTGCGAGTGACATTTTGAAGGGAGTAGTCACGAGCTCGTACCGCGCCGCGTGAAACTGCGCCAGGCAGGACTGCAGGCTGTCGACGCCGCCTTTCGCATCGCCTTGCAGAATGGCCAGTCTCCCTGCGAAGCCGCGGCCAACCGCTAGATAGGGGGCCAGAGCGTGGCGTTGAGCGTGCGTAACGAACCAGTCGACGTGCCGTTTTGCGCCGTCGAGATCGCTGGTCAAAAACAGCACGGAAATGGCGTAGATCAGCGTGATCGCCAGCGTGACCGGATGGTTCTTCCGTTCGGCATCCTTGACCGTCCGGTGCAGAAGTTCCAGTGCCTGGGCGGGATGACCCTGCAGCCACAGGGTCCGGGCCAGCACGACACTGGCCAGGATCTGGCCGTCGAAACCGAGATAGACCGCCCTCGTCCGCTGCGAGCCCCGACCATGCCGGAGCGCCGCCTCAAGTTCCGAACGGGCCGCGCCAAGGTCGCCGACCACGTGGAGCGAGATTCCTGCCAGAGCATGGGCCAGCGTGCGAGCTGCAGGATCCTCAACCGCCTTTGACGCGGCTACGCCCTGCTGGGCGTAGTCCAAAGCGGATCTGAAATTGCCGATGCGCAAATGGAACATATGCAGCGGACCCAGGACCTGCAATCGCTCAAGGGCGTTGCCGCGCTCTTCAGCGATCTCAAGGCTCCGGTCCAGCGCCGACCGCGCCATTTCGCTGCTGGCGTGAATGAACATCAGCGACATGCCCAGTGCTGTCTGCAGGCGCATCTCCTCGGCGCCGCCGCGCGTGGCGTCGCTCAGCGCTTCGATCGCCCGCTCCGACCAGCGGTGGCATTCGGGCAGCAGCGACATCGCCAGGAACACGGGCGCCGCCGCAGCGGCTAGCTCAACGCCGATGCCGGTGTTGCCGCCGGCTCCGAAGCACCATTCGAGAGCCGCGCGTACATTGTTCAGGCCGGCGAGCAGTGGCAGCCGTTCCGCGGGGTCCGTCAGCGACGGCGCCTCGGCCCCGATCTGCTTTAGCCAGTCTCGGTGATAGATTGCGTGACGCGCTGCCAAGTCGGAGAGCTCGGCATCGTCGATTTCGATGTCGAGGGCGTAAGCGCGTGTCGTGTCCAACAGCCGGTAGCGCATCATCGCGCCAGCGGGGCGAGTTGCGACCATCGACTTGGTGACGAGACTATCGATGGCCCCGAAGACGAGCTCCGGGTCGATGCCTCCGCTCGTCACCACAGCGAGCGCTGCATCCATCGTGAAATGCCCGACGAATACGGCAAGACGGCGCAGCATGGCGCGTTCCGTCTCGGACAGCAGCGCGTAGCTCCAATCCAGCGTGGCGTGCAGCGTCTTCTGGCGCGCCGGCGCGGTGCGCTGACCCGGCCATAGCAGCGCCAAGCGTTGGTCGAGAAGGGCCGCCGTTTGCTGCAGGCCATAAGCGCCGACCCTACCCGCTGCCAGCTCGATCGCCAGCGCCACGCCGTCGAGCTTGCGGCAGATGCCGGCGACAACCGCGGCGTCCGCATCGCTGAAATCCAGCAACGCGCCGCTTGCCGCAGCGCGCTCCATGAACACCTGGATCGCCGGAAACGTCTGCGCGACGGCGGCGGTGAGCGCCGGCTCATCCGGCGGACAGGCAAGCGGCTCCAGCTTGTAGACATGCTCGCCCTCGACGCGAAGCGCCTCGCGACTCGTCGCCAGGATGTGCGCCTGCGGCGCGGCCGCGAAGATGCGAGCCGCGAGCGGCGCCACTGCCTCGATGAGATGCTCGCAGGTGTCGAGGACCAGGAGAATCCGCTTATCCCGCAGATGGGCGAGCAGGCTAGGTGTTGCGTCGTCGGACTGAACCGACAGACCCAGCATGGATGCCACGGCCGTTCCCGTCAGATCGGGGGCAATCAGCAAACCGAGGTCGATAAAGAGGGCGGCGCCGGCAAACGCGCCGATCATTTCGTGGGCGACCGCGACCGCGACGGTGGTTTTTCCGACGCCGCCGCTGCCGACGATCGTGACGAACCGCTCGGCGGCTAGGAGGCTTGCAACCGCCCGGATATCCTCAGCGCGCCCGACCATGCGGGGGAGACAGCCGGGCAGGTTTGCGTGCGGAACGTTCGCGGACTCCGCGGTCGGCTTCGCGCCGGGATCGCTGGATCGCGAGATCGGTGCCACGAAACAGTAACCGCGCCCTGCGAGCGTGGTGATGTAGCGTGCACCGTCCTTTCCGTCGCCGAGGGCCTTGCGCAGGCTCGCCATGTGAAAGCGCAGGCTGCCTTCTTCCACCGTCACGTCCGGCCACACCCGGGCCAGCAGATCCCGCTTGCTGACAGCTTCGTTGGGATGGGAAACGAGCGCGATCAGGATGTCGAACGCGCGTGCACCCAATTCCACGGGGGCGCCGTCCCTGGTCAAGAGCCTTTCGCTCGCGATGAGACTGAAAGGCCCAAACGATATGACGTCTCTGGCCTGCGCCGCGGCACCGGTCATGGCGTTTTCTTCCGCAGCCGAACGAAGCTCGCATTCTAGGTCAAGCCGCGTGCCGGCGATATGCGGCGGCGGTTTCCGGTCGGCGCCGCGGCCACGGCCGGCATCCATCAACTTTGCCATTCACCGCCGCTACTTGCACCGGCTAACGGCACCTAACAACGCATAACGGGCGGTTGCCGCAGGCTCCGCCTAGATTTGTCGGGACAGCAGGTTTCCCGTCGTGGCCAACCATGCAGTTTCACGCTGGAGAACGTCAATGCCCGTCAATTCACTGTCGCCGGCCTGGCGCCGTTTGCTTGCTGGTGTTATCCATCCGGCTTCGTTCGCTGCGCTCGTCGGAACGGCCGCCGCGCGAAGGGCGTAGCAACGGGTCGTACCGGCAATGGGACGACTACGCGCTCAGCGTGCGCGACAAGTGAACGCCGTTATCCATTTCTCGCCACCCTTTCGAGACAGGAGAACGATCATGGTCATCCGGGCGCTTGCCGCCATCGCGGTTGGCACCATGCTCGCCACCAGCGCCTTCGCCCAGAGTGCCACGAAGGTTCCCGGCCGCTCGCCGCTGGTCGCGATCGAGAACGAACCCGCACCCAGGCTGACCGTGGGCGCCCCGCTTCCCGAGCCATTGGCTCGGGGCGTCGCCCTCATCCCGTATGAGGTCGAGAACTTTCGCATCCTGCCGGTGCTCGGGGCGGCCGTCCTCGACGTATCTCCGCGGGTCGGGCATCTGCACGTATCGCTCGACGACCTGCCCTGGCGATGGGGAGATTTCAGCAACAGCAACACGATCGTCGTGGCCGGGCTACCGCCCGGTCAGTACAAAGTGCTGATCGAGTTGGCCGACCCTACGCACCGAATCCTCGCCTCACAGGCGGTGACATTCACGGTGCCGGACGCGACTTCGCACGCGCGATGAAGCTCGCGAAGGTTCTGCCATACAGCAGAGCGGCGACTAACAACCTCTCTCAACGCTCCACAACGCCGATCGAGCTCGTGCCCCAGCCCGGTTCCAGATTTCTCACGCCAGAAGGGTTCACCGCGTGACCAAAGACGCGGGTCTTACAAGGGGAACGTCAATGTCTATCAATTCACAATCCCCGAGCCGGCGCCGCTTTTTTGCCGGTGTCGGCTTTTTGACCTCGATTGTTGCGCCTGCGGGCGCAATCACGCTGGCGACCGCTGCCGCGCATGCCCACGAGCTCGAGCAGGTGAATACCGTCTTCGAGCACGCCATACCAAACATCGCAGGAAAGAGCCTGATCGCCCTCGTCGTGAACCGCCCTCCAGACAGCAAGTCGCTGTCCCATCGCCATGCCGGGTCAGCCTTCATTTACGCTCATGTGTGGCCGAATGAGCGAATTCTTCGTTAGCATTTTCGATTCGTCGCGCTCGTCGAATGCGCACCAAGCGGCTGATGCGCGTGTTGTCCTCGTTCGGCTGACGCGATGATCTGTTTGAGACCGCGTCACAGAAAGGACTCCCAGATGTCTACCACCGCAACGCGCCTCGTCCTAGGCTTCCTAGCCGGGTTCCTCTCGCACCTGATTTTCCAGGGAGGGTTCGGCAGCCTTCTCTTCGCTGCGAATGTGCTGCCTGCTTTGCCCTTCAGCCTCATGCCGGTGGCGCCCTTCGGCGTGCCGCAGACCCTGAATCTGGGTCTCTGGGCCGGGCTCTGGGGAGTGGGCTACGCTTTGCTCGAGCCGCGGCTCACAGCTCTGTTCGGACGCTGGTTGGGTGGCCTTGTCTACGGCCTCGCCCCGCTCGCTGGGTACTGGTTTGTCGTTCTGCCGCTGAAGGGGCTCGGCGTTGGCGGCGGCTTCCATCTCGGGATGGTGCCGATCGAAGTCGGCTTTCACGCGGTCTTCGGCATCGGTACGGCAATCATCTACCGGTCCGGCCTCGTGCTCACCGGACTTAGGGTCGGGGCGTCATCAGAGGAGAACGTCAACGTGGAAGGAGAACACAGTGAGCACCATCGTTAAAGCCGCCGCCGCGCAAATTAGCCCCAAGGCTGGTGTCTTGCGCGCGGCTGTCAACGAGGAAAGGACCGTTGAGGTCCTGTAATCCAACCGCACCTATCTGAACGCCGCTGCAAGGAATGGAGGAAGACCAATGAACTACGCAAAGACTGACGAGGCGGTCAGGAAGCTTACGCCCGCGCAGTATCGGGTGACGCAGGAGAATAGTACCGAACGCCCCTTCACAGGGGAGTATCATGACCACAAGGCGCCAGGGATTTATGTTGACGTCGTCTCCGGCGAACCGCTTTTCGCCTCGACTGATAAGTTCGATTCCCGCTCGGGCTGGCCGAGCTTCACCAGACCGATCGAAGCGGCAAATGTCAACGAACTGCGGGACGACTCGCATGGCATGATCCGCACCGAGGTGCGCTCGGTGCATGGCGACAGTCACCTCGGGCATGTGTTTCCCGACGGCCCCAAAGACCGGGGCGGGCTACGTTACTGCATCAATTCCGCTGCACTGCGCTTCGTTCCGCGTGACCAGATGGAAGCCGAGGGCTACGGTGCGTATCTCAAGTACGTAGAGGATATCTAAATGACGGAAAAAGCTGTTCTGGCTGGTGGCTGCTTCTGGGGCATGCAGGATCTAATCCGCAAGCTGCCCGGCGTCATCGGGACCCGCGTGGGCTATACCGGCGGCGACGTGCCGAATGCGACTTACCGCAATCACGGCACCCATGCCGAAGGCATCGAGATCATCTTCGATCCCGAGATCATCAGCTATAGGCGGATTCTGGAGTATTTCTTCCAGATCCATAATCCCACCACGAGAAACCGACAGGGGGCAGACGTCGGCAGCTCCTACCGGTCGGCGATCTACTACGTCGACGATGAACAGAAGCGAATAGCTGAGGACATCATCGCAGATGTGGACGCATCGGGCCTGTGGCCGGGTAAAGTCGTGACCGAGGTCGAGCCGGTGGGGGACTTCTGGCAGGCGGAGCCGGAACACCAGAATTACCTGCAGCGCTACCCCGACGGCTACACCTGCCATTACCCGCGTGCCGACTGGGTGCTGCCTCGGCGGCAAGCGGCCGAATAGGCGGCCAGCCTATCTCCGGCCGCCGAGAATGTTGTCGCTTTGCGATCAGCTCCGGTTGGCCCGCCGCGTATGCGTCGGGCGCAAGGAAGGCGCACGGCACGTTCGGTAACGTCTACATCTGCGGCTCCAACACCTTTGTCGGCGCCGCTTAGACCGTCGCCCTAGGTGCTGGCATAGAGCCTGACTCGAGCTAGCGCGAGCGGTATGGCTCTTGAGCTGCAAGAGCCTGGTCATGACCGTCTTATCGGGCGGTACCCATCCGTTTTGTTCCCTTTCGCCACGACGTTCACGACTTTCGACCCGGCCACGACGCGGCCGTTAATCAGCGCACGGCAAACATCAGATCTGCCGTATCGGAGCCTTCCGCGAATGGCGCGAACGCCGGCCGCAGAAGCGCTCGCGCGCTGTCGGGTTATCCCGCCCAAAGAAGCTAAAAGCGCCGCGTAGTCGGTCGCGGCGCTCAGCTCCCACGCGCGCTCCCTGGCGGCGGTTCCATCCCCCCAAGCGCCGCCGATGGGTGGCTCCGGAACGACGTTGGCCGATCGATCACAGGCGCATCGATTAACAACGTCTCACAACCGATAACGGGCGTTCGCTGCGGCGTCGGCCTAGATTTCTCGGGACAGCAGGTTTCGCCACGTGACCAAAGACGTGGATTCGCAACAGAAGAATGAACATGCTCATCAAGACCCTTGCCGCCATTGCAGCCGGCACCTTGCTCGCTACGAGCGCCTTCGCCCAGAGCGCAAGAGAGATCCGCGGCGCGACACCGTACGTCGCCATCGCGAACGAGCCCGCACCCAAGCTGATCGTCGACCCTCCGCTGCGCGAGGGGCTGGCCCAGGGCGTCTTCTGGGCTCAGTACCGGGTGGAGAATCTGCGCATCGCGCCCGTGTTCGGGGCGGGCGCCCTCAACGCATCGCCACGGATCGGGCATCTGCACATCACCATCGACGACCTGCCCTGGTGGTGGGCGGATGCGAGTGACAACAACACGGTCGACATGGCCGGACTGCCGCCCGGCGAGCACAAGGTGAGAATCGAGCTGGTCGATGCCAACCACAAAGTTTTCCCCGGACAGGTGGTGACGCTGACGTTCACCGCGCCCGGCACTTTGGCCCACTCGGGGTCGCAGTCGCGCTAAGGGTCGCGAAGGCGCGGCGTGAGACCACAACGGCTCAAATCAGTTGCGGAGCGGGCTCCGAAGTCTCACGCCGAACGATCAAACCGCCATGCGTTCGGCGTCAGCGGTTCAGAAGCAAGGCAAGGAGCAACACGATGGAAACTAAATACGACAGCCCGATCCTTGTGACCGGAGCGGCAGGAGATATCGGTGCCATCGGCCGCAACCTCACCGCAATGCTGCTTGCCAAGGGGCACAAGGTGCGCGCCTTGGTTCGCCGAGAGGATGAACGCTCCGAAGCCCTGCGGCGGCTCGGCGCCGAGGTCGTGCAGGGCGATCTGACCGACCTCGCCTCGATGCACCGCGCGATCGAAGGCAGCGCTCGCATCTACTTTGGCATGTCGGTCTCGCCGGCGTATCTAGACGCGACAGTCAACACCGCCGCGGTGGCCCGCCATCACGGCGTCGAGGCCTTCGTGAACATGTCGCAGATGACGGTCACGCAGATGAGCATCACCGAGACCACCGACAGCCCGCAACACAAACTACACTGGCTTGCGGAGCAGGCATTGGCGTGGTCGGCGCTGCCGGTCGTCACGGTACGGCCGACGGTCTTCCTCGAAGGCTTCTTTCTGCGTCTCGCCGCTTCCGGCATACGGGAACGCGACGAGTTAGCGTTGCCGCTCGGCGGCGGCCGGACCTCGCCCATATCGGCCGTAGACGTGGCGCGCGCCGTGTCGGTGATCCTCGACGATCCCTCGCCGCACATCGGTCATGTCTACAATCTAACCGGATTCGAGTCGGCCGATTTAGACCACTACGCGCGGGTCTTCTCCAAGGCGCTTGGCCGGACGATCCGCTATCGTAACGTCCCGCTTTCGGGGTGGATCGACGCGCTTCGCGCGACGGGCGCACCGGTGCACCTCGTCAACCACCTCGCTGTGATGGCTGATCTTCACGCGCAGGGACGGTACGACCGCATGACGGATGACCTGAACAGGCTCACCCGCACGACGCCGACGAGCATGCACGACTTCGTGAAGCTTCATGCCGCTGAGTTCGCACGGCGAGAAGCCCCGGCTTGAGCCGATTTCGAAACCTTCAAACTGAGGAGTTGGACATGAGTACGCAACTACGCGGCAAAACTGCCATCAAGACCCAGAGCGCGCAGCGGGTCGATACGAAGCTCGAGGTGGTCGTCATTCCCGTGTCGGATGTCGATCGCGCGAAGGAGTTCTACGCGGGACTCGGATGGAGGTTCGATGCCGACTTCACCGGCGACGACTGGCGTGTGATCCAGTTCACGCCGCCTGGCTCCGGGGCATCGGTCATCTTCGGCAAGAACGTCACTGCGGCGACACCCGGCTCGGCCCAAGGCCTGTACCTGATCGTCTCCGACATCAAGGCCGCTCGCGACGAACTGCTCGCTCGCGGCGTCAAGATCAGCGAGGTGTTCCACGCCGGCGACGTGCACGCCGGCACGGACGAGCCCTACCTGTTCGGGCGGGTCCGGGTCAGCGGTCCGGATCCCGAGCATCGCAGCTATCGCTCGTACGCCTCGTTCAACGATCCGGACGGCAACGGTTGGCTGCTCCAGGAAGTCACCGACCGACTGCCCGGACGCGTGGATGCGAACACGACCACATTCAGCTCGTCGACTGACCTCGCAAGCGCGCTCCGACGTGCAGCAGCCGCACACGGCGAGCACGAGAAGCGGACGGGCCAGCATGATTCGAACTGGCCGAACTGGTACGCTGAATACTTGGTCCGCGAGCAGGCCGGCACACCGCTGCCGTCCTGAGCAACCACGGCTAATCGCATCTCACAACACCTGACGGGCCCTTGCCGAGGCCGCCGCCCAGATCCTTTGGGACAGCGGCTTCTCCGCGCAACCAGAGCCATCGAGGAGAGCCACCATGGTAACGACGACGACGCGTGAGAAAGTCCTGTACACGGCGAAGACCCGCACGTCGGGCGGCCGTGAGGGTGCCTCGCGCAGCAGCGACGGCCGCTTGGATGTCAAGCTCGCGAGCCCCGGCGCGCCGGGCATCGGCACCAATCCAGAGCAGCTTTTCGCCGCCGGCTGGTCAGCCTGCTTCGAGGGTGCGATGGCGCTGGCCGCCCGCAAGCGCAAGATCGCCCTTCCAGCGGACACCGCGATCGATGCCGAGGTGGACCTGAACATCGCCGACGGCGCGTACTTCCTGCGCGCGCGCCTCAATGTGAGCGTGCCGGGAGTCGACCGCGACGTCGTGCAGGCCATCGTCGATGATGCGCACGAGACCTGTCCATACTCCAAGGCCACGCGCGGCAACATCGATGTGACCGTCAACCTGGTCTAGGCCGGATCGGCAGCGGCCTCGCTGCGAAAATCCGACCGTGGACCGCCAGCTATTGTGACGATACTCGGAGGGTCGAACGAAGGAGATTTCCGATGCGTACGATCGAAACGTCCGGCTCGATCCATCGCCGCCGCTTTCTCGGCGCGGCGGCCGGGACCCTTGCCTTAGCCCAGTTCGACATGAGAGCTTCCGTGCTCGCGCAAGCGGCACGGCTGGGCCCGGGAGGCCGGCCCATCGAACGTGAGATGCCGTCTATCGCAGACGCGACCGCGTGGATCAATTCCTCTCCACTGGCCCCGGCGGATCTGCGCGGAAAAGTCGTCCTCGTCGAGTTCTGGACCTACACCTGCATCAACTGGCTGCGCGCGCATCCTTACGTTCGTGCATGGGTTGAGAAGTACCGGGACAAGGGTCTGCTGGTGGTCGGCGTGCACACGCCCGAGTTCCCGTTTGAAGCCGACATCGAAAATGTCCGACGCGCCGTGCAGGACATGAGGATTCATTACCCGATCGCAGTCGATAGCGATTATGCGATATGGCGCGCATTCAACAATCATTACTGGCCAGCATTCTACTTCGTCGACGCGCAAGGGCGTATCCGGCACCATCAGTTCGGCGAGGGCGCTTACGAACAATCGGAGATGATCATTCGGCGATTGCTGGCCGAGGCCGGATCCAGTGGCATCGGTCCCGATTTGGTTTCCGTGAATGGCCAAGGCGCCGAAGCGGCTGCTGATTGGGCCAACCTGAGAACCCCGGAGATTTACTTGGGCTACGATCGCACGGAAAATTTTTCGTCGCCCGGCGACGCAGTACTGGGGAAGAGTCGTACCTACGCCGCCCCTGCGCGTTTGGCCCTCAATCATTGGGCCCTTTCGGGCGACTGGACATTGGAGAGAACGGTCACCGTGCTCAATAAGGAAGGTGGCCGCATCGCTCTCCGTTTCCACGCGCGTGACGTTCACCTCGTAATGGGTTCTACCGCCCCAAACCGGCCTGTCCGCTTTCACATTAAGATCGATGGCGCTGCGCCGGGGGCCCATAACGGTGTGGATGTCGATGCCGAAGGATCGGGCAGCGTTCGGGAGCCACGCCTGTATCAGCTCGTGCGGCAATCGAGAGCGATCACGGAGCGGACCTTCGAGATCGAATTCCTCGATCCCGGTGTCCGCGCCTACGCCTTCACGTTCGGATAGCACCGCCGAAAGAGCTGAGGCGGTATTCCAATTGATCCATCGCACGAGGGAGATTCGCCGATGAGTAGTTTCGAATCCTCCGAGACCATCAACCGCCGTCGCTTTTTCGTCGCCAGCGCCGCGGCCCTTGCCGCAACCCAACTCGGCACGAGCGGCCCAGTCTACGCGCAAGCCGCCGGGGCGAACCCGCCGGCTCAGCCCGCGATAAAACCTGGGACAAACACATTTTTCGCTTCGCTGAAGCAGATCGATGCCGGCGTCCTCAATGTCGGGTACGCGGAAGATGGCCCCGCCGAAGGACCCCCCGTCCTTCTGCTGCACGGGTGGCCCTACGACATCCACAGCTTTGTCGATGTCGCGCCATTGCTCGCGTCGGCTGGCTATCGGGTGATCGCCCCCTACCTGCGTGGCTACGGCACGACGCGCTTTCTTTCGGGCGAAACGCCCCGGAACGGCCAGCAGTCGGCGCTCGCGGTCGACATCATCGCCTTGATGGATGCCCTGAGGATCGAGAAAGCGATCATCGCCGGCTATGATTGGGGGGCGCGGACGGCCAACATCCTCGCGGCGCTGTGGCCGGAGCGCATCAAGGCCATGGTCTCGGTCAGCGGCTATCTGATCGGCAGCCGCGAAGTCAACAAGAGGCCGCTGCCGCCGAAGGCCGAGCTCGAATGGTGGTACCAGTACTATTTCGCCACCGAGCGCGGCCGCGCTGGCTACGACATGTACCGGCACGATTTTTCGAAGCTCATCTGGCGGCTCGCGTCTCCAAAGTGGGATTTTGACGACGCCACGTTCGCGCGCAGCGCGGCGGCCTTCAACAACCCGGACCACGTCGACGTCGTCATCCACAACTACCGCTGGCGTCTTGGCCTGGCCGAGGGCGAGCCGAAATACGACGCGCTCGAAAAACGGCTCGCCGAGTTTCCGGCCATCAGCGTGCCGACGATCACGCTCGAAGGCGATGCCAACGGCGCGCCGCACCCGGACCCGGCCGTCTACGCAAAGAAGTTCTCCGGCAAGTACCAGCACCGGCTCCTCACCGGCGGCGTCGGTCACAATCCGCCGCAGGAGGCGCCGCATGCCTTCGCCCAAGCGGTCGTCGACGTCGACCGCTACTGACCGGCGGCCTCACGCAGCAGGCTGTCTTGAAGGAGGATTACACATGGCAATGATGCGAGTGGCGCAGGTTCCCCGCGCGGGCGGACCCTTCGAGCTGGTCGAGCGCGACATTCCCGAACCGGGGCCGGGGCAGGTGCGCATCAGGGTCGACGCGTGCGGCGTCTGCCATAGCGACGTGTTCGCCAAGGAAGGCGCGTTTCCCGGCATACGCTTTCCGATCGTGCCCGGCCACGAGGTCGCCGGTGTCATCGACGCGATCGGCCCGGGTGTCGGTCCATGGCAGGTCGGCCAGCGCGTCGGCGTCGGCTGGTACGGCGGCCACGACGGCTACTGCGCGTCGTGCCGGCGCGGCGATTTCATCACCTGCCGCAACCTGCAAATCACCGGCATATCGCATGATGGCGGCTATGCCGAGTACATGATTGCGCCGGCCCAGGCGCTGGCACGAATTCCCGACGATCTCTCGGCCGAGCACGCCGCTCCACTGATGTGCGCCGGCGTCACGACCTACAATGCGCTTCGCAACAGCGGCGCGCTATCGGGCGACCTCGTCGCAGTGCTCGGGGTCGGCGGCCTGGGCCATCTGGGCGTGCAGTTCGCGGCCAGAATGGGCTTCAAGACGGTGGCCATCGCGCGCGGGCGCGAGAAGGAGGAGTCGACCCGGAAACTCGGCGCACATCACTATATCGACAGCGTCTCCCAGAACGTCGCTGCCGAGCTGACCAGGCTTGGCGGAGCCCAGGTTGTCCTCGCCACCGTGACCAGCGCAAAGGCGATGAGCGCCACGATCGGCGGACTCGGCGCAAACGGCAAGCTCCTGGTCGTCGGCGCGTCAAGCGACGCGATCGAAGCTTTGCCGTTTGAACTCATCGGCGCGCGGCGCTCCATCCAGGGCTGGCCGTCGGGCGCGGCGATCGACTCCGAGGACACGCTTGCCTTCAGCGCCCAGAGCGGCGTGACGCCGATCATCGAGACGATGCCGCTCCAGCGCGCCGCGGAAGCCTACGATCGGATGCTGACCGGCAAAGCCCGGTTCCGCGTGGTCCTGACCACCGGGCGCTGAGCGATGGATCTTCCAACGGCGGAATAGCTGCCGCTTGCGCGACAGTGAGATTATGAATGTCGGGTCTGGGTCAGACTCGGCCCTGCAGCGATATCGTGCGAATGATCGCTCCGGTTGTGTAAGCCGACGTGCAGCCGCGATTACCGCATCTCCCCGAGGCACGACCAGCGCAGCGTCCACCTGATCGACGGTTCAGCGATTAAAAAAAGAAACGATTCTTAAAATGACCTGATCTGGTGCCTCATCGATGAGCCAATGGCCGGAGCCCTTGACGACGACGCCCTCAACCTTGTCAGCGACCAACCGCCCCTGCTCGATGAGAAAATCCCCCGACGCCTTTTCGCCGGTCAATACCAGCATCGGCATCCTCAGCTTGGTCTTGGCGAAGCCGGCGAAGTCGTCGGCGTCCTGCGCGAAGGCGCGGAACACCTCGAAGCCTGCCTTCATCGCGCCGGGCTGCGCATAGGCCACCGCATAGAGCTGCCGGTCCGGCTCGGAAACCGAGCGCGGGGGATCCGCGGCGAAGTCGTTCCAGAAATGCTCCAAGTAGATGCGCTCGCGACCCTCGACCAGCGCCAGCGGTGTCTTGCCATAAAAGTGGAAATGCCAAAGGTCTCTGAGCAGCCAGACGCTCGTCCAATCGCCGACGCCCGGAAGGAAGGCATCCATCAAGACGATCCGGTCCACTTCGTTTGGAAACTGAGCGGCGTAGGCATAGGCGACCATCAGCCCAATATCGTGGCCGACGACACCGACGTGCTTAAACCCGAGCAACGCGGCGAGGGCGTGAATGTCTTGCGCCAACGTCTTCTTGTCGTAGCCGCCCTCCGGCTTGGCCGATCCCCCGAAGCCGCGCAGATCAGGGGCGACGACCTTATGCGTTTTGGCGAGCTCAGCGATGAGCGGCCGCCACATATGGCTGGTCTGGGCGTAGCCGTGCAGAAGAAGCACCGGCTCGCCTTCGCCAGCAACCAGATAGCGCAGTCTTGTCCCGTTGGCCTCCGCGAAG